>CAZOOM010000114.1:0-6637 GCA_964581425.1 uncultured bacterium | reverse complement strand
GAGCGCTTGCTTTGGGAGCAAGATGTCGCAGGTTCAAATCCTGCTGCCCCGACCATTAATAAAAAAGACAGGACATAGAAAAAAATGCGTCCTGTCTTTTTATTTAAAGGACCGGGACTGAGGATTTGAAGGGAGTCTGCGCATAAAAACATGACCAATGTCATGTTTTTGCAGACGGGCGGCGACCTGGAGCGAAGCGGAAGGCGCCAAATCCTGCTGCCCCGACCAATTTTTACATTAAACAAAAGCCAGCCGAAAGGCTGGTTTTGAATAGTACAAATTGGTCGTCCCAACGCGAAAGCGATGGGGCTGGAGAAACATAGATATTCAAACACCTGCGCTGATGCGCAGGTGCGGCGCCGTCACTTCTAACGAGCGACGTGTACGGCTCCGTCCTGCTGCCCCGATTTTTTTTGCAAAAAAAAATCGTCCCAGGAGTTCCGCTACAGGCGGAACGACGCGGGACTTCCCGCCGGAATCACCCCATGCAAGAGCATGGATGCGAGCCACATTCTTTGTGCTTTCCCTGTACCCCGTACCCTTTCTTTACCCACTTGGGGCTCGGTGCCTGGCACGTTCTTCCGCTTATTTTTTCAGGGTTTGAGCTCTATTTTTAGAACTATTCGGCCGGATGCGAACAACCGGGCATTGTTAATAAAAAATGCCCCCTCCCCAGGACGACCTGAGGCGAAAATCCAAAACGGATTTGTGGAATGTTTTTCAGCCGCTTTGGGAAAATCAAAATCCCGAAAATAATAATAATATTTTACACAATGAGATTGGCTGCCATCGCAGACTTCCTGATAGGCATGGTTCTTGTCGGTAAAATGGAAAGAATCATTTCCATAAATTGAAGACCATCCAAGTGTTTGGCCGATGGCATTGATCGTTTTCGCGGTACGCCACTCGGTGTCTTCTTCTGCTAATGCAGTTCCTGAGGAAGCACCACCTGCCACAAGTTCTCCTGGTGAAACTCCATAGGCAGAGTCTAAAGAACTTGATATACCGGGGTGGTGATATCCCTCATGAACCAATATTTTCAACAGGGTTTGGCGGGCAAAGCCGAGGGAGTTCCAGTCATAACTCGAACCGATTCTTCCAAAAAAGCCATTGTAAAGACCAATGGACCTTCCACCGCCTGGAATAGTGACGGCTGAAAGAGTCGCCGATACGCCATCAGGAGCTCTAGAATCCTGGTTCATATAAATGACGCTAATGTTGTTCATAAATTTCTGCCAATACGTTGGAGCTCCGAGTCTTAAAGTTGTTAAGACATCTAAGATTACTTTTTGCTGGTTCACTGTAAGCACCGGAATATTGCTTCCCGGATATCGAAACCGAGATTCCATCGTGGTTCCATTCCAAACCGTATTCCATTCGGATAAAGTGTCGTTTCGTTCCTTTTCGCTGTAAAAAAGCTGTGGCTGAGTTGGAGGTGAATACCCGGCTAGGGGCGCTAAAGGAAGCACATGAAGCTTTCGATCCTGCAGCAGATAGACTTCATAATCCAAGGGAATGATTCCTGAACCTTGTGTCGATACGGTAGTAAGTTTTTCGGGAATCGTATGAGATTGAGTTAGGTCGGCTAATCTAGTTAGCTGAATGCCAGCGGTTTCCGTGCTCACTTTATAAACGGCATTTTGAGTGGAGAAAAAAATGTGTTGGCTGCCTGGAACTGCCTTGACTGAAATAATGTCTCCATTCGCGCGGATCTTGTCTGCACCAAGAGCCAGAGAGATTTTCTTGTAGCCATTTCCATTTTGTTTGACATAGAAGACCATTTTCCCATTTTCAACATTGTACAAAATGTTGGGCTGATCTGTTGTTTCTGCCTTGCGATGAGGTGTCTGAACAACTTTCACTGCTTCGATTGGGTTTGTGGATAAAGGGCTGCTCCCACTTTCAAGCCAATATAAGGATGGGTCTTGCTGTTTTGCCCCGGAAACTGTCGGTGCCTTCGAAGAGGCAGAATCAATTTTCTTGGTGGGTTGATGCTGTTCTGCGGGGTCCAGTACGGATTTTGTAGAAGCAAAAATAAGATCAGGAATTCCGATGAGCACATTTGCAAAAAAAGCAAAAACAACGATAGTTATCCGAAAAAAAAGTGTTAGCAGTTTCATAAAAAGCTCCCTAGAACACAACTAGTTTCTAAAAAAATTTAAAAAGCCTCTAAAAGAAAGAATACATCAGCATCATGGCGGTATCTGTGAAGGACTGCTTTTGCTAGGGAATGCTAGTTTATGCATGAGCCTAAACGAGCATAATCGGGGAGCATCGCACTTAATTGCGATTTACCAGAATGTTGTCCAATGTTCCAACCTCCGGTGTTGGTTAGGTGATGGGCACCTGTGATCCTGTGCTCCAGCGATACCATCTCATAACTATTTTCAATTTTCTTTTGACGCGCTGCTCTTGATTCGCCAGAATGATGCCTGTCCCGGGCTTGGTGCCTGGCACGTTCTTCTTTGGCACGTTCTTTGCTTCTTTGGCGATCCATGATTCCTCCGCACGCCAAATTGTGCTATACTTTTATCGGCACTTTGTCGGCAGTTTACCGGCAGTTGTTCTGCCAGTACTGATCGCGGCGGTTTTTGGATTACCGCCTGCGATCATGTATCGGTAGTTATCAATTGAGGAGCTATGATGACTTACAACCCCATTTTCCGAACTACCGCTTCCATGATCAAGAACCTTGGAAGAATCGAAGCGTCCCGCCAGATCGTGGAGGCTCTTGATATGCCCCTTGCTTTGGAACGCGAGATGCGGCAGGAAGCATCCGTCAAGATGACTCACTACTCCACAAAGATCGAAGGCAACCGCCTGACGCTCAAGCAAACTAAAGAGATGCTGGCGGGCAAAGAAGTGATCGCTCGCGAGATCGACAAACGTGAGGTTATCAACTATTACAACTCTCTCGAACTCATCCACAAGGTCGCTCAGAGCGGTAAGCCCATCACGGAAAATCTCATCAAGGAAATTCATTCAGTCATTCAGAAAGGCATCCTGAAGGGAAAACTCCGTGGCGAGTACCGTGAAGCGCAGAATGCCATTTACGACTCCATAACACGCAAGCCCGTTTATTTTCCACCCGAAGCAAAGGATGTGCCCGGCCTCATGGAATCGTTTGTAGGATGGTTAAATCATGATCGGGAGACTCATGCGATTTTGAAGGCGGGTGTTGCGCACTATCAATTCGTGACGATCCATCCCTTCATGGATGGAAACGGACGCACCGCTAGAGCGTTGGCGACGCTTGTTCTCTGCAAGGAGAAGTATGACCTCAAACAATTCTATTCGCTGGAGGAATATTACGCCGAAGACCTCAAGGGCTATTACAACGCTCTACACGCATGTCAGGGTGTGCATTATTACGACAAACCGAATCCAGACATCACGTTGTGGCTCGAATACTTTCTCAAGGGAGCCGCGATTGTCTTTGAGCAAGTCAAAGAGAAGGCTTTAGAGGCAACGAAGAAGCCGTCTCCTCAAAAAAGCGCAAAAGAAATGAAACTCCTTCAGAAGATCGGTCCGCGGGAGAAGCGTGTGCTAGCCTATTTCCAAAAGCACCTTCAGCTCAAAACGAAAAACCTCTGCGCGATGTTTCAGATTAAAGAGCGTGCGGCGCGCGATCTGCTCGCCAAGTGGATCGACGAAGGACTGATCGAAAAGCAGGGCTCTGGCAACCGTGATGCTTACTACGTTTTGTCGCTTGATTATAGAAGGCTGATTCGCAAGGACTGATTCCGAACCTCCGTGGTTCGAGGACGTGAAAGAGGATGAACCTTGAACCTGGTAAATCCGGAAGGGGTACCGTTTATGGAGAGTTAGCCTCCCATTCAGTATGTGCAAAATTTGCACTAACTGCCGCTGACAAAAAAAGTACCCCCCCCTGTACCCCGTACCCAGCACCCTTTCTTTGCTCACTTGTGCTCCTGTGCACCTGTGATCCTGTGCACCTGTGCTCCTGTGCACCTGTGATCCTGTGCACCTGTGCTCCTGTGCTCCAGCGGTATCATTCAATCATTATTTTTAATTTTCTTTTGACGCCTAGCGCTTGATTCGCCAGAATGGTCCCTGTCCCGGGCTTGGTGCCTGGCACCTTCTTCGCGTTCTTCGCCAGAATGATGGCTGCTCCGGGCTTGGTGCCTGGCACGTTCGTTCGCGTTCTTATTCTTTATTCTTTACGTACGTTCTTCGTTCTTTTTTGTTAACAGTAATTGTTAACAGTTTTGATGGTAAATCAAAGAGGGCTATCATTAATTGAACTCAAATATTTGTCCAAAGTGCGGCGCGAAGAATAATCCATCCTTCGATAGATGTTGGGAGTGTAAGTCAGAGCTCTCGAAATCTAACGCACCATTGCCAACACCAAACGTAAAAAAGATCATTGGCGGACTAGCCATTGTGATTATATTTTTGGCACTCATGCTTTTGCTTCTCTTATCACCTGGTGGCTCCTATCTAGTAATAGGAGGCTTGCGGGAGGTAAGTGGGTACGTCCAACATCCAAAAAGTCTTAGGCTTCCATTTTTGGTTGATCAATATCAAAAAGCTCAAAACGGTGGGGACATGAAAAAGAAGGCAGAGATAGCATATGAAATGGCAACTATCTATTACGAAAAGGGAGAGTACCAATATGCTGCAACTATGCTGAGCGAGAATAACCTTTCTTTGTTGGATGAGCCGAAGCGATTAAGAGCGCTAGAAATGTGCGATAAGCTTGGCTTGAATGACCCCAATAGCAGGCTTTCGCAGATAATCGGCATGATTAAGAGGCTTCAATGATTTTGCTTCTGTTAACGGATACCCAACGGCCCAATTGTTAACAGCGGGCTTGGTGCCTGGCACCTTTTCCTTGGAACCCGGTAAGTGTCCCTTTGGTACCCGGTACCATTCAATAACTTTTGACTGGCTGTGCTTGATTCGCCAGAATGATGGCTGCTCCGGGCTTGGTGCCTGGCACCTTTTCCTTTTGACGCCTCGCTCTTGATTCGCCAGAATGATGCCTGTCCCGGGCTTGGTACCTGTCCCTTTGGTACCGGGTACCATTCAATGTTTTCTTGTTTTACTCATGAACCCGGCACAGTTGGAAGTGGTACCTTTTATTTATTAATCTGCTAATGACTAAGAAATGTGAGCTATGAAAGAAAGCAAAGAACCAAATAAAGGTGAAGTGATTTTATATAAGAATGAGGTCGAGGTGCGTCTCGATCAAAATACGGTTTGGCTCAGCCAAAAGCAAATGGGTGAATTATTCCGGAAAGACATAAGAACGGTTAACGAACATATCCTTAACTTGTTTAAAGAGAAAGAACTTAATAAAAAGGCAACTATCCGGAAATTCCGGATAGTTCAAACAGAGGGGCGCCGCCATGTCATTCGTGAAGTCGATTTTTATAATCTTGATGTGATTATATCTGTAGGGTACAGGGTAAAATCTAGGCAGGGTACTCAATTTCGTATTTGGGCCACCCAAGTCCTGAAAAAACACTTGGTGGATGGTTTTACCCTGAACGAAAAAAGGCTAGAACGCGTCCAAGCCAAATATCAAGAATTGCAAAAAGCCGTTACTCTGATCGGCAATGTGGCTCGCGTGGAGGGTTTATCTCCAGAAGCACGTGGAATTGCGGAAATGATTTCCGAATATTCCCGAGCTCTAGATCTTCTTGATGATTTTGATCACCAGCGACTTTCTAAACCGCCTGGTACTAAAAAAGCGAGTTATGTGCTGAGCTATAAAAATGCTCGCGCGATTATTGGTGCAATGAAAGAGAGGTTGGCAACTTCAGCTCTGATGGGACAGGAAAAGGACAAGAGTTTTAAAAGTTCGCTTTCCACGATTTATCAGACGTTTGGGGGTAAAGATCTTTACCCAACCATTGAGGAGAAAGCCGCGCATTTGCTTTACTTTGTGACCAAGAACCACAGCTTTGTGGATGGAAATAAACGGATTGCTGCCGCTTTGTTCATTTGTTTCCTCGAAAAGAATAAAATTCTGCTGAGAAAAGAAAGTACAAAACGGATTGCAGATAATACGCTGGTGGCTTTAACTCTCATGATTGCCGCCAGCAAACCATCTGAAAAAGATATGATGATCAAAGTGGTTTTAAATCTGATGGCCTAAGCGGATGAAACTAGCCTCTAAATATTCTGGGTAGATCGGTGCCTGGCACGTTCTTATGCTCACTTGTGCTCCTGTGCACCTGTGATCCTGTGCTCCAGCGGTATCATTCTATAACTATTTGTAATTTTCTTTTGACGGCTCGCGCTTGATTCGCCAGAATGATGCCTGTCCCGGGCTCGGTGCCTGGCACGTTCTTTAAGTTTGAATCTGTAATGTCAGATAATGGCGGAGAGTTCAAGGGAACCCAAGAGCATCCGTTTGAAACGGTGTGTGAAGAACTTGGGATAAAGCACATTCTCACACCCCCTATCATCCGCAGAGCAATGGCAAGATTGAAGCATTTTGGAAGATCATTAAGCAGGAGTTTTTCAGACCCAATCATTTTGCGTCAATGGAGGATATGGTGTTAAACTTAGGCAATTATTTGTTTGAGTATAATCATCTTAGAAAATACGGGGGCTTAAATTATGAAACCCCCTTCGATAAACTTCAAAAAGTTACCGAATTAGTGAG
>CAZOOM010000113.1:0-6703 GCA_964581425.1 uncultured bacterium | reverse complement strand
CCTCAGCAAGCGAACTGGTTTTTGTGGTCCCAATATTTTCAGTGCGGACAGAAACTCCGCGCGTTTCAAAAGATGGTTTGTGTTTACCAAGCAAGCGTTGAACCAGCAGTTCAAAACTTGCTTCAGCGGCTTCAAATTGATAGCCTTCATTTTCCAATTTCTGGATCTCTGCCAAAATCTTTCGTGTCTCAGGCGATTCTTTTCCAAGGTCGAGCTCAAGCTCTTTTGCCTTGATCATAATGTTGGTCTTACCGCCAAGTTCAGAGACCAAATAACGCCTGTGATTGCCAATGAGCCGCGGGTCCAAGTGCTCGTAAGTCCTCGCACACTTGACCATGGCATTGATATGCACTCCGCCCTTGTGAGCAAAGGCTGACCTTCCTGTAAAAGGCTGATTGTTCTGAAGCGGCATGTTCGCAATCTCTGCCACAAAATGAGAAAGAGAAGTCAGCTCTTTGAGTTTCGATGAAGGAAAACACTTCACGCCCATCTTCACTTGAAGAATCGCGATGATACTGAGCAAGTTGGCATTCCCGCACCGCTCGCCGTAACCATTGATGGTTCCCTGAACCAAAACTGCACCTTCTCCAACTGCTGCAATGGAATTGGCCACCGCCATTTCCGAATCATTATGACAATGGATGCCAAGCGGTGTTTTCACGGATCGCTTCACCCGCAGCAGAATGCGCCGTATTTCGTGCGGAAGCGTGCCTCCGTTCGTATCACAAAGTGTGATATTGGAAGCTCCGGCCTTGGCCGCAGTTTGAATGGTTTTAAGTGCGTATTCAGGATTTTCTTTGAATCCATCAAAAAAATGCTCTGCATCATAGATCACCACGCGACCCTTGGAACGTAAATAGGTCACGGTATCATGAATCATCTGAAGATTTTCTTTGAGCGAAACACGAAACACATCCGTCACGTGAAGGTCCCAGGATTTTCCAAAGATGGTGATGACTTTGGTCCCGCAATCAAGCAGGGCTTTTACTTGAGGATCTTCGTGGACTGCCGTATGAGCACGTCGTGTGGATCCAAAAGCCACAACCTTGGCTGTCTTCATTTTGAAACGCTTGATTTCCTTGAAGAACGCCATGTCTTTGGGGTTGGAACCTGGCCAACCGCCTTCAATGTAATGCATACCGAAACGATCCAGACGCTGAGCGATCTGAAGTTTGTCCTCTAAAGAAAGGCTTAAGCCTTCCCCTTGAGAACCGTCCCGAAGTGTGGTGTCGTAAAAAAGTATTTTTTTCATAAATTGGTGAAAATTCCAAATCACAAAATCCAAATTCCAATCTATTTTGGGATTTGGTGCTTGGAATTTGTTATTTGGATTTTTTCCTAGTTGGTCCTTTATGTAATTGGAATTCCTTGTGAATCGCTTGAATCGCATCTTTTCCGCGTGAGCCTTCCACAATACAAGACACTTTGATTTCTGATGTTGAAATCATATCAATATTAATTTTCTTAGCCGCAAGCGATCGGAACATGCGCGCGGCAATGCCTGAATGCGCTTTCATGCCAACTCCAACAATGCTGACCTTTGCGATATTTTCATCACACGTCACTGCTTTCGCATGAAGTTCATCCGCTGCTTTTTTCACAATGACCATCGCTCGCCGAAGTTCGCTTTTATAAACCGTAAAAGAAATATCGGTGGTGTTAGTGCGCGTTTTATTTTGAATGATCATATCAACATTCACATTACCATCCGCAAGCCGAGCAAAAAGCTGCGCGGCAATTCCCGGACGGTCCGGAACTTGAAAGAGCGTCACCTTAGCTTCGTCATCGGTAAGAGCGACTCCGCTCACCACAATGTCTTCCATGGATTTTGTTTCTTTCGTAATCAAAGTACCCTCCCCTTCATGCTGAGAATGACGAACCACAATGGGAATATTGAATTTTTTTCCCACTTCCACCGAACGGGAATGCATCACGCGTGCTCCCTGAGCGGCTAATTCTAAAATTTCATCATAACTAATCACATCAATCTTGCAGGCATCTGGGACCACGCGGGGATCCGCCGTGTAAACCCCGTCCACATCCGTGTAAATTTCACAAGCCTTTGCCTTGAGTGCTTTGGCAAGCGCAACAGCCGTCAGATCAGAACCCCCTCGACCCAGAGTTGTGATTTCTCCGTTATCTGTCTGGCCCTGAAACCCGGCCACTATCACCACATGCCCTGACTGCAAAGCTTGTCGGATCCTTTCCGTATTGATATTCACAATCCGCGCTTTGGTGTGATATCTGTCTGTCAAAATGCCAACTTGCGGACCTGTAAACGAAATCGCTTTTTCTCCGAGTTCCTGAATCGCCATGGCAAGGAGCGCTACCGAAACTTGTTCTCCGGTGGAAAGCAGCATGTCCATTTCACGATCACTCGGATCTTTGGAAATTTGAGCTGCAAGCGTAATCAAGTCATCTGTCATCTCGCCCATGGCAGAAACCACGACCACCAGCTGATTGCCTTTTTTCTTGGCCTTCACTACTCGCGAAGCCACTTTCTTGATTCGTTCGGGATTTCCGACCGACGTCCCACCATATTTTTGAACCACTAACGCCATACTTCAATTCCTTCAACTTAAAATTACAAACGATGTTTTACAGATGAACCGAAGGTTATCGGCTTATTTTGAAAGGAAAAACTTCATCAACTCTTTTCCGTTGGGGATTTTGAGCCCTGAAGCTTTTGCCGTCAACTCCGTCATCTTATCGATATCATCTGCCATAATATTTTTTCCTGCGGCAAGAAACGGAACCGATTCTTTGCTGCGCAACCCTGCCTTCCAGGGTGATGCGTGATTCGAAGTCACAAGCACGCGCACATCTTTTTTCTTTTCCAAAATATCTTTGACACGCGCCAGCACCACGGAATCTACAGCCTCCAGAACCTGAATCTTCGCACGCAGATCTCCGGTCCGAGCCGCTTCATCGCAATCTGACAAATAAATCACCACAAAATCTTTTTCTTCAACTGCGGTCACAAGCATTTTTGACACGGCATCCAAATCTTCGGCATCCTCTTCGGTGTATCCAAATTCGTGGACTGTCAGTGCCGTGATTCGCCCCAAACCTTTGGCATATTCCTGGGCAGTAATGATTGCTCCTTGAAGTTCATAAAGATCTTTGAACTTCTGGAGATTTGGAAGAGGGCCTTGTCCCCAGAGCCAAATCATGTTGGATGGGTTTTCGCCCAAATCAACACGCACTTGATTAATCTCGTGATCCTGCAAAAGGAGCTTGGCATCAAACATCAATTTTTTAAGGAGTTCTTCGCCCGGTCCTTTTGGAAAATGATCCTGCACTGGCTGCCCCACAATATTTTCAGGGCAAGCGGTCTTAGCTGAAAGCGCGGGATAACCATGCGCATCTTTTAAAACCGCAACGTGCCGATATTCTGCGCCTGCAAAAAAACGGACAAAATCACTTGCCACTTTTTTATTTAAAAAATTAATGAGCGCCTTGGCCTCTTTGGTCGAGATGCCTCCGCCTGTATCATCTGCAAGCTTTCCATCAGCTTCGGTAATAAAATTCATCCGAAAAGCGACTTCGTGCTGATCCATTTTAATTTCAAGATTCGCAGCCTCTAAAGGACCGCGACCGGTATAAACTTTATCCGCATCGTATCCCAGCAAATTCATCAAAGTCACATCGGATGTGGGCTCCAAGCGATCAGGCGTAAGCTTGACAGACCCTACACGCCCCAGTTTTGCCAAGGCCTGGAGATTCGGAAGCTTAGCTACTTCAAGCGGTGTTTTATTCCCGAGTTCCTCACACGGCAAATCCGCAGCTCCGGGGATCGCAACCACGATATGCTTCATAATTTAACAACCTTTCGGACCGCCTCATAGGTCGGTTCTACGGTTTCAATTTCATCATGAAAGCTGAGTGCAAAATCCGGATCTTTGAGTCCGGATCCTGTCAAAGTGATCACTATTCTAGTTCCTTCTTGAAAATAATTTCGTTTCGCAAGTTTCACGACACCCGCCACAGCAGCTGCAGAAGCCGGTTCTGCAAAAACACCTTCGCGTTCAGCAATAAATTTGTAAGCCCAAGTGATTTCTTCATCCGTCACCGCTTCGATCAAACCGCCTGACTCATCCCGCGCCATAAGCGCTGTGCACCAGCTTGCTGGATTTCCAATCCGAATTGCCGTAGCAATGGTTTCTGGTTTTTCAATGGCCTTTCCTTCAACAATTGGAGCAGATCCCGCTGCTTGAAATCCAAGCATCTTAGGAAGAATCTCCGATTTCCCAGCCTTCTGATATTCTTTGTAACCCTTCCAGTAAGCCGTGATGTTCCCTGCATTTCCGACCGGAATCGCGTGATACTCGGGCGCATCTCCAAGATCATCTACAATTTCAAAGGCTGCGGATTTTTGCCCCTCAATGCGAAAAGGATTAATAGAATTCACAAGTGTAATTTTGCCGTCCTTAGTCATTTGTTTTACCATTTCAAGCGCTTGATCAAAATTCCCTTTGACCATAATTACTTTCGCGCCGTAGCGATAAGCCTGCATCAATTTCCCTTTGGCAATTTTTCCCTCAGGGATCAGCACAAAACATTTGAGTCCGCAGCGCGAGGAGTAGGCCGCTGCAGAGGCTGAGGTGTTTCCAGTCGACGCACACATCACGGCCGATGCCTTGGCTTCCACGGCTTTTGAAATTGCCATGGTCATTCCACGATCTTTAAAAGAACCTGTGGGATTCAAACCCTCAAACTTGTAATAAATCCGGATATTTTTCAGACCCAGAAATACCGGGAGCGCTTCTGCCAAAATAAGCGGCGTATTTCCCTCATTTAAAGAAATGATGGGCGTTGCTTCCGTCACCGGAAGATATTCCTGATAGCGCTCAATAATTCCAATTTTTTTTACTGCGTATTTTTTTACCATGATGAGATAAATCCGAATTTCAAAGCACTAAATACGAAATTAATTTTAAATTCTAGATTTTTTGAATTTAGAATTTTGGATGTCGGATTTTAGTTTTGCAATGGTTAATTGCCTTCGATTCTTAAAACCTGAGGCTTCCCTTTTACTGTCGCCATTTTACTAATCTGACGAATCGCATTTCGAATATCACGTTCAAACGTGTCATGCGTCAAAAAGATCAGAGGCACCACGCTTCCGACGCTCCGCTCTTTTTGAATCATGTCAGAAATACTGATTCGAAAGCGCCCCAGTACCTGCGCAATTTTAGCGAGCACTCCGGGCCGGTCCACCACATGAAACCTAAGATAGTATCGGGACGAAATCGAAGAGATGCTTTTAATCTTAAGCGGTCTCACCACAGCTCGCATGGGAACTTTCCCAAGATCGTGCGAACCTCCCTGCTTCATCGCAAGATCCACAAGATCGCTGATCACAGCGCTCGCCGTCGGCCGCTGGCCCGCGCCCTTTCCATAAAAAAGAACGTCCCCAGTTTCATCCCCGTGAAACATGATGGCATTGAAAGACCCATGCACATTCGCAAGCATGTGTGACTGCGGCAAGAGCGTCGGCTGGACACGCGCTTGAATCCCATCTTTCAATTTTTTTGCAATCGCCAAAAGTTTGATCCGGTAACCAAATTCCTTAGCAAAGGCAATGTCTTCACTCCGAATCTGAGTAATGCCTTCACAATAAATATCTGAGAACTTTACTTTGCCGCCAAACCCAAAACGCACCAAGATGGCAAGCTTATGCGCCGCATCAATACCCTCAACATCCAGCGTAGGATCTGCCTCGGCATAACCCAACTTCTGCGCGTCAGCCAGAGCATCTTTGAAATCACTCGATTTATCCGTCATTTCCGTCAGGATGTAATTACTTGTACCATTAATAATCGCGTGAACAGACTCAATGCGATTAGCTACAAGGCCTTCACGAAGTCCCTTGATCACAGGGATTCCTCCGCCAACACTGGCCTCAAATGCGATCCAGCGTTTCTTTAAATTAGCGAGCGAGAAGATATCGTCGCCGTATTCCGCGAGCAGGGCTTTATTAGCCGTAACCACGTGCTTACCACGTTCTAAAGCTTCCGTGACCAGGACATAAGCCATTTCTGTCCCGCCGATAAGTTCGATCACCACATCCACTGAGGGATCGCGCACCACTTCTAAAGGATCAGTGGTAAATATTTCTTTGGGAATTTTGAGCTCACGCTGACGTGACTGATTCTTATCCGCAACTTTCCGGATATCTAACCGTACACCGATTTCGTTCTCAAAAAAATCTTTTTTTGTCCGAATCGCTTCAAAAACACCCGTACCGATTTTTCCTAAACCAAGTAATCCGATCCTAAGATGCCTCATATTCCTATCTCGATATTTGGAAACAAGTTCCGTGTTTGCAAGCCCCAACCCGGAGAAAGCCCGAGCCGGGTCTAAAGGATAGCCGAAAGAGGTAAAAGTGGCGCTAGTATAGCCTAGGCCAGCCTCAAAAGTAAACAGCCTCCAAAGCCGCAACGGTTTGCCCTTTCCTACCATTGAAAAAAGCTCAGATTTGGCTTCTCCCTCCAGAAACGTTCGCTTCGTGAGGATCAACACCGGTTTGAGCTCCGCACACTTCCCCAACAAGGCATTGCAATGCGTGTATCTCAGCGTCGTTCGTCTTTACCCAGCGAGGACATACTTTATTGTGCCTTCGGGTTCGCTCGGCAAAAACATTTTTCAAAAGCCAGCTCTCGGAGTCCCGCAAAGCTGGGTTTTCTCCGCAGTGAAGAGA
>CAZOOM010000112.1:0-7013 GCA_964581425.1 uncultured bacterium | reverse complement strand
AGCGGAGGGGATCGGAGCGCAGTGACGGGCGGAACGCGTGTCTTGAGTGATCAAATTCTTGTACGTATTACTTCCGAACCTGGAAAAGCTTTTCTTGATCGTATGATTACCATGGTAGAAGGAGCTGAACGTCAAAAAACACCCAATGAAATTGCACTTGAGATTTTACTCGTCAGTCTGACCGCGATTTTTATCATGGCGGTTTTTACCTTGCCTCCATTTGCCCAGTACAACGAAAAAGCGGCAGGGCAATCAGGAGTGGTTCACCTTACGATTCCTATTTTGATTTCACTTTTGGTTTGCTTGATTCCCACCACGATCGGTGGGCTTTTGAGCGCTATTGGAATCAGCGGGATTGACCGTCTCATTCGGCGTAATGTCATGGCCATGAGTGGTCGAGCCATTGAGGCGGCCGGCGACATCGATGTGCTTTTGCTCGATAAAACCGGGACCATTACTTTTGGAAATCGCATGGCAACTCAATTTATTCCAGCGCCGGGTGTGAAGCCTCAGGATCTTGCTGATGCAGCCCAGCTTTCCTCTTTTGCAGATGAAACTCCTGAAGGACGATCCATCATGGTTTTAGCCAAAAATGAATTTGGACTACGGGGACGTGACATCTCAGATCAAGAAGCTCATTTCATTCGTTTCACTGCGCAAACGAGAATGAGCGGAGTTGATTTTCATCCTGAGGCTGGAAAGGGGCAAAGAAAAATTCGTAAAGGAGCAGCTGAGGCCATCAGAAATTATTGTGAATCCCTGGGAGGAAGTTTCCCCGCCACTGTTCAAAACGAAGTGGATAACATCGCCAAAAAAGGAGGAACTCCGCTTGTGGTTTCAGAAAACTCCAAAGTTCTGGGTGTGATTGAGCTGAAAGACGTGGTCAAGGGCGGGATACGTGAACGGTTTGCGCAGCTTCGCAAAATGGGCATTCGAACGGTGATGGTAACAGGCGATAATCCGCTTACGGCAGCTTCGATCGCGGCAGAAGCTGGAGTTGATGATTTTATGGCAGAAGCAAAACCTGAAGACAAACTCAAACGAATCCGCGACGAGCAGGCTGAAGGTCGTCTGGTTGCGATGACGGGAGACGGCACCAATGATGCGCCCGCGCTTGCGCAAGCAGATGTGGGTGTGGCCATGAATTCAGGAACTCAGGCTGCGCGCGAAGCAGGAAATATGGTGGATCTTGACAGCAATCCCACTAAATTAATCGAGATTGTGGAAATCGGAAAGCAGCTTCTCATGACGCGCGGAGCTCTGACCACATTTAGTATTGCTAATGATGTGGCTAAATATTTTGCGATTTTACCCGCGATGTTCGGAGCGCTCTATGCGATGAATCATTCTTCCGGTCCACTCGCAGCTCTCAATATTATGCATCTTCATTCACCTGAAAGTGCGATTCTGAGTGCCGTGATTTTTAATGCTCTCATTATCATTGCGCTGGTGCCCCTTGCTCTTCGTGGGGTAACGTACCGTGCGCAGGGAGCGGCCTTTGTGCTGCAAAGAAATCTTTTGATTTACGGGCTTGGCGGGCTTGTGGTCCCTTTTATCGGGATTAAAATGATTGATCTTTTACTGGTTTTCTTTCGACTTATTTAAGGAGGCATCCAATGAAACTTTTTTTTCAGGCAATTCGAATTTTTGTAGTGCTGACGATTTTGACCGGAGTTGTTTATCCTGCTTTGATGACACTGGCGGCTCAAACATTTTTTCCACGCAAGGCACAGGGAAGTTTGGTCGTGAAGGACGGGAAATGTGTGGGTTCTGATTTGTTAGCTCAAAAATTTCAAGAGGCTCGATATTTTTGGCCAAGACCTTCTGCGTCGGATTATGGAACCATACCCTCAGGGGCAAGTAATCTGGGACCAACGAGTTTGTCCTTGAAATCACTTATCAAGATGCGATCTGATGCCTTTCGGTCTGCTCATGATTTAAGCTCCGAGACAAAGCTGCCTGCCGAAATGGTTTTTGCATCAGCAAGCGGACTAGATCCTCACATTAGTCCTGAAGCAGCGCTGCTTCAGGTCGAGCGAATCTCAAAAGCCCGAGGCTTTGATGTTTCCCAAAAAGAAAAGGTGAATCAGCTCGTTCATCAATATACCCAGAGACCTGATTTCGGATTTCTGGGAGAAGCAAGGGTCAATGTTTTTAAATTAAATTTAGCCTTAGACTCGCTATAATCATTCTATGGAACCTAAACGTCCGGATCCAGATGCGATTCTTGCTTCTCTCAAAAAGGAAGAGGCAAAGCGGAAACGCGGGAAACTTCGTATCTTTCTCGGGATGTGTCCTGGAGTTGGGAAAACGTATGCCATGCTCCAGGCTGCACGACAGGAACAATCCGCGGGTGTGGATGTCCTCATCGGTGTTGCGGAAACTCACGGAAGAAAAGAAACAGAAGCTCTTCTCGAAAATATTCCCACGGCCTCAAAAATAAAACGCGAATATCGCGGCACCACTTTAGAAGAGATGGATCTGGATACGATTTTCATGATCCGTCCGGATCTTGCCATCGTAGATGAACTTGCTCACTCAAACGCTCCGGGAAGTCGCCATCCCAAGCGCTATCAGGATGTCCTAGAGTTACTTGCTGCGGGCATCAATGTTTTTACCACTCTTAATGTTCAACATGTAGAAAGCCGCGCAGAAGCGGTTTATCAGATTACGGGAATCAAAGTTCAGGAAACCGTTCCTGATTCAGTAGTGGACGGAGCGGATGAAATCACGCTCATTGATTTGTCTCCGGAACAACTGCGTGAACGCTTAGAAGAAGGCAAAGTCTATTTGGGGGAACGGGCAGTAACGGCAGCAGATCATTTTTTTCGTGAAGAAAATCTGACAGCGCTTCGCGAGATGGCGCTGCGTTTGACCGCGGAACGTGTTCATCAGGATCTGCGTGAGATCATGAATGAGCAAAGAATCGAAGGCCCTTGGAAATCCGGAGAGCGCTTAATGGTAGCAGTGGGTCCTACGCCTTATTCGGAAGGGTTGATTCGTTGGACACGAGTGGCGGCTGCTTCTTCGAATGCCTCTTGGCTGGCGGTTTATGTTGAAACTTCCGGAGAATTGGGAGAAGAAGAGAAAAAACGTCTGACACGAAATCTGACGATCGCGCGCCAGCTTGGAGCAGAAGTCATTGTCCGCTCAGGGACGGATGTAGCTTCAACTTTGCTTGAAATTGCCAGACAAAATAATGTAAGTCAAATTTGCGTTGGAAAACCTTCGGGGTTTTCTATTTGGGAATGGCTGCGCGGTGGATCACTTGTGCAGCAGCTTATTCGGAGAAGTGGTGATATCGATATCCACATGATTCGTGTAAAAAGCTTAGGCGGCCCTCGTTCTAAAGCGAGGCGGAGAACCCAAATAGTTGCAGGTCCTTGGGAATGGATCGTAGCTTTAAGTACGGTGGCAGGCGTAACTTTGATTTCGATGGGGTTTGAAAAAATCGCGGGATATTCTTCGATTGCCTTGATTTATCTTTTAGCGGTGGTGTTGTCCGGACTTTTTTTGAGCCGGTGGCCCGTACTTCTTCTTGGCACGATGAGTGCGCTTATTTGGGACTTTCTCTTTATCCCTCCTCGTTTTACTTTTGCGATTAATAAGTCACATGATTTTATGATGTTCGCCATGTATTTTGTGACTGCTATTGTGATGGGGCATATTACCACCCGTCTTCGTGAGAGAG
The DNA here is from genome assembly GCA_964581425.1 of uncultured bacterium. GTDB lineage: Bacteria > Omnitrophota > Omnitrophia > Omnitrophales > Aquincolibacteriaceae > CAZOOM01. Next base: position 3,322 of record CAZOOM010000112.1, on the reverse strand, counting down.
AAAAAACTGAGCGTAAGAAAGAAGATCGATTGAATACGCTTTATCAACTGACTCGAATGCTTGCGATGACTCATGATCCCAACGAGGCCATCTGCAACGCTCTTCGGCGTTTGGAGGAAATTCTGAGTTTGGAGGGTGCTGTTTTTCTTACTGATACGAAAGGCCGCCCTGATTTTGAAAAAGCTCGGGCCGGATCCTTGAGTTTGTCAGGAAAAGAGAGAAGTGTCGCGACCTGGGCTTTTCAAAAACAACTTCCTGCAGGCCGTTTTACCGATACACTTCCGGAATCTGAAAATTTTTATCTTCCGCTCGTGGCAATCGCGCGTACCTTGGGTGTTCTTGTGATCAAACCGCTTTCTAGCGGAGTTTGGACCATGGATCAGAGAAGTCTTATCGAGTCTTTTGCATCTCTGATGACCGTGATTTTAGAAAAAGAGGCTTTAGCTCAAATTGCAAATGATTCTAAACTAAAAACCGAAGCTGAAAAATTACAAACAGCGCTTCTCGACAGTGTTTCTCATGAGCTTAAAACTCCGCTGACGATTGTTGCGGGTACGGCAGAGCAGTTAGAAAAAGATGAGCCAAATCCAGAGCGAAAAAAAATTATTTTTGAGATTCGGGCTGCTAGCCAGCGTCTTCTTCAAACTGTAAACAGCTTGCTCAATATGACGCGGCTTGATGCTGGCCGCTTGCCTCTTCATTTAGAATGGCACGACCTTAAAGACGTTATCCAAGGCGTTCTGGAGAATTTAGAAGATGCTTTGAGTGATCATCGCATTCATTTGTTTTATCCAGATTCACTTCCGTTGGTCAAAATTGACAGTGTTATTCTCCATCAAATTCTCGTTAATCTTATATCGAATGCAGCCCTTTACTCTCCTAAAGGAAAAAAGATCGAGGTTTCTGTCCATGTCGATGATCAAATGTTAGTGATGCAAATTCTTGATGAAGGCCCGGGCATTGCTGACGAAGATCTTGATAAAATTTTTGAGAAGTTCTATCGCGGGAAAAATGCCCAGACTGGTGGTTTGGGGCTCGGCCTCTCCATTGCAAAAAGATTTTCCGAAATTCATGGCGGCAAAATTGAAGTTCGAAATCAGTTTGGTCAAGGGGCGTGTTTTATTGTACGATTACCTGTTGAAATTTTTCATGGTGAAGAAGGGTAAATGCTAAAGCCTAAGCCTCATATTCTTGTTATTGATGATGAATCCCAAATGTGCCGACTGCTTCAGCGAACGCTTGAAAGCGGCGGCTATCAATTCTCGGGGGCATCTAGCGGGGAGCTTGGACTAAGGCAAGCCGCTCAAATCATGCCGGATGCTATTATTTTAGATTTAGGCCTTCCAGATCTGGATGGGGTTGAAGTTTTAAGACGCCTTCGGGAATGGTCTCGGATTCCTGTTTTGATCCTCTCGGTTCGAGATGATGAAAAACAAAAAGTTTTGGCTCTTGATAGCGGTGCAGATGATTATGTGACCAAACCTTTTGGGCAAGAGGAACTGCTTGCTCGGCTGCGTGCGATTTTGCGGCACACCCCGGATCAACCGGATCAGCCTGTCTTTGAGGACGGAAATCTTGTTATTGACTGGACCGATAGGAGAGTGATGCTCGACGGGAAAGAGATCAAACTCACAAGCATCGAGTACTCACTTCTAAAATTACTGGTTCGGCACGCTGGCAAAGTGATCACTCATCGTCACATCCTTCGTGAAATTTGGGGGCCGAATTCTGAAGAGCGAACGCATTATCTCAGGGTGTACATCACCCACTTGCGTCAAAAAATAGAAAATAACCCCGAAAAGCCGCAGCGGATTAAAACAGAATCAGGGATTGGGTACCGATTCTGTTTATCATGATCTAAGAGGAGGGTGTTTGGAGCCAAATGGGATTAAAGTAAAATTGAAAACACTTCCGGATTGGAAAATCCAAAAAGGAATGTTGTCGCGTCTTTTTTTATTTCGCAATTATGAAGAAACGACTTATTTTGTGAATCAGATTGCCGATTTAGGACGGTTGGCAGATCACCATCCTGAAATCACTTTTTCATTTAATCGTTGTCAAATTCGAATTTGGACCGATTCGGTTAAGGCCCTTACAGAAAAGGACTTTCAATTGGCGGAAAAGATCCAGAATTTAAAGCCTCGCTAAGCGTCCTCCTTAAATACTTTCCATTCGAGACAGAATGCAGATATTTTGTTAGAATATCTGCCCAAGTAAAGTGATTTCTCAAGACGCTAATTATTTTCTAAATGAAGTGGGTTTTAATGAAGCAGCAAGGTTCCAGTGAAAGCTTTGGATGGAAACTTGGGGAAATTCTAGTTCAAAACGGCTGGATTACCTGGGAACAGCTAGAAGAAGCTCTCAATATTCAGAAGCAGGCCTCGAAAAATCTCCACCGCATGCTCGATCAAAAATCTGAAATGACCAATCCCTCTCAAGTTCTCAACCTGGGCGAAATTTTGATCCAACACGGATGGATTGACTGGAAGCAGCTTCAAGTAGCCCTGGAAATTCAAAAAGAAACCGGAAAGTTAACCGGAGAGATTTTGCTGGAGCACAACCTTGTGGCCAAGGAAAATCTTTATCGTGCGATTGCCATTCAACAAAACCGAGTTTTTGTTGATTTTAGCCAGATTAGAATTCCGAAAGAAGCGATTGAGAAAATCCCATACACAGTGGCCAAGAGGGCAGGGTTTATTCCTCTCCTGATTCAAGATCAAACTATTTTTATCGCGATTTCAGACACTCGAGATTTTAGGCATGAAAAAGAAATTCTGGAAATTCTTCCAGGGTATACGATCCGCCATGCTATTGCTTCGCCAGAGGCAATTTTGCGTGCCATTGAAATGTATTACAATTATCGATAGTCTCAGAATGCCAAAGTTTTGATTAACTAAAATAAATGTAACGGATCAGTTGAGCTGGGAGAAATAAGATGAATCCTTCCTCTGAAAATGAAAATTTTAGTTGGCGTCTTGGTGAGATTATGGTCCAAAACGGCTGGATCACGTGGGAACAGCTGGAACGGGCGGTGAAACTTCAGGAACAAAGTAAGAAAAATTTTTGGAATGTCCTGTCTGAAAATAAATTGACCAGTACTTCGAAATCCCAAATGCTGCATTTGGGAGAGATTCTTCTTAAAAACAAATGGATTGATTGGGAGCGGCTTAAAAAAGGGCTTGAGATCCAAAAAAAGACAGGAAAACTTATCGGGGAAGTTTTGATCGAAAATCAACTGACCAAGGCGGAATTTGTTTACCGCGCAGTAGGGATTCAGGAAGATAAACCGTACATTGATTTAAGTTTGCTCCAAGTATCGAAC
>CAZOOM010000111.1:6135-7112 GCA_964581425.1 uncultured bacterium | reverse complement strand
ACCTGTCACATTGGTAAAAACAAGAAGGCCCGCGCGCTTGGCCGTACGAGTCAAAGTTGTAACCGACTCTGCACGCAGATCTGGATACACCTTCGTGTCCATTTTGTGAAATTCCCCAGTCGCTCCGTTGGCGAGCACCGATTTCACGCCCAGAAAATCGCGAATAAATTCGAAGTAATTAAAAGCAGACTCTTCATCGATTTTAATTTTTCCGCGTTCTTTTTTAAACGGCGTGATCGTTGGCACAATATTTTCTCGCGGCATCGTCTCGGCACTTAGCGGCCGTCTTCGAAATTCGGCGCGAGGTGTTTTTTCAGGGACGGTTCTTGGAACCAAAGAACCGTCCCTGGGAACTAAAGTTTCTCGATCAAAAGCCTGGCCTTTTTTAGGGAAGGCATTCAGGATGGCATCTCGAATTTTAGGGTCGTGAATCGGATAAATCACGCCGTGATCATTCGCAACCGCATTTGTAATTCTGGCCTTTACTCCAGGCTCAGCCAATTTTTTCTTAATCGCATCAGGCGCCACTGGCCCGCCCAAAATTTGACCTCTGATGCCAAAAACTGGTTTTTTTACACGCAAATCAGTAGCATTTGGAAAGGGAGAAGACGGATCCATCCATCGAAGCGGATCAAATCGAGGACGTCCCGGTGTTTCAAAATGACGGCGAACAAAAAATTGATTTCTTCCGTCAAGATCCTCAAGATCAGCCGCTACGAGCGCTTTTGTCATTCGCACTTCTAAACGTTCGACAACACCATCTGGTGTGACTTTCCATTCTGATCCATCGGAAGCCGTGAGAAGCAACTCACTCATGCCTGGCATGGTTCCTGATCTTTGAAATTTAAAATCAGTAATTGCTGGAGGCATGGCTGCGATAGCCCGCGTCACTGCACCGTTATCTGCTGAAGCAATCGTAAATCTTGAAGGCTTATCAGATCCTGGCCGTGTGAGTAAAAGATGTCCGCGGCCTTGTT
>CAZOOM010000111.1:0-6125 GCA_964581425.1 uncultured bacterium | reverse complement strand
TCACGGAAGAGGCTGCCGCCTTCGTGGCTTGTGATTTTGCCGGAGAGGACTCTGGAATAGAAGATAATGGCAAAGTTTCAAGAATCGGATTTACCGGAGCTTCCGAGGCAGCTTGAATTTTAGCCTCAATCCTGCTCATTGCATCCGCATTCCAAATCACGGTTCGATCCAATTGACCAAAGAACCCTCCACCTTCAGAAGTAATCGTCAAGAGCCCAAGATACTCGGCAAGCACCAAGACCTTGGCCAAAAACCTCAATCGATCCAGTGTGCCATCAACATCATCAGGAATGAAATGACCCGCACGTAATTTCAAATCTTCGACAGACCATTCAGTTTGCGAGGAAAGGGCCTGAGTGAAAAGTCCAAAATACCAATTTTCAAGGGCCACGCGATAACGTTCAACCTCAGGCCGCCGAAAATAAAAAAATCCAAAATCGGTATCTCGTCGGTCAAATTCCGCGCTCACGGGCGTGGAGTCGTCAAAAACCAGCTTGTTGATCACAAAAAGCGCTGGTTCATTCGGGGCAAGCATCATCGCCGGATCACCTTGGTGGACGCGCTCCAGCATAAGCGCACGATTAAGATGGTAAGGAATTCCATTTACATAATTATTTCTTGTAATTTGTAAGATTTCGAGAATCCTAAAAACCAAAAGCCACCGAGCCTCCGCGAGCCTTACTTCCGATCCATCTTGAAGCTTAATTTTTTGCGAATAAAATCGCGTAATACCGATCTCCGTGGAGGGTTTAAAACCCCCCAAATAAAGGACCGCAAGAAAGCGATTGACATCATCCTCATTTCGCCAAAGGAAATCTTGCAACTCCCCGGATTTTTCCTTTTCCTCAAAGGACGCAAAATACCTTCGAAGATCATCGCCTGTTTTGAGACTCCCCAAACGCAGTTCATTTCTCGGAGAAACCAGATCGCCATCGGGTGTGACTGTCCAAGTGGAGCCATCCGCCGCGGTTAAAACCAGCTGACTCATTCCTGGTGTCGTAGATCTCTGTCGTTTAAAGCTAGTAATCGCTGGTGGTAACTGCTCAACCACCTGGGCAGGTTTTCTATCATCTCCAGATGTGATGGTAAAACGGAGATCTTGCCCTCCATCAGCAGGTGTTATTAAAATATGCCCATGACCAGCTCTGAGCCGCACAAATTTAGGTTTAAGAATTTCTACTTTGGCAGGCTCCGCCGAAGATCCACTCTCTTCTGGTTTTTTGGACAAATCTTGCGTCCACAAAAAAATGCTCGATCGATCAGTATCTACTTGAAAGAGACCAAGCTCTCTGCCAACAACAACAACCTTAAGAATCCTGTCCATTTCCCAAGCTCGAGACGGGATGTAATGCCCCGCTGATCCGCGCAGTCGATCTAAAGCAATAGGAACTCCAAACGGAATTCCCAACTTCTTTTGAAGCCGGGAATACCAAAGTTTCAGCGCCGCCCGATCACGCACGAAACGATCCCGATCAATATTAAACCATTCGCCAAAAAAGTAGATGCCCCCTGTTGATTCGATCGCTATGTTTCTATCTAACCACTCAGAAAATGATACATCGCCAATCCGCATCTCTGGATCAGCCTGATGAAGATCCCTGTGCCACCTAAAGTTTGTACTAGAAAAATCGGTACTGTTAGCGCGAAAACTGTTAGGATTACTCCGATAAGTCTCAAAATACAAGAATCGATGCAGGGCACGGAAAACCACCGACCACTCCGCTGCATTCAATGAAACCTGGCTGTTATGAGGAAGCAGAATATTTCGATCCTTCACCGAAGTTGCATCCATAGCTGCTTCTAAAATAAATCCTCCCCGGACCAGCACCACAAAAAGCCTTAGCCATTCATTTCTTTTTGAGTCCATCTCACTAAAAACCTGATCACTTTCACCAGGATTGTGAATCCGAAGATAAGGCCGCAGAAAAGTCTGAATCTGCTCGGCCGTTTCAAATTCCGGAATCGAACTTCTCACCTCGTTACGAGGAGAAACCACTTTGCCATCGATAGTCACTGTCCCAATTTGAACCGAGCTGCTTGGATCTGCGTGAATCGATCCCACATTTGCGCCGGGACCAACAAGGACATTCGGAGGATACTTAGAACCACGAGGGTCCGGCACCGTTGGATTTTGTATTCTCGGAATCACTGGAAGTTTACGAAGATCCCTTAGATCGCGCGGGTCTAAAAATAATCCTCCATTCAGCGCACCACCTTGCATATTTGTATTTGGAAGCAACTTAACGGTCGGATCATAAATTCCAGCCAAAGCACCTTTTGGAAGCAGTGTTGGATCCTTTAACTCGCCCCCTTGCAGACCTTTTAGAGTAGGCGAATAAATGGATGCGGGTAATTGATAATCAGCCGGTAACAAAGCAGAGCGAGGTGGAATCTGAAACTCTGCACGAGCAGTTTGGTTTCCTGATTTAAATCTTTCGAAGATCGGAATCAGGTACTGATATTTTTGATAAAGGAAATTAATGCGTCCTTCCAAATTAAGTTCTCGCTTAATGGCTTCAACTAGCTCAGCGCGAAGCTCGGGCGATAAATCGATGATGCGATCAAGCTGCGCCGTGATCTGCCGGTCCTCATCAACCTCCACAGTCTTTACACTTCCCTCACTTTTTCTTTGCTCAATCACAAGTTTGCCGCGAGTCAGTCTGAAACCATATTTTTCAGGCGAGCGTTTCAGAATGGCAAGCAGAGCTCTGTAAACTTCCTGATGAGGACGAGTGGAATCCTGAGCCTCGAGAGATTCCCCTTCCATATCACTCGCAATTGTAAGAAGCATTTGAAGCAAATAGGCATCAGGCGAAAACTCAAGTTCTTCTCCTGCTCGAGGAGTCATCTCGATCAATCTCATGGCTTCAAGCACATCTTGCGCATTTATCGGAATTCCCTTTTCGATAAAACTATTCCCAAAAAATCGAAGGTTGGTCAAAAGCTGAATTCTAGGATCTTTTCGGTCCCGAATATGTCGCGCCTCATGATGAACACTGGCATGAAGGTATGATCCTATCCAGTTGTTTCTGAAGTTTGGATCACTTGGATCGACTTTCCCGGTTCGATATAAAATTTTCCGAAGTGCATGCGCTGCCGCGTAGGCCGTGCTATTAATGGGAAGCGAAATGAGATTACCCTCAACTTTTTCTTCAGTCCAAACAAATCCTCGCACGGCCTCTTCATAAGGTTCCGAGACAATTTTTCCTAAAAGCTCTCTGGCTTTTTCTTTGCTGCCTGCTATTTTTTCAAGATTCTCAAGAAGCGATGTCACGAAACTTAAAATGGCGTAATCTAAATATCGATTAAGTTCGTTGGCTTTCACAAATATTTCAGGTCGGTTCCCGAGAACTAGAGCCGCGTTGTAAGAAGTAGAATTAGTGTTTGCTTCACTGAAGCCTCCAATTTCAGCCACGTCTAGCATAGCCAACGGAAAAGATGACTCGATTCGGGTATTTTGACCTCTAGCCACTATTTTTCCGAAACTGTCAAAATTAGCGTTGAAGGTAGTCTCTACCAAATAAGACTTAGGTTCGACCACCAACAATGGGAATGCAACAAGGGCTTTGATGTGCCTTTTATTCGTTCCCTTTTCATCATCTGATACTTGTGCATCCACATAACCCGAATGAACAAAAAGCGGTTCATGAACAATCACGAGCCCATATTGCGCCAAATAATGAGGAACATCTTTAGCAAAAAGTATCATCGCTGTTTTTGCGTAATTTTCATCCCACCAAAATCCTTTAAAGTTTGCGACTTCAGGGCTCAGGGCATTCTTTTCTGAGAGCAGTTTTTTGAGAATTTGAAAGTGCCTCCAGTTTTCCATCATAAGTTCAAAATCATTTTGTCCATCTTCAAGCGTTTTTGCTGATTGATAAGCCTTTCGGTAACGAGCCAACTCCGTCACGATCCCTTCGATCTGCTTCCAGTTTGATTGCTGCCAAACTCGATTCGTTGTCACCTGAGAAATAAGCCCCATATGCGCTACGGTCAACTCAACCGCTTGTTGAAGATGAAAGGCGTCCAAAATATCTTGGGCAGGTTTTTCTGAAACCAATCCTGGTTTAACCCTCGGGCCATTCAGAAGTTCCAGCGCGCGGGATTTATCAGCTTTTTCAGTGGCACGAACCGGTGGAATAATCGATTCCGCTGCTGTCTTTGGAATCATGGGCCCGAATCCAACAATGGCAGCAATGAAAGAATAAATTGTTTTTAAAATTTGTTGTCGGAGATCGTCGATCACACGGCTTGAGCGAAGCTCGGAGCGGTTTTGAGGATCTGAAGATCTTGAAGTCGATTTGTTCATCCAATTAAGAATTAAAACCGCAAGAAGTAAAAAGAACGGAGCAAATGATTCTTGATCATGGAATTGTTTAGAATTAACGGTTGGATGATCAGACGGAGGCGCCTGAATCATTCGTGCTTGGCTGTTGGCTCCATCATTTTGCCGCAACTCAGAACGATTCGCGGATCTATCGATCATCCGGCTAAATGATTGAGTACTGGCTCCAACCCCGAGAGGAAAAGGAGAAAAATATCGGATCAAATTAAGGAGAGGATCTCTCCTCTCATCATGATAAATTTTTTTCAAAGACAGTATGAAGAGAGTACCAAAAGGTGCGATCCAAAGAAAATCCCCCAAAATACTCCAACCAAGAGTTGACTCATTGAAACTGGACAGCTGGTTTTGGATCCAATGGATCCCGAAGCCTGCACCCGAAAAAACTCCTGTCCAAAATAAATAGGCGACTTCCCTTCTTTTTATTTGACTGTAAGCGCTGCCAAAAACAAGGGTGCAAAGTCCCATGAAAACCGCTGAAGTTAAGACCGCTAAGGCGGAGGAGTAATTTGCAGGGTTTAAAAAACTTGCAGCTGAAAAATCGAAAGATTGCAAAAGGAGATTCAAACCATAGCTTCCAACACCCCATGGCAATCCCGCAAAAAGCAATGCAAAGAATGGGATTACAAAAAAGAGCACGATGAAACCATGTCCTCGACCCTCAGATCTCTGCACATTTTCACGAACCTCAGAGCGGGGAGTCAAAATCACTTTAGAAGGATGTGCTTTTGAAAAGCCTTCAAAGGCAAGATGCTCAATCACATCATTGATCCGAACCGCAACATCCTGGCCTTGCGTGATTGATCGTGTAAATTGTCTGTCACGGTCAGATCGAATCCACACACCCGATGATATTACCTCGAACTCAACCTCAGAAGTCATTTGAAGCGTAATTTCACCTCCGCTAATTCGTGTCACCGTCACTCGTACACGGTGATTTAAAAGATCTGTAAATTGATTTAGCCCAAATTCTTTTCGAACTTCGCTGCGCACCTCGGAGCGGCCCCCCTGATTTTTAGTCTGGCGAAGTTCAGCTGCTTGAGTAAGGACAGCTATGACCCTATCTTGATAGATCGATTTTTCTGGATCAATTCCATTCTGTTTTAAAATTGGAAATACTTCGAGTTGAGCAAGGGCATTTTCCCGTGATAGCGGCTGCGGTGGAAGCAAGCCTCTTGCTTTAACAACCTCTCTAGCCCTAAGCAATCTCCCGTAATTAGAAATTCTTCTTTCTACATTTCTTGCAATATTCTCCATTCTTTTGTCAACAACATGTTGATACTGGGCTGTGAGAAAATCAACCGCAGGAATATTTTTCTCGCCGATTGTGCCGCCGCCAATTTGACCCACGGCAAGCGCGCCAAGCACCGTGGCTTGGGCCATGATTTCATCAAGGGACGCTCCGCGGCGCAAGGCTTCAATCACTCCAGCAACAAATGCATCCCCTGCACCTGTGCCATCAATCTTGTTTTCTTTTCTCAGCTTTGGATCCGCATAATAATCCACAGTTTCACGATCAAGAGCGGAGTAAAATTGCGATCGAGGACGAGCCTCCGCCTCTTTGGGATCTTTCCAACTTTGTGCCGAGGCAAAACTCCCGTAATCGTCTCCCTTAACAATCAAAAGACCATTCGGATTCATCTTTGCTTTAAACCAGCCCCCAAGTTCTGCAAATCTCGCGTCCTTATCTGCTCGACTTGCATTATCGGAAAGCGGGGCCAATCCCGCAATCGAGGAGCCTTCTTTGAGATTGGTACAAAAAACATCAATAACACGGAAAAGT
>CAZOOM010000110.1:0-7232 GCA_964581425.1 uncultured bacterium | reverse complement strand
GCTAAGAGGCATGGTATTAATCGACAAGGAGTCAATGAACTCATTGTCGCTCTTGGTTGAGTCAACCTTATTTGCAGCTGAAGCAGTGGCCGATTGATTGACTGCAGCAGCAACAGAGTCTTCAGCCAAGAGAAGCCCCTGATGTAAAAAAAAGAGCCCTAAAATGACGGGTAATAATTTTGCAACTTTATTTGACATGATTAGTACCTTAAGTGATCATCAAAGTTGGAACCGTGAGGAGCCGTATGACATCCAGCTGAAAAACAAGTCCCTTGAAAATTCCTGTTAACATGATCGCTCTTACCAATTGTAAAACCCTGACCAGGAAGATTAAGCTGAGTATGACAGCGCAAACAGAGTGTTGCGTCACGGGAGATCAACATCTTGTCATTAATCGATCCATGAACTTGATGGCAGCTAGCGCAGCCTTCCTTAACCGCTTCATGGGTCCAAACAAAGGGACCTCGTTGTTCTTTGTGACATTTGAAGCAAGCCTCATTCACGCCACCTTCGGATGTCGCAGACCACGGACGCACTTCTTCTCCGTGCGCACTATGGCAATCAGAGCAGCTCATCTTCCCCTCCAGAACAGGGTGATGATATGGAAGGTGAAATTGAGCTTTTTTATCAGTGTGACAAGCCAGGCAACGCTCTGGATTTTTTCTAGGATTAATGATGTGTTCTTTTTTGTCCTTATCATCCGCATCCACGTGTAGACTGCCCGGGCCATGACACATTTCGCAACCTTCAATCGTATAATTCTCTCCGGGGATCATGATGCGAGCATGAGAGGAAAGCTTCATAGCCTTAGTCTCTTTTTCGTGACACGCGGCACAAGTTTCAGAACCAACGTATGTCGCACCGGCAATCGTATGCTCTTCTAAGGCTTTCCGGATTGTTTCAACGTCACGGCAGGAAGTAGCAAAAAAACTAAGAACCATCAGAAGAAGGAATACTGGGAATTTATTTTTCATAGTGATCTATTACTTTCAATATTAGTGCCAAAATTAATTTTGCTGCACATTATTTTAGAATTTCTAGTTTTCACTGAGAAAATCGACCAATTAAACCATTTTTAAAGCTTTTATTTCTCTAAGCTAAGTTTATTCGTTGAGCGATTTCACGCAGAAGCATCAGCTGACTGCGATATTTCACTTAACTGAGATGTGCCAGAATCCTTAGCCGCCTCTTTTAAAAGCCCATATTTTTGCATCTTATACCGAAGTGCATCGCGACCTATTCCCAAAAGACGCGCTGCCTTAGATTGATTTCCTTCCGCTGTTTGAAGCGTCATAACCACTGCTTGTTTTTCGATTTCATCCAGAGATACTCCCACCAAACATTTCGGCAGAACGGGAATAAAATCAGGATCCACTTCAGGTAATTTGCAATTTTCTTTGAGCACACATGTGCAATCAATCTCAGCGGGCAAATGTTCAGGCCGAATCAATTCCTCTTTATTTAAGATCATAGCTCGTTCAAGAACATTTCTAAGCTCACGAACATTTCCTGGCCAGTTGTATCTTAAAAGAATCTCCATGGCTGTGGAATCTACTCCCTGAATCGCCTTTCTAAATTCTCGGTTGAAATGCGCAATAAAAAACCCAATCAACGCAGGAATGTCTTCGCGCCTTTCTCTCAGAGGTGGGATAAAAATCGGAATCACATGTAGACGATAAAAAAGGTCCTCACGAAACCGTCCTTCAGCAACCTCTTTGCGCAAATCTTTGTTGGTTGCAGCAATGATTCGTATATCAGCTGTGATTTCTCGAATCCCACCCACTTTTCTAAACTTTTTCTGATCGATTAAATGAAGAAGCTTTGCCTGCAGCTCCTTGGACATGTCTCCAATCTCATCTAAAAAAAGTGTCCCTCCAGATGCTTCTTCCACAAGACCCCGCTTTGTATCACGTGCATCTGTAAAAGCTCCTTTTTCATGTCCGAAAAGTTCACTTTCAAGCAGCGTCGCAGGAATGGCTGCGCAATTTAAAGCCACAAACATTTTTGCCGACCGACGGCTTCCGTAATGAAGGCTTCGAGCCAATAAATCTTTTCCTGTTCCACTTTCTCCCTCAATTAAAACTGTGCTTGCTTCAGAGTCAATCACTTGACGCAAAAGATCTAGAATGGCCTTCATCTTTGAACTTTCGCACACAATACTGCTAAAGTCGTAACGTCCGCGAGCCTCAGACTCGAGTTCGACAACTTTCTTACGTAATCGTCTGCTCTCAATGGCCTTTTCTAAATTGATCTTAATTTCATCAAATTCAAAAGGCTTATGAATATAAGTAAAAGCGCCAGACTGCATACACTGAACAGCGGAGCGAATATCTTCATTGGCCGTAACCATCAAACATGCAGCAAACGGATCATTTTTGCGGAAGTAACTCAACATTTCTTTGCCATCACCGTCCGGCAATCGGATATCAAGTAAAATCGCATCAGGACTTTCTTCTTCAAAGAGCTTGATTCCTTCTTGAGCTGTTTGGGCGGTGCAAACCTCATACCCATCTTTGGTCAAATCTTTTTGAAGTGACCAACAAATCAATTTTTCATCATCAATCACTAAAATTTTTCCTTTCATAAAATCCTTTCCTTAGACCTTTGATTTAATCCATTTGTCTGCAAATTCTATTTTGGATGCAACTGACGGAAAAATAAGTGAAATAAGAGTCCCTTCTCCAGGCTTGCTCGACACCTTGATAGCCCCATGATGGCTTTCCATAATGCCCTTGACCACTGAAAGACCGAGACCAGTGCCGTCTTTTTTTGTGGTAAAAAAAGGATGAAAAATCTGTGAAAGATTTTCAGAGGAGATCCCCTCGCCTGTGTCTTTAACGCCAACAAAAACTGCGGGTGTCTGGGCTACTGGGAGATCCTTCATTTCCTCTTCTTCAGCTTCTCGGATTTCAATAAAAAGCTCGCCTCCTCGCGTCATTGCCTGCGCAGAATTCAAGATCAGATTAAGAAAAACCTGCTGAAGGAGGCCAATATCGCAGCGAATCAGAAGTTTATCCGATGGCTTAGAAACCAAAGTCCGAATCTTCATTTTCTTCAAATGCGGTTCCGCGAGCATCATGGCATTCTGAATCGGCTCACTAATATCATGCTCTCCAAACCTTGGGGGCGCTTGACGCGCATAGCGAAGGAGATGGTTGACCGTGCTTTCAATGCGGTCAATTTGATGGGTCAGCTCTTCAAAGATTTGCTCTTCGGAATTTCGCGCACCATACTCTCGGCGAAGTGCATGAAGTGCGGAACTCAAAGCCGCGAGTGGATTTTTGATTTCATGCGAAACATTGGAAATGAGCTGTCCGATTGACGCAAGACGGTTCGACTGAGAAAGTTCTTTTTGATGCTGCTTCTCAAGATTTTTTTGCGTGATGTGAATGCCGCGCACCATGGAATTAAAAGAATAAGCCAAGCGTCGAAGTTCCGGATCTTCATTTATGCGAGTGCGCACATCCAACTCGCCGCGCTCCGCTTTTTCCATCACATGAATCAATTTTTTGATCGGACGCTTCACAATACTGTGTACCAGCAAACGAATCAAATAAGCACCTAAAAGAACAATCGAAATCGCGACAAGAATAAATAACCCCCGATTAATAGCAAACTCGTTGTAAACTGGCTTGAGAGGGACATAAAGCTCTATCCCACCAATTGCTTGGCCTTGAGCATTTTGGTGACAAGCAACGCACTTCGAACTTCCCTGAATTGAATGAATCATTCTCAAACGGTCATTTTTTTTCAGTCCATTCATCTCGATCATGGCGTGGTCTGATGTAAAACGGACCTTGTCTTCTTTGGGTAAGGTAACAATTTGCGCTAAATTTTCTTTTTTATTAGAGAATGAGATTTTGCCTTCGTCATTAAAAATATTAACTTCATCAACCCCGTCAGACATGCGTTTTTCTGCAAGCATTTCCTGGAGTCCTTCATGCCTGGGATCATCGCTCAGCATGGTTTCAAGAAGGCGGGTTTTTAAAAGTTGGATATGATAAAGGGCTTTAGTGACGGAGGTCTCTGCAATCACGCGGCGGGAAAGGTTCATCACAGCAAGAGAGCCTGCAGAGACAATGAGCAAAATGACAAAACTCATGGTCAGAAAAAGCTTGATCGTCAGGGATTGCTGGGTCCAGGATCTGAGGAAACGAAACCCCCAAACACGGCTCTTCTTATTTTTCTCAAGCATTTTGATGGGATTCATTCGATCCTAACAGGTCAATGCTGCATTAGATAATGGAATAAAAGATTACCACTCAATTGCGCGTTTTAACAGCATTTATTGGAAAATTGTAGTGATATAACGCAGCTGATACTGTGACACATATCACGACCTTGGAAAAATACGCTGTCTGATAATAGGCGCCGCGATGGAACTCGATGGTTAAGATGGCGGATTTTCAGATTTTTTCTTTGAGGAGGTGTCGTCTTCCCTATCTTCAGTCTCTCGACCCGTTGACATACTAAGATTAAGCGGATAGTGCTCTGGATCAAAAATCACAAAATAAAAATGCCACACAAGAATGGCCAGCGTTGCGAGCACGGCTTCGTAAAAATGAACCTTAGCCACAACGTCCATAAACCATTTTGGGAAATGCTGCATGGTAAAATTTTCAAAAACCAAAAATCCACCCGTCAAGATCATGATGATGGATCCCCAGATCAAAGCCCAGTATTCCGCTTTTTCGATATAGCCATAGCGCGCAAATTTAGGCCTGGCCGTTTTTCCGGTCAGATTGTGTTTAAACATTTGAATCACATCAAGGAAATCCCTGACTCGAACCGCCATCGCTTTCACTTGCTCACGACCGCGCTTGGTCAATATCATGTTCAGTAAATGATAAATGCAAAGCAAAGTAAAAACGGCAGCTGCACCGCGATGAATAATCCCCCGCCAATCCAGATCTCCACCAATCCAAGTAAAAGGATAGGCCCACCAAGCATCAGAATATTTAAGGGCAAATCCAGTATAGGCAAGCAAGATAAAACAAAAAGCCAGAACAGCATGCTGAATGCGCTCGCCTTTGGTAAAGCGAATCCCTGTCCGCTTAGCCATGTGGCGATGATAATGCTCATGAAATTTTCGGAAAAAATCCAAGCAATTATGGATCACCATACCGCCAATAACCAGCACAATCAAAAGCACATAGAAAAAAGAAACCCAAAAAACAACTCGGTCTTGATCAGGAGAAGGAGCTAAATGAATGGAACCTTTAGCAAGCTGCTCACTGACATTGGGATGACACTTCCCGCACGTTTGCGGCAGATTATTTTTATTCACGGAAGAAAGTGGATCAGAAGACGGGAGAATATCATGAGCCCCGTGACAACTCGCACAATTAGCAACCGTCGTGGCACCATTGTGACTAGCAATCCCGTGATAACTTTCAAGATAGGTTTTTACACGATCCGATGGCAAACGATATTTGGCAATGATTCTCTCAGCCCCATGGCAGTCTCCGCAAACTTTCTCAGAAACATTCGTGGCATAAACTCTGGATTTTGGATCTGTATGAGCTCGAATATTATGTTCTCCATGACAGTCCGTACAAACCGGCGACTCTACCTTACCTGCAATAGCGGATTTGCCATGGATGCTGCGTTTATAAGTTTGAAATACGTTCTCATGACATTTCCCGCATGTGGCCGGGACATTTTGCCGAAAGATCTTGGATTCGGGATTGGTAGGAGCATGGAGGTCGTGCGATCCATGGCAATCTGTACAAACCGCAGATTGAAGAATCCCCTTTTTCATGAGAGCTTGGCCATGAACCGTTTCCTCATAAGACATGACGGGATGGTCTTCAAGAAGAGAGAATTTTTTCATTTTCGAAGCATCTTCATGACAAGCCCCGCAGGTCTTTGGAATATTCATGCGGTACATGGGAGATTTAGAATCGCGGGCACTTAAAATTTCATGCGCCTGGCCATGACAAATGACACAATTGGCAGCAAGCTCTCCTGCTTTCACAGCTTTTCCATGATCGGAATTGAGATAAATATCTTGCTCGATTTTGTGGCAGGACCCGCAATTGACCTTTTTGAGTTTTTCTTGGTGAGGTACTTCGGTAATGTCGCTGTGACAAGAAGTACAAAGATTTTTACCATGAACTGATGCAGTGAAAAGATCTTCTTTCATTTGATCATGACAAGCTAAGCACTCGTCATTATCAACTGCAAAAGCAGTAGAAGAGACTAAAAAAAGAAAAGTCAGACCAAAGAGAAAAACAAAACCCGATCGCAACCGAGTTTTCATAATTTAAACCAACTCACCAGTGTGGCATTCGTAGCAAGATGTTGTTTTCCATTCATCCCCAATATCCTCAGGATGCTTAAATTCAACTCCGTCCACGTTCGCTTCAGTCATCTCTCCGGAACTTTGGAGAATAATATTATGGCAAGCCTTGCAATTGTTGGTAATCACGTTCCCCTGCGCGCTTTTATGCTTACCATCATGACAACGAAAACACCCAGGTGAAGTGAAATGGCCAATGTGATTGGGATACGCTTTCCAAGAAACTTTCATAGCTGGAAAGAAATTAGTTTTATAAATGTGCTGAACGGCATGAATTGATTTTTCAAGCTCTTTGGATTTTGATTTGACAATATCAGGATAATTTTTTACATAAAACTCTCGAAGTTGCTTTTCGATTTCCGCGCTAGCTGCTTCATGCGAGGCGTAATCCCCAAGCAGCGCTTTCACGGCTTCGCGTTTGATAAATGGAAGTGAAGCATCAACGGATCCTGCTGTCAAAGACTCATTCACAGAATATACCGGATCTCTATAAATGTGACTCGGCCGATTATGACAGTCAATACAGTCCATGCGCCGCTTTTCACCCACCGGAGGTTTATCAGCCGTTACACCACTATCTTCCGCAACAAAAATCTCTTCGGTACCACCAGGTCCAATTTTTTTAACCCATGGAATATTCAGACGCTTTTCATCGGTTGCCACATACTCAATTTTATTTTTAATATTCATATGCCAGTGAATCCCTTGTTTTTTTCCAAAAGGAGGATTCCCACCGCCCACAAAAACAAGCATTCTGGTCCGCCAATGTGTGTTCTTCTCATCCGCAAGATAATAATTATGATCTTGCTCCACAGCTCCAAAAAAAGACTGCGGCCAGTGACATTGTTCGCAAGTTTCCTGCGCAGGTCGCAAATTTTTAATGGGAGTGGCGATGGGCTTGGGATACTTATTGATCAGGGTTGCATAAACC
>CAZOOM010000109.1:0-7338 GCA_964581425.1 uncultured bacterium | reverse complement strand
GAATCGTGTGCTCTAACCAACTGAGCTAATTGCCCCCAAAATAGATCTCTAACCCCCGCCAGACTTCTTGGCGGGTCCACCACACTTTGTGGCGGAAACTGTCCGCCAATGCTTTTTGGCGAAAGCTAAGCTTCGGCCAAACTTCTTGGCCGATCCGCCATGCCTTCTGGCGGAAATTGCCCGAAAGAGGAAGGTATTCTAGCGATTTTTAGAGGAATGACAATCTTAAAACAAAAAAACGAGTAACCAGTTGCCAGTAACCAGGATCAAGAAGGTTACTGGTTACGGGTTTCTGGCTACTCTCAGATTAAGGCGGGTTCTGCAGCGAGCAGTTCATTGACCTTGGTCATGACCTGAAAAGCATCTGCAACGTAAAGCACATCCGCTTTGCCTTGCGCCCAACCGCAGTTCGCGTCGAGATTCACAGCGCGGCGCTCATTAATGAACCGCCAGCCCACCACATGAGGTTCTTCCCCGTGGCATCAAGTGGCAAGAACTTTTGGATGACGAGGAGTCGATCCAGTCTGACCCACCTGATTCAAGTGACTCAAGAAAGGGAGTACTTCAGCACCCTCTCCGGATTGATCCACCAAAGATTTACTGCTGCCCAAAGATCCCTGAACTTTTCCAAGAAAGTCCAAGATCAAAGAAGCCGCATCTTTTAAATGCGTCTGACCATCCGCTTGTTTTTTTGTCCAACCCGCACCCGCAACCAGAAGAACCTTGGCGTCCGGACGAATGGTTTGAGCACTTGTCTGCGGAGCTTTAACACCCACCACTTTGGTTTTCTTTAAAGCATCTGAAGCAGTGAAAGAGATTTTTTCAATCGCAGCTGTTCCGGAACTTCCACTCCAGGCCTGAAAAATTCCTGAATCAATGGCCAAAATCCATGGACGCGTTGTTCTTGAAATGGTAGCCATCATGCGCTGGCGATAATACCAACGCTGAATTTGAATCGTCCCAGCGTTCACTGAAAATCCAGTCACATGTGTGTCGATTCGTCCTTTCAATCGGAAAGCAAGTCCGGGGAGCACGCGTGAAAATCGGGAGGAAGCTGGCGCCACAATAAGTGTTGGATTGACCGCTTTTGCCAGAGCTTCAAGTGCAGCCGCATCCGTTGCATAGCGAGAGACTGAAAGATCCGGATTTGAAATTCCATAAAACTTCGCAGCTCCAGAAGACGCAATGGCGTTTGCAGCCGCTTGAACCTCTTGGCCAATGAGGCCCACGGACAATTTAGTGCCAAGTTGTTTACTTAAATCAAGCGCTGCAGTTAAACTTTCAAGCGCTCCTTTTGAAAGCGTTCCATCACTTTGAGTGTGTGCGAGCAATAAAATATTTTCCATATTTCCCCCTTAAGCCTTGATCCATTCGACAATTTCACGGGCAATATCGTCGACAGGGACATCTTTCACAATGCGAGTTTGGCGAAGTTGCTTGGGAAGTTCCACACTTGCGAACTGAACTCCTTCTGCTCCCACTTTAGCAGGCGTTGCTTTTTGCAAAGCCGGCATGATCGTGCGCATGTTGGCCATACCCAGCTGAGGATTATTAGGAGGCTCTGGAAGATTTCCCGTGGCCCAGGCAAGAACTGCGGGAGCACCTGAACAAGAAGAAACCTGATACTGACCGCCCTCAATTCGCTCTAAAACTTGAAAAGCGCCACTCGCCTCAACTTTAATTTCATCCACACCGAGAAATTGATCGAGAATACCAAGCCGTTCACCCACCATTTGCATCACAGCACTTGAATCACGCGAGGCAGATGCGCATCCTCCGAACAAAAGAAGTTTGGAACGATCAAGACCTGGGATTTTTTCAATCGCATCACCTAGAGCCTGCGCCACTTCAAAAGGATCATTAAACCCGCTGGCAGATCCGTCCACGACCACAAGTTCGAAAGAAACTTTTTGCGCAATGCTCATCATGAGCTGCTGAAGTTTCGCCTTGGGACCGAGGCTCACAAGCCACACCTTACTTCCAGGAACATTTTTAGCAAGATTAGCAGCTTCAAAAAGCGAATGTCCTGCCCAAGGATCCAGCACCGAGGGCAGCATAACTTCATTTTTCAGGCCAGGTCCCGTGGGTGTTTGAACAGGCTCGAGTTTTTGAAGAGGATCAGGGACAAGCGATCCACAAACGACAATATGATAAGACATATGACTTCTCCTATTTTTATCTATTAAATCCCAAATTCAAAAAACCAAATCCCAAATGATTTCAAACTGCTTGGAGCTTGGGTTTTGGTGCTTGGAATTTTAAAAATTAATTTTCTGCGGAATGAAGACCACCCGCTCCTGCACGAAATTCGACAATCCCGCGATCCTTATCTCCGGGCCGTGCGTGCGCACAATTCCAAAGACAAGCCCCGCAGTGCACACATTTTTCACGATCAAAAAGAGGAACTCCTCCGCCCGCATTCATGGTAATGGCCTGAGCAGAACAAAGTTCAATGCAAACTTTTTCTCCACAGCTCTCACAAACCCGCTTATGTAAAAAAACCACGTGATCGGCATAACCTTCCGGGGCCTGAACTTTTCCGCCTAAAAGCAGCGCATCCTGATGCGACACAAGGACCTTTCCATCATATTGAATTTTGGGCCAGCCTAAGCGGTCCATGATGGCATCATGCAGCGAACTGCCGGTTTTGACCGCATCTTCACGGATCTTTTTTAATTCTTCCTGTGGGATTTTTCCTTCGTAATATTTTTCAAGAGACTGAATTCGTTCATGAGGCCGCTTGAGTCCACCAGAAAGATGAAGTGCTCCGTTCGTAAATCCTGCAAGAGACATCCCCATCATACCTCGGACAAAACCTTTTTGAAATCCATCGCGAGCCTTCTCTGCAATTCTTCCTTCTTTTTCAACCCAGCTTGCACGACGGCGCGCAACATACGTCGCATCCAGATTTTCCTGAGTAAAAGGCTTTCCTGATTTCAAAAGCTCTATCACAGCTTCAGCAAGCTGCGTTCCCGTGGCCCATGCCTCATCCACTCCGGAATTTGTCAGCACATTGGTACTTCCAGATCCTTCTCCGATTCTGGCAAAACCATTTCCCACAAGATGCGGTTCTCCGCGTCGTCCCGACTCTTGAATGCTTTTCGCTCCCCATGATCGGAGCGTTCCTCCATTTAAATACCGCCACAAATAAGGATGCTGCATCCAGTGCTGGAGATAGCGGTAGCTTGTGCGTACCGGACTATCGAGCCACGAAGGGATAAAAATTCCAAGCGATGCCATGCGGTCCGGATAAACATACATGAACCCAAAAATTTCCGGTTCCGGAAATCCCAGGGTATGAATCACGGTCCCGGGTTCGAGCGGACAATTTTCAGGAAGCTCGACTACGACCTTCATTCCCACTGCCCAGTCCATTTGATGATGGTCTTCAGGTAGTCCCAACTTGAGATCCAGCTGCTGTCCAATGGGTCCAAAAGGTCCGTCAGCAACCACCGTCAACGCAGCTTTGACATCCATTCCCGGAGTAAAAGTAGCTGCAGGTTCGCCTGATTTTTCAACTCCCTGATCCACGAGCCGCACACCCACCACATTTTTTTCTTCGAAAAGAGGCTGACTCACGGGCATTGAAGGCCAAATCTGAACCATGCCTGATCCCATGACTTGCGATCCGACCCAGGAATTGAATTGTCCGACAGACATGATCATGCCGTCGTGTTTATTCATAAACGAGGGCGTGAAAGGAATCTCAAGTGCGTGTTCTTGAAAAGGAAGTATGCCTTTGAGGGTTCGAAGACATCCATCAACAAATTTCAGAAATCCTGACCTGCGACTCGCACCCACAGGATCCAAAAGATAAACCAGCTTTTCCTTTTTAACAGGAAACGCCATGGGAATATTTTTAGGATCAAGATCAGGAAAAGATTTTTTGATAGCACGCGCTCGAGTAACCACTCCTGAAACCCCAAAACCAATATCATCTGCACGTTCATAGCAAACAACTTGGAGCGGCATCCCGGGCATCACGCGGCTTTGAAAAGCTGGTTCGTTAGGATTTTCCGCGATCGCACGAGAAAGCGTGGTGAGAAAACCACCTGCGGCAGGACCAAAACCAACACAGACAATATCAAGATCCATGCTTGGGCGTACGGATTCCATGATTGATTCCTTTTTAGTTTTAGCTGGGGTAATCGAGCGCTTCAGGAATCATGATTTGAGTGATGGCTTCCGCAGCGCGGTCTTTGGCAAGACGCGATCCGGTCATGCATCCATCAAGTTTATTTCGCAACCGGACAAACCCTTCAGTGCCATGCAAACAAACACAAGGACCGGCTTTCGAGGGATGTTCCCCGCTGGACTCTACCACATCACCAAAACAGCGGGCACAACCGGAAATTCCAGGCATCGTACCTTCCATGGCATCCAGATCTTTCGCTTTAAACACTGTGGGATTTTCGACATCGTCCCATGAAGGATGACGGTTGTAGCCGTAAATCAGATCCGTACAAATCCGGGAAACTTCCCCTGCCGCGCGTGCGGCTTGGACGTGACAGAGATCAGAAAAGAAATTGATAAACCCTTGAAGATTTTCAGCCAGCGTTGGATTTTGCGGTCCTTTCTCTTCAAGTTCAAGCACATCAAGAATTTGATAACGTGAGGCAAGAAGCCAGCAAAGTGCATCCGCCAAAGAGAAAGTCACCCCTTGACGCTGATTGTGATACAGCGCTTTTCCGTCCGCATCTTTGGCTTCCAAAAGATGCTCGATCGACCAAAGCCAAAGTTCCATAGCGCTAGCAAGCGTGCAAGCGCCTGTACCCGGACGACGACCTGCAATGCGACGCATTTCACGAATCCAATTTCTAAATTGAGCGAGAAAAACATCGTCCGTCATCGTAATCGTTAACTGTCTTCGCTGAACGGCTTCAGGGCCTTCATAGGTTGCTTCCAACTGAGAGTCCATCCACTTTTGCCCAAGAAATCCGGGGCAGTCTTCTGTAATGCCGTAACCGCCCATCAAACTCACAGCCTCACGCATCATCGTGGCACCATGTCCCGTGTTCCAAAGTTTGCACGCAGGACAAAGCACATTCGCAAGAGAGTCCATGAGTGAGTATTGCACCATGGGATCGCTTTCAAGCGCCGAGGCTTCGACCGAGGATTTCTCCGATTGAAACTTGAGATTTAGCAATTTCAGTGCATTTTCGCGGTGCTCTTTCATGGCTTTGAGCTCTGCTCGACCACCCCGTATCCCGAGTTCATGAAAGAGTTTTTCTTTTTGTTTTTCAAACGGAGAAAACTCATCAAAAAGCCGCGCCGCTGCAAATCCCAAAGAAGCACTTGCTTCTCCGGTGCACCAAACATCGATTAGACGATGCAGGGCATCTTCTTTTTGCTGAAGTCCTAACTCATAGCGAGGCGTTCCCGGCTGCCCTGAACTTCCGCCGCGAAAACGTCCTCGTTGATAACGCATCACAGGTTCCACCGCAGAAAGCAGTTTGGCGGAGGTCATGATTCCAACCGTCACACGCGTGCGGCGAAACACCGCTTCAATCACTTCACTGTGAGTAAAGTTTGGGATAATCACGCCATCTTTAATTGTGTACCCACCAATGATTCGGCTTGCTGGAATTTTGAGACTGAAAATCGGATCGCAAGTTGAAGAGAGTTGGTGCACGAGTTTGAGAGTCGCCGCTCCCCGGTCATAAAGCCCTGGATCTGTTTCTTCGAGAATAACCATGCAGCTTGATTTAATTTTCGGATCATCGCTGTCCACGGCGGCAGTTACAAAGGTTGCAAACCCCATGTTGGTGATAAAACGACCGCGCTTTTCGACTTGAAGCATGGGCTCCTTGCCTGGTTTCCATTCGGAAATTTTGATTTTCCCGGCAAGCATGCCCGCATCCACGCCTACATAAGGAAGCGGCTCGGTCAGACAAAAAGCGCCTCGCTTGATTTTTCTCTGCTCTCCGGGGGAAGGAGGTACGCAGCCGCTCATGTAGGCGTGAACCTGTTCAGGGGTTCCTTTTTCGTGAATGGGCTCTAAGGCAAGATTGTTTGCCAAACTGCAAGTAGCAGCACCCGCATCGACCCAAGAAAGCTCAAACGCAATAATCCCCAAAGCATGATTTTTGGGGCCAGAAATATATCCTCCCTGCTCAGGTTCCATAAAAGCCGCAGTGATCCCCGCCTCATCATAAGCCTTGAGGAGTTGGGCTTTTTCATCATTCCAATCATGGGAATTTCGAGCGCCGTCAGCGACCAAACGGGCCACAATACCGCGAGCAACAGATCGCGTGGCTTGGGTCAGCATTTGGAGATCATAGCGATCCGCAAATCGCCACATTATCGATCGGACATCATCATTAGGAAGAGTACTAGGAAGGGCGCGAGTCGCAGAACCAGGGTTCAGAGTAGACATAAATCATCCTTCGTTGGGTGCAGCCAAGCTCAGGAGAGCATCGACTGCAGGATCTTTTAGAAAAAAGACGGCCAAACAAAGGATAGTCTATGTAGGACTGAGTCCGAATGCAGTGACGCAGATCACGCTCGGCTGACGTATTCCCCAGATTCGGTGTTGACCTTAATATCCGTCCCCTCATCAATGAAAATAGGGACCTGAATTTTAAGACCAGTTTCACACACCGCAGGCTTCATATTGTTCGAAACAGAATCCCCTTTGACCCAGGGTGGAGATTCTGTAATTTTGAGGGTTACAATTTTGGGAAGCTCTGGCAGGATCGGAAGATCATCATGAAATTGAATTTTGATTTCCATGCTTTCTTTTAAGTAATATTTCCCGTCTCCGATCATGTCCTCAGAAAGGAAAAAAGAATTATAGGTTTCCATATCCATGAAATGAAACCCTTGGTCATCCTTATAAAGAAATTGGCAGGTGCGTGGTTCCAGGGTCACGCGCTCAACGTCATCATCACTTGAAAATTTAAATTGAACCACTTTCCCGGTGGTGATGCCCTTCATTGTCGCTTGAACAAATCCCCGCTTGTTTCCGGGAGTGTAATGGCGGAAATCGATGACCACACTGATCTCACCGTTGTACATCAGCGTTGTTCCGCGTCGAATATCATTAGCTTTCATGAAAAATCCTCCTTAAAAAATGAAGCGGAATTATAGCACAAAGGCTTGGAAGCACCAAAAGACAAATCCCAAATTCCAAAAATCTTCATAAAGTTTGGAGTCTTCTTGGGATTTGGTGCTTGGGATTTGGAATTTTTAAACAGGTATTTGAAGGATGGAGAAAATGCGCTCGTCCGTCTTCTCTTTCCTGGCAGAGTAAAATTGATCATTTTGACACGAGGTGCAATAACCAGAGTCGTGATATTGCTCAGCAGGAACTCCTTTTTCCCAGAGCCTCTTCAGGGC
>CAZOOM010000108.1:0-7487 GCA_964581425.1 uncultured bacterium | reverse complement strand
CCCTTATCTTGATCATATTATACCTGTGGATAGGAATCAGCTGGGCCGTCCTCTCGGAACTCTGAGACTTGCCAAGCAACTACGAGAAGAAGGTTTTGATCTTTCCG
The DNA here is from genome assembly GCA_964581425.1 of uncultured bacterium. Lineage (GTDB taxonomy): Bacteria > Omnitrophota > Omnitrophia > Omnitrophales > Aquincolibacteriaceae > CAZOOM01. The sequence continues at coordinate 7,380 of CAZOOM010000108.1, read as the reverse complement.
TAGATTTTCAAAATTCAAAGTGGACGCATCTTCTCGGATTTCTAGGGCAGATCTCAAAACGTTACGGATTTGCCCGCGGTCCGTTTCATTTTTTAGTAAATTGTCCTGATCGGACATTTGGAGTTGTGGAACCGCCTGTCAAGCAGCAGTATCGCATTCTCTCAAAACTGGGCATTCATGATTTTAGTGAAGCCCTTGAGCTCTGGCCGTCCTCAACTGCTGAATCCGAAATTGAAACTCGGATGACGGCCGTTTCCGAATCGATTTACTCGCGCCGCATTGGACTGATGATCGGATCTAGTCCCAAATGGCCGACCAAGCGATGGCCGATTGAAAATTTCCGTGAGCTTGCTAAACGACTTACTCAGGAGCTTCACGTCCAGGTTTTTTTAATTGGAGGTCCTGAGGATCAGGAAATCGCAAAACAATTTTTTGAAACAGGGGAGGATTTTCCGGGGTGCGTGAATTGGGCAGGGAAGACCTCCCTCTTTGAATTGATGTCTCTGATCAAGAGAATGGACGTTCTGGTTTCTGGGGATACGGCACCTCTTCATATTGCTAGCGCTTTTCAAACTAAAATTGTAGCGCTTTTTGGACCGACGGATCCGAAAAGACATATGCCGCCAGGATCAGGCTCCGTGGTTCTTCATCGTTCACTTCCTTGTCAGCCTTGTTACAGCGGAATTTGTAAAAATAAAGAATCTCTAGACTGCCTCAAAAAAATTTCTGTTTCTGAGGTTTTTGATGCGGTCAAACGGCAACTTCAATCGTCTGGAGCTATGGCCGGCGCAGGTATGGGAAGCGAGGGGCGTGCTTAATGAAGATCCTTATCGTGACCAAAAATTGGCTGGGCGACATGCTTTTTCAGATGCCTGCGATTGAAAAGATACGCGAGTGCTATCCGAGTGCTGAGATTGTGGCCATGGCGCCCGAGCGTTGCCGTGGACTTTTGGAATCCCACCCCTCAGTTCAGAAGGTAATGACTTTTGATGAAAAAAAAGAGCACCGCTTTTTTTTAAAGAGGTGGGGGTTCGCCTGGAGACTGCGACAAGAGAATTTTGATCGTGTGTATCTATTCCACCGTTCAAAAACGCGCGCCTTATTGTGCTGGTTGGCCGGCATTAAAGAGCGTATCGGGTTTGACACCGGGCGCGGTAAATTGCTGACCCAGAGTTTTCCGGAACCTCAAGGGAAATTACATCAGGTGGATTATTTCCTCCATCTCATTTCGGCATCAGAAAAGATTCAGTCCGAAAGGGCTTGCTATCATTTTTACTTTTCAAAAAAAGATTCCGAACATGCTTCCACTAAACTTGGGGTTTTGTGGAACACACCTTTTGTGGTGTTTCATTTGGGTGCGAACTGGGAGCCCAAACGCTGGCCTCCACAGCATTTTGCAAAATTAGCGGATTTGATCCATAAAAAATGGGGTTTATCAGTGGTGGTGACGGGGGGCTCGCAGGATGCGATTTTGGAAAAAGAAATGAGAGCCGCAATTCAAAGCGCATCAGTTACCTCGCTGGTTGGATCCACGAATCTTAAAGAGCTTGGAGCTATTTTTAAACAGGCTGTGTTTGTAGTTTCCGGCGATTCCGGTCCGATGCACATTGCTTCAGGATCCGGGGCTCCCGTGATTGCACTTTTTGGCCCCACAGATCCGGATCTGACAGGACCGCGCGGGATTGGACCAAGCCGGGTGCTTAAATTTATTCCCGAAGGATACTCCGTGCCTTGGTACGGTGAACCGCATGAGCTTCCTCAAGATGGCTGGCTTAGTCAAATCACTCCTGAAGCTGTCATGGCTGTCCTTGAAAAAGAAAATTGGGCCGATCGCGCAGAGTTGGCCAAGAGACTTCCTCAATGAAAACTATACTAGTTATCACGCTCAGCAATATCGGCGATGTGATTCTAACCACACCGGTCATAAGCGCTCTTAAAACACAATTCCCAGAATCCCAGCTTACCGTCGTGGTGGGGCCGCGCGCCAAAGGCATTCTTGAAAATAGTCAAATGATCGATGAACTTGTGGTTTACGACAAAAAACTCGGCTGGCTGGGAAGGCTTCAATTTGTTTTATCGCTTCGCAAAAAATCTTACGACCTTGTGGTTGATCTTAGAAACACCGCAATTCCTTTCCTTGTTTCAGCGCGCAAACGGAGTCCTCTTTTTCGATCCCGTCAGGGGATTTCAATGAGAGATCGTCATCTTGAAATTTTGAAAAAAATGGGGCTTTCGGTTGAACTTGAAAAGCCTTTTGATTTCTTTTCCAGCGAGGAGGAATCATCTGCGCTCAAAAAAATCCAAAGCATCATGCATCCTGATTTTGAATCTTGGATCATGGTGGCGCCAGTGGCCGCAAGCTCGCTCAAATCGTGGCGTTTTGAGGGATTCCGTGAGGTGATTCAAAATCTTCTAGAGGATTATGCGGAACCGATCGTGCTTGTCGGGGATAAGAGCGCTTTCGAACAAGCAGAAAAACTTTCCAAACTTCATCCTTCAAGAGTAGTAAACATGACCGGTGAAACAAGTTTGCGGGAACTTGCTGCTCTGGTATCGCGGTCCAGTCTACTTTTGACCAATGACAGCGCCATCATGCATTTAGGTTATGAGCTTAGCTGTCCTGTGGTTTCTATTTTTGGTCCTACAGATCCTGAAAAATATGGGCGTGTGGGTCCTCTTTTTAAAATTATTCGTGAGAATCTCGACTGTTCGCCGTGCGAACTTGCGCAGTGTCGATTTTCGGTTCAGCATTGCTTTGAAAACATTCCATCCGAACAGGTGTATCTAGCCTGCAGGGAGCTTCTTCGCCATGCGCCCAAATCGTGAGTATCGGCGTATCCTGATTACCCGAACTGACCGATTGGGTGACCTTGTGCTTTCCACACCTATTTTTTCTGCGATTCGAAAAAAGTTTCCAGATGCTTGGATCACTTGTCTGACGGCTATTGAAAATCGAGCCGTGGTGGAGGGCAACCTTTATCTTGATGAAGTGATTTTATACGATAAAAAAGGCCGCGAAAAAAATTGGTTTGGAAATATTTTACTCGCACGCAAACTTGCCAGCAAGAAATTTGATGCCGTGATTCATCTTCATGCAACAAATCGCATGCATTTTTTGACATGGCTTGCCGGAATTCCCGAGCGTGTGGGATGGTCTCGCCGTCTGCCTTGGACTTTAACCAAGGCTTATCCGGATATTAAGAAAGAAGGAGTTCGTCATGAAGCGGAATATAATTTCCACTTGCTTCAATTTTTAGAGATCTCTGCGCCTTCAATCCTTCAGACGTTTTTCCCGGTCCATGAAAAAGCTCAACTTTCTTTGGAAAGACTTTTAGATGAAGAAAAGGTTTCTTCGCAAAAGCCTTGGATTGTCTTAAATCCCTCGGCAAGCTGTCCGTCAAAACGCTGGCCGGCAGGTTACTTTGCCTCTTTGATTGAAAAAATTCATGCTCATTCAGAGTCTGAGATTTTTGTGATCGGAACGCGAAGCGATCGCACCATTGCAAATCAGATTCGCCAGGCATCAACGATACCTTTCCACGATCTCACAGGACGGCTTTCTCTCAGTGGTTTAGCCGAGCTTTTAAGAAAATCGCAACTCTTAATTTCTAATGATTCCGGACCAGTTCACATGGCCTGTGCGGTTGGGACTCCGGTGGTTTCTATTTTTGGAAGGAAACAAGACGGACTTTCCTCTAAACGCTGGGGCCCTTTAGGAGAGAAATCCAAAGTAGTTTGGAAAGATGTGGGGTGTACGCAGTGCTTGGCGCATCAATGCCAAATACAGTTTTTGTGTTTGGATGCGATTTCTGCGGATGAGGTTTTTCAAGCTGCTCAGGATCTTCAGCCTGGCATTTTCAATACTCAGGTAACAGTATGAAAACGATTCGTAGTGTACTTGTGGTTGAACCGTACGGAATCGGAGATTTGCTTTTTGTGACTCCGGTTTTGCGCGCACTTCGTTTGATCCCGACCATCGAGCGTGTGGATATGATTCTTGGCTCTCGCACGGAAGCCGTGGTGCGTCATAATCCTCATGTTGATGAAATTTTTTCAATTGATAAAGATCTTTTTCATCAGCGAAAGTCTATTGAAAATGTCAAAGAAATTGTTTGCCTTACGCAAGTGTTAAAAACAAAAAAATATGATTTACTCCTGGATTATTCTCAAAGGCAGGAATATGGATTTTGGGGAATTGTGCTTGGAATTCCGGTGCGTTCCGGTCTCAGCTATAAAAATCGCGGAATTTTCTTAAACCGAAAAGTTCCGATTCCAAATGGCTTTGAAAAACGGCATGTGGTTGATTTTTATGCAGAGGTCGCTGAAAAGGCCGGGGTTTTGGTTGAAGACCGTTTTTTGGAATTTTATTTATCAGATCAAGAAAAAGAATTCAGTGCAAAGTTAATGGAAAAGCATCAACTCCAAGAACCTTTTATTGCGGTAGCTCCAGGAGGAGGGGAGTCTTGGGGCAAAGATGCGCATTTCAAACAATGGCCGGCTCGTGAAATGGCTCAATTTTTGGAAACTTTAAGCCGAGAAAGAAAGATCAATGCTTTGGTGCTCATGGGGGGAAAAGGAGATGCTGGACTTGGAGAAGAGTTGGTGAAGCATTGTTCTGTGCCACAAAAAATAAACCTTTGCGGTGCAACTTCGTTGGCAGAAACGGGTTCGCTGCTTGCTCGGGCGCAAATCTTTGTGGGAAATGACGGCGGACTTCTTCATTTAGCCAAAGCTCTTCAGATTCCAGTGATTGGATTTTACGGGCCTGCGGACTCGGAAGTTTATGGCCCCTATCCGCCTAGTTCGGATGACATTGTCATTTTTAAAAAAGATCTGGCATGTCGTCCCTGCTACAGAAAATTTCGTTATCAAAGTGATTGCGCTCATCGAGATTGTTTGCAATCTCTTACAGCGGAAGAGGCATTGAGTTTTTTAAAAACCAAGATAGGTTCAGTCGAGGTAGGGTGATATGAAATTCCGAAAATTCGTTTTCATATTTCAAATGTTTATTGGTTTGCTTGTTAGCTCGGTGATGGTCTTTGCTCAAGAACCTAATTTCCCTAAATCGGCACAACCCTTGCCGCAATTGGCTGTCGGCGAAAAACTTACTTACACGATTGCTTATTTTGGTGTTCCTGTAGGACGCGCTACAGGAGAAGTTCGGGAGATTGCCACGATTCGCGGCCGCCGGGCTTATCACATTGTGGTGAATGTGAATTCAACTCCGGTCATTGATTTGATTCACAAAGTCCGAGGAGAGCATCACACGTATCTTGATGTGGAAAAACATTGTTCGCTACGCTATGAAATCCGCTCCTCTAAAAACCCATCCAAAGTGGTATTTTCAATGGATATTGATCCTGAAACTCATCAGGCGGAATACTTTTATGCCAGTAAAAAATTAAAACGAAAGAAAATGGCGGATCCCATGAGTCAGGACCGTCTCTCTCTTGGTTATGCTTTTCGATTGATGGATGTGACGCCCCAGCAAAATTATTTTGTTCCTGTGCAAACCGAAGAAAAAAAATGGAAAGTAAGAATCCATGCACTTAGTATCAAGCCCATGAGTTTTAGAAAAATTGGGAGATTTGAAGCGCTTGAACTCGTGCCGACATTGGATTTCATCTCCACGCTCAAAAAGCCAGGAGCCGTTCATGGATGGATGAGTCTTGATGAAAAACGTATTCCGCTTTTTCTTCGTGCAAAGGCGCCCATATTTGGAACGGTCACAGTTTCGCTAGCGGATTATCATCCAGGGAAGGTTGTTTCATGAATGTTTTGTCGCCAAAAAAAATTGCTTTAAAGATCGCTCTTCGGGGACTCCTCATTTTAGTTGGAGTGGTCGGAGTTCTGGCGGGCGCAATTATTGCTTTGCTTCCTTTGCCTGGAGATATTCCGGTTTTAATGTATCACTTTACTGGAACTGAAGATGAAGCAAGCCAATCTAAAAATGTTTTGCCTGAAAAATCTTTTCGCCATCAAATGCAGACTTTGAAAACTCTGGGCTATCATGTGATTTCTCTTGAAGATTACGAGGCAACTCGCCAGGGTAAAAGGCAACCTCAAGGGAAAGAAATTGTTCTCACATTTGATGATGGAAATGAAGCTTATCGTTCGGTATTTCTTCCGATTCTCAAGGAGTTTGGATTCCCTTCTGCAAATTTTTTGGTGAGCGAAAGTGTGAAAGGGAAACTTCATGCGAGTATGTCATTAGAAGAAGTTCAGGAGATCGCTAAAGAACCTTTGGTGACATTGGGAGTTCATTCCAAAACGCATCCTTTTTTGACGGAGGTGGATTCGGAACAATTGAAGGATGAAATTATGAACTCTAAAAAAGATTTGGAGACTTGGTTGGGACAGTCATTCCTTTATTTCAGTTATCCCTTTGGGGATTTCAATCCTGAGGTCATGAATGTGGTTAAAGAAGCGGGGTTTCATCTAGCGTTCACGACCTCTCCTAAAAAGCTCCGAAATCTTTCAGAAGGTGATTTTTCGATCACCAGAATCAAGATGGGAAAAGATTCAGATAACCCTATAATTTTAGTTGGGATGGCCTCAGGCTTGTACCATCATTTTAAGCAGTTCCGTCATTCCCTCAAGGTTCGCTTTCGTCCCGCGGTTAAATAAGTCATAACCCATTTAATTTAATGGGGTTAGGGTTGTTTTCATCAATTGACACTCATCCTCCAGAGTGTTACACTATTCAAAATTTAGGCGGCCTTTTACCTCCCCCGAGGAATCGGGTTAACGTCTTCAAATACAACAAGTTAGATTCAATATGACCATCAAAGGACAAAAGGGCATTTCTTTGACAGATTCATCCCGCAAGGATTATCTCGAGCTTATCCGCAATTTTGGCAGAGCCCGCATTCTTGTGATTGGCGATTTTATTTTAGATCAATTTATTTGGGGGAAAGTTGATCGGATTTCTCCCGAAGCCCCAGTTCCCGTGGTCCATGTTCAAAAAGAATCTGTGATGTTGGGAGGATCTCTGAACGTGGCCAATAATATTCATAGTCTTGGCGGTGTGGTGCTTCCTTGTGGCGTGTTAGGTCGTGACCGCGAGGGAAGAATGCTGCGGCGTGTATTGTCCCGCGATAAGATTGAAACTGGCGGCGTGATTTATGAAAAAGGCCGTCCGACAACCGTGAAGACCCGCATCATTGCTCATTCTCAGCAGGTTGTGCGTTTTGACCGCGAGCTTGTTGGTGGTATTACCGAAGCCTCTCAGCGCGGAATTTTAAAATTTCTCAAAGAAAAACTTCGATCTGTGGATGTGGTGATTATTGAAGATTACGGGAAAGGTGTCATTGAGCCTGATTTTCTAAAAAAAGTGATTGCGCTTGTCAAAAAATACAAAAAACCCATTCTGGTTGATCC
>CAZOOM010000107.1:0-7669 GCA_964581425.1 uncultured bacterium | reverse complement strand
TGTCACCTGTTACTGTTAGACGGGCCTCGGAACGGGCATCTCGCACGCTACCACTACTCGCATCATCAGGGAAAGTGCCAGATTCCTCTTGAAAAAGATCCAATACTTCTTTTAATGGCATTTGATCAAATGAATCAGGAGCTCGATAGATCGAGCCAAGCAATGACAGAAGGTTACTTACAATATTTTGTTTCTGCGGAAAAGTATCTTGAATCACGTAAGCATAATCTAAGGCAATGTTTACGACAGTGCGCACATCTCGCAGTCTATTAGTCAGGGTATGACCGCTATAATTACCTCCGAATTCAGCCATGCCATAATAATCCCGAAAAGTATCTAAACTAAAACGCGGATCCACCCCTTCTACTGTGGCCATATCATAATCAAGGATGATCACAGGACGATCCGATTCAGGATCAATCAAAATATCCGAGGGACTCCCATCGCGATTAAAAATTTTTGCAGCATGCAAGGCATCAAACGCTTCAATGATCCGAGAAAGATCCCCTATAACTTGCGATAATGAGGCGCCTCCCTGTTCTGAAAATTTGTGCAACCGATAATTTAAAGAAATGCCAGGAACCTCCTTAGTCACCACATAGGGTTTCCCAATCTGAAAAAGTGCTGAACCAGTCTCCTGATCATGGATACCCGTATCGTGCTCATCCACAATCCCCCCACCAATATACTGCGGCATATGTCGTGCGGCGTCCGGATAAGTCCGGGCAACAAGGGTAACCAGCGCAAGTTCACGAACCATTTCATAATCCAAAACTCCTCCTTTTCTTGTTTCGGGTGCAATTTTCGCCGGTTCACCCCACTTAGTCTTGATGAAAAAGGATTTTCCGCTTGGGTCCGTAGCTTTGATCGCAAAATGACGCCCATCTCCCCGCAGACTGAAGTGCCTAAATGATTTGGGATGCGGAGCGGTGGGCAGATTTTCCGGCCAGACGGTTTCTTCAGTCACAATTGCCAGAATCTGCGCGTTCTGGATTGCTTCTCTCAATTGAGTTTTCAACATGGCCGATGAAAGAGGTTGGAAATTTTCAAGAAAAGTGACAAGACGATTTTTTGAGACCTCCGAAATCCATTTCCGTTGAGCCAAAGTTTTTAAAATGCGGATCAGAAAATGGATGATGGTGTCCTGAATTGTCTGGATCCATGAACGAACCGGAGGCTGTAAAACGCCCATTCGCTCAAGTTCACTCATCAAAACTTCAGGTGATTGACGCTCCTGACTTGCTTGATTGATGGATTGAATTACTGAAGCCCGGTGCCAGGGCCGTCTCGCAGCATGCTGATGAAGAAAATTCAAAAGCTCGACCGCGCGGTATCCCGAAAAAACCTGCCTTGCCTGCGTCCCATTCTCATAAACTGGCACAGAAGCATCTCCACGCACTTCAGAGCGGCCGGAACGTGATGATGTGCTCACGTTGGATGTTGGGCGTTTCACATCGCTTGTCTGTTCCACTAAACGCTGACCTGCCTCGCCGGCTTGCACACCGTGGCGGGCAGGCAGACTGTCGCCTTCTTCTTTTTCTTTTATTTGAGGTTTAGATGGATCATCAGGGCGTTGAGTGCGATACACTGAATCTGCTGTAATGATCCATACCTGCTTATTAAAACCAAAAAAACCATTGTTTCCGAAAGATCCGAGGATGCTTGCTTTGGGGAAAATTTTTGGAAAGACAACTCCATTTTCCATTTCAAAAACAGGCAGGCCGGTTGCTTTAAGATACTCGGCCAAAATTTTATCCCTAGCTTGATAGGATTCAGTGAGCGGTAATAATTCATCGAGATCTTCAACAAATATCAAATCAAGATCACTCCACTCGTTTTGTCTTCCGTCCGCATATGAACCAAAAAGAAGAAGTTGATACTGAGTTACATTGCGAATAAAAAATTGAATGCATTTCCAAATCCAAGGATTTCCTAAAATTCTCTTCTGCATCTCATGACTCAATCCTGAAAGGATCGTCCTCAACAGAGGAGGCAACAGTGCCTTTCTCAAACCTATTTGGATTTCGCGGATAGCTTGCTCTGTTGTTTTGGGATGATGCCGCCACTCATTGAGCTCTCTCAACTGCTTCATCATTTTTTTAAAGTCATCAAACTTTCTTAGTTCAAATCCAAGATTCCTTTTGTCTGAAATCTGTGGACGCGGACCTAATTGTTTTAATCTGATTTTTTCAAATTTAGATAAAGCGTTTATGACTTCACTTTGCTCTCTTCGATTTAATCCTGTTCTGTCTCGTATCAGCATCTTGCCTAAATTACGGGATGAAGAACGATTCGGTTCTATAACAAAAACTTGTATCAATTGCGCTATGCTGTGATATCGGGATTTCAATTTCTCAATTATTTCAGAATCGAGACCAAATTTTCTCAAAGTATCTATAGAATCTGTTTGACGTACGACATCCCTAACCTCGGCACGGGCTTCCTTGTCCCGTGCATGAGTGAATGCAGGACTAAGGGTGTCCTGCCTCACCTCGGCACGCGGGGCAAGAGTTTCGGATTTGGGAAAGCGGATGCGCTGAAGAATCGTGCTGACGCGGCCTTGATCCAGGATGGGCCATTCCAAAGCAGGGAAACCTAAGTTGGAAAGTTCTCTCCCAAACCGTGCTTTCGAAGTCTCTGAAAGTCCAGCTGTCAAAATAGGATTTTTGCCGCCAAGCTGAGAGGCCACTTTATCCGCCATCTGTTCGTCAGAAATATCCCCATCTCCTGAAAAAATAGGAATGTGAGAAACGCGGGACTGAAACCTCTGATTTTCAGAGTCCGAATTAAATCGGAGATTTGGATCGCGATCCCGGCTGCTTGTTTCAAGCTGAGTCACAGCCTCATCAAAAACACCCTGAAACTTTTCCATAAAATTTTGAAAAACATTTTGATGACGTGCCGGAAGAACCATTTCTCGAACTTCTCCACCAGCCGGCATCAGCACCAAAACCGTATCCGGTTGATAGGATTTTTCACGGATAGCCATTTTTCTCACAGGATGAATCCCAAACTTTCTCATCGAATAAATGACCTGATCCGCAAGCACTCCCGCGCGCGCTTTATTCGTAATGCCCCGTAAATCCACCACAAAATGAGCCGCACGCGTTTTTTCATCCTGAGTCACAATCGTGGCCAATTTATCTGTTCGTCCAAACGCCGCCCAGTCCACTTTACGAATGTCATCACCCGGAACATAGGGGCGGTTCGAATCAAAAACCATGCCCTCCCCCAAGTGATGGGATCGGCCACCGTTATCGCGAAAAGCGCTCTTCACATAATCCTCGACGCGAAACTCCACTTGGCGTTTCAGCCCGCGTTCCATCATTTCTCGAAATTCTCCAAATTGAACAGGCGTCTCCTTTTGACTTCCAGCACCTTGATTTTCTTTTTTCCGAGAAACCGCCTGATAATTATCAAAAACTTGCGCGAGTGTTTGATAGGCTTGATGCGTACCGAATTTTGAATCGCGGGTCTTGCGAAGCACCTTGAAATACAAATTCCCTAAGTACTGTCGCCGCGCAAACGAAGTCGAGTAAGGTAGAAAACTTGGCCACTTTCCCCAACCCAAAAGATTCCAAAGAAAATAAATTCCTCCGGCGATCATGTTCACCATTCCAAAAACAGGCGCCACAAAGCCATAAGAAAACAACCTGGCCACACGCGATTGATTTTCAAATCGTGGCACTTCCACGGATGCCATGCACACCAGATCCAAAATAAATCGCTGCTTGGGATTTAAACTATTTCGAAAACTGAGCAGCCGATTTTTTTCATCCGCACTCGGTGTATAACCAGGACGAGTAAAAGGCTCGCTCACCGCGCGCGCTTTTTCCGCGAGCATTCCCTGAAACCAATTATTTTCTTTCCAAATTAAATCGATAACTCTCTGAGACGGTTTGCCGCGAAACGCAATGTCGGCAGCCCGCAACGGTCGCAAGATCAAATGGATGAATACAAACTGAGCCATTCCACCAAGCCACAAAATTCCAAACCAATTCTGCGCAAGCTCATGTCCGCATTTTTTCCAAAAAGAAGGTTCATTACAATAAAGAGGCAGGTCAGGAAAACTCACCGGCGTAAGGGCCTGATTAAGCTCCTCATTCATTTCTCTCCAAAGTGTATGCAGACGATCCTGCACTCCCTCGGTTTTTTGCCAGACAGGAAGTCCGCGCAAAAATTTTAAGGTCTTGAAGCCAAGAGAATTTCTCTGCTCCGGACTGAGCTCAACGTCAAAATAATCGTCTGCAAATTCGGATCCGAGTGATTTTCGGCACCACTCCACTGCCCGCGGGATGAAATGTTCGGTGAGCCTTTGGCGGATTGTTCCACTCGTATCGCGTTCAATTAATAGTTGGATCATCGGAGAAATTGAAGTCTCTCTTTGCCGAATATTTTTAGCCGCTAGCGCGTATTCTTTGCGCATAGGCATCAATTTCTTTCCGCTTCCGGCAGAAGCCACCCAACGCTGAAAAGCGCGATGATTTAAAGAAGCGAAAGCATCACGCACACTTTCGTCTTGATTTTGATCCAAAAGAAACTCGGGAAAGGTTTCAAAATCTTTTGGAAGGGCAGCGTGTCGAGAATCATACGAAAACTTAGTTCGAGAAACCTGGTCATAAAGCAAAATGGCATCGATCCAATCCTGAGAAGTCACTGTGCTCAATTTGGGAATCAGTTCTTTTACTTTTTCCATCGGCTGACCCGCAATCCAGGCCAGCGCGTCGGCTGCTGTCGGATTTTTAAGCATCACCGTCAGCGCAAAAATCAGCTCATCCTCGGAAAGATCGCCAATCACTCCATCCCAAGGATTCAGCAAAGTATCTTTGAGTTGATGAGCCATCTTGGGATTAAGTTTTGAGGAAGGACTTTTTTGAACCTCCGCCAGAAACTGCTTCACGGCCTGAACTTTTTTCTCTTTAGTCATGACATTCATACTGTCGAAACGCTTTTGATAATCATCCGAGGGAATAGGCACAAGCTCATCCGGGTCTGCACGATATCCGATTTCCCAATTGGCTTTCTTATCAAGATAATAAGGAGACGGCCAGTCGGAATAAAATTGGTAACTCCTGGTTTTAGCTACCCCTGTTTCAGCGGGATTGATTTCCTCGACATCCACTCGGTAAACCCCGTTTTCCAGACGACTCACGTCAGAGAGCGTTCTCTTTACACTTGCTGCCTCCCATCGAGAATTGTAAGGGTCTAATTTGAAGATTTGCACAAACGCGGCTTCGTCGGCTAATAAAAGTTGTGAAGTTTTTTGAGCACCACGTATTAATCGATTGATATCAACTCTACGGCCATCATAAAAAGTGAATGCCGTTTCCCCGTTGTTTTTCCTCTGCTGAAAATCTGCTAGATCTGCAGCAATATATTCAGATACCTTGATTGGACCGCCAGCTCTTCTTATAAATTCCGCCTGTGTTCTAAGTTGCCCCGGTACTCCATTCGTGACGGCTATGAGCTGTGTGGCAAGCTGATCTGGGTTCTTATTACTCAAATAAAACAAAATATCGGGATCTACTTGAGCGACCATGGCAGGAGACACCTGATCCAGTCCGGTTTTTTTTGCAATCGGTCCTTCAAAGCGTCCATCTGAAGTCATGAAAAGATAATCGCCATTAGGAAAAAATTCGAGATTATTGACGTCGCTGCGTTTAAATCCAACTGCCACTTGCGCCCCTATGCTGGTCTGCAAGATGGCCTGACCACTGCCGCCCCCGTCCGAGGAAACAGTAAAAAGCGCCGTCCAATTTCCGTTGGAATCGGATTCGACCCTCACAAAATGATCCATCCTGCGGTTAGTCAGCGCAGGTTCTACCTTGCCTGGGCCGGGTTGATTGCCGCTAGTAAAAAGTCGCCATTCTCCGTTTAAGTGGACGCGACCGAAAACATACTGTCCCTCGTAAACATTAAGAAAACCAATCGGTGGAATCGTGGATAGCCCGCTCACATCCTGTAAAAATTTAAGCGCTGATCCGCAGTATCGATGGAGCGAGGCGGGATCAGGATCCTTGGCACCTATCCAGGTTCCATTATTCAGGATGGAAATCGAAAAAGGTTTCGCCTGCTCTAATTCTTTTTGAACCTCTTCACCGAGTGAGGTACGGTAAAAAGTAGGATGAGTATCATCTGTCCCCATCCAAAGAATCCAGTTTTCTCCTTGGTCTGTCGCTATTCTCAAAATCGATAAATCAGTTGGCAGGGATGCCGGATCGATCAAAGTCCCAATCGCTCGAACAAACTTCGTGGCACCCTCAGGAACATAACCTACCATCCATTTTCCGTTCGGAAGAGTCGTAAATTCTACGGTGTGTTCTATTGGGATTTTTTGTCCCTGCCATTCTCCGGCCAAGGGACCGTCCATCATCAAATAGCGAGGACGGTTCGCCTCAGGAGTTCTTGAAAACACGAGCCACTGGCCATCATTAGAAAAAGAAACAGAGTCAACATGCTCTAAGGTTTTTCCTTCTGCAATCGGCCCCACTAAAAGACGATGATGCGGGGCATCTTCCACCACTGCGCCCCAAACAGAATCTATCAGCGGATGAGCGTAAAGAGTGGGCTGTGTTTTTGATCGAGTGCCCCGAAATTTTCCTGCGCGAGGACCGTAAAGAAAAAACTCACCCGTTTTTGGATCTTTCAATACAAAAAGGTCTCCCGCATTTGAAACAATCTCCGGTCTGTTTTTAAATACGTCAGCGGGCAGATTGTCCACCGCGCGGTAATTTTGATCGTAAATCACAAAATGCCCATCAAGATCCCCAACCCAAAAGGATTCTGGATGGGCTGCTGTTTTGACAGGATCTATAGGAAGATTGCTGGGCAGGTTGAGTTCTGCCCATTCAGGGGCCTTACTCCGAGAAAATTCCACCGCCCGTCTAAAAATAATCTGCTTGGCTAAGTTCAGCTCGGCTTCTGGAATAGAATGTCGGAATCGAATGTCAACGATGAATTGAAAACAGAAATTGACGTAAGCCATAAACGCTTCCGGTGATTTGAAATTCATAGAAGCAAAATTCTGCCCTTCAGCAAATTGCTTCATAAAAATTTTTGCAGCTTCATCGGTTTTGATCTGATCATGAACTCCCGGACTCTGATCATGAATCGCTTTGAAATACTGCTTCATAAAATCATCTCGCTTTTGGACAATCGCTTGTCTCTCTTTGACCTGATCTTCCAAAGTCCACCCGAAATTTTTCTTTTTCTCTTTTTGAGCTTCAAGCGCTTGGGTTTCAGCTGCAAGTTTGGCGGATTCGGCGCTTAAATTCGCTCCAACAAGATAGTCTTTCATGTGTTCGAAAATTTCTTTCGCGCGCGCCTCACTTTGAGCTTTTTCCTTTTCCCAATCTTCGTCGGTTGCTTCTTTATCAAGCAACGGAGAAATAATCTCGGGATAAATGGTCGCATCATCGATGTTGATGCCGTGATAACTCACGCTGGAATCACCGGCAGGAGTGAGATTAAAAGCATGAGCAGAATTTGAAGTAATCACATCGCCTGACCCTGGAACAGCATAGCCTGTCATAATTTTGGTGGGAACATTCAGAGCAAAAGAAAGCAGAGAATTCATGGCCGTGAGCGGATCGCACTGACCGGATAATAATGGAAGAGTTTCCGCAGGAGTAATTTTTGGATTCTGAGTGTACATCGTAAGGCCCATGAT
>CAZOOM010000106.1:0-7696 GCA_964581425.1 uncultured bacterium | reverse complement strand
TAGGAAAAATTCCTCTGACTCAGGTGATGGGTGAGCCTGTTGGTCGCAATACCGCACCGTGTGCTGTCTTGGCAGCGGCCATGCTTTATGAGCGCGATCCTGATGCGGTGATTGCGCTTCTACCTGCGGATCACAAAATCGGCAAAAAAGTAGCTTTTCGCAATGCCCTCAAAGCAGCTTCTCAAATTGCTTATTATGAAAAAATGCCGGTGACTTTTGGGATTCGTCCGACTCGTCCTCACACCGGTTATGGATATCTTGAGCTCGACGGATTATTTATCAAAGAGGGCAGCTTTGATATCTATAAACTGAAAAGCTTTTGTGAAAAACCCAGTCTCTCCATTGCTAAAAAGTTTTTTGATTCCAAAAAGTTTTTATGGAACAGCGGGATTTTTGTCTGGCACGCTAAGGCTCTTTTGGAAGTTGCAAAAAAATATCTGCCCAAGGCCTACGATCTTGCGCGAAAAATTGCAACAGCAAAGGATTTTCAAAAGGAAATGAAAGCTTCCTTTCCTGAAATGCCTTCGATTTCAATCGATTACGGCCTCATGGAAAAAATGAAAGGACAGATTCTTTCTCTTCCGCTCGAAATTGATTGGAATGATCTTGGCGGATGGCAGGGCGCATCTGAAGATTGGCCGCATGATGATCAGGAAAATCTTAGCAAGGGACAGGTTCTTTTTGTTCATAGCGCTGGCAATACTGTGAAGGCTCAGGATGAGAAATTGGTCGCACTTTTAGGTGTCAAAGATTTGGTGGTCATTGATACAGAGGACGCCCTTTTGGTTTGCTCCAAAGAAGCTACAGAGTCTGTCCGTGATGTGGTCCGGCTTCTTAAAGATAAAAAACTCGACCGCTACTTATAACCTCTTGGATCGCTTCATTTTCCATTCTCTCCTCTTCAAAGCACCTTAGCCAGAGACAATAGGCAGCCTTGTGATAGGAATGTGAGGTGTGAAATTTAAGTATGGGAATTTAATTGCTTGACAAAAAACGAGAAGGGGAACAGAATCCATTTCGAAATTGCTGGTTAAGGGGATTTGAGATTAGCCACAAGGCAAGATTTCGCCTCGTGGCTTTTTTTGTGGTTGTTTAGAATCGCAATTCAAATTTCCTAAATTAAATATCAGCATTACTAACAAAGGAGAAAGTGGTCATGGCGCAAGGTAGAGTCAAGTGGTTTAATAATTCAAAAGGTTTTGGATTCGTAGCTCAGGAGTCTGGTGAGGATGTTTTCGTCCACCACACTGCGATCCAAGGAACGGGATTTAAATCCCTCGCCGAAGGTGATCTTGTGGAGTTTGAAGTCACACAAGGCCCTAAGGGAGCTCAGGCGGTTAATGTCGTTAAAATCAGCCGCTAATGACGTTCAAAATGTCCGCTTTCGAGCGGATTTTTTAGACAATTTAAGTCGTTAAGGTTAAAAGGAAAGAAAAATGCAAACAAAATTGTTCGTTGGAAATCTCAGCTACAACGCCACGGAAGAAGACCTCAAAGAGTTTTTCTCCAAATGTGGTAATGTGCAGTCAGCTGAAATCGTTAAAGATCGCTACTCAGGCCAGTCCAAGGGCTTTGCCTTTGTGGTTATGGGCACTCCTGAAGAAGCTGAAAAAGCTTGTCAGCTGAACGGGACTGAACTTTTGGGACGCGGTTTGAGCGTTTCTGAAGCTCGCCCACCTAAACCTCGCGGTGAAGGCGGTTTTGGTGGCGGTGGTCGTCGTGACGGTGGTAACTCTCGTGGCGGAGGCCGCAGAGGTTATTAATCGGAAATTGTCTTAGGTTTTGAGAGACAAACGTTTCGTTTCGGATCATCAAGCGTGGGAAATGGCTGCTTAATGCGGCCATTTCCCAAAGCTTTCTCGAAAGGGGATTGCGCGAGTTGCATGAAAAAAGTCTATCTAATCAATCCCTTGTTTCAACCTACCATCTGGTCTTTTGAAGGTTTACGTCCTTTTACGGGAACCCGTTTTCTTACTACTCCCTTAGGTCTTGCAACAGTTGCGGCACTTACTCCAGCTCATTGGCAAGTTGAAATAGCGGATGAGAACGTTGAAGAAATTGATTTCGATACCGATGCTGATTTAATCGGCATTTCTGCTTTTAATGTCCAGTTTCAGCGTGCCTTGGAAATTGCCGCTGAATTTCGTAAGCGCGGGAAGCCTGTTGTTTTTGGCGGACCTTATTGCTCCCTTTTTCCAGAAGCCTTTGAAGGAAAGGGGGATTACCGCATTTCAGGCGAGGCTGAAGAAATCTGGCCTGAGTTTCTTCGAGATTTTGAACAAGGGAAAGCCCGGGAACTTTATGTCGCGTCTTCCAAAAAAATCAATGTAGAGACAAGCCCCATCCCTCGATACGATTTGCTGCGAGGGGAGCGTTACAACATTCACGTGCTTCAAACCAGCCGAGGTTGTCCGTTTCAGTGCGAATTTTGTGACATCATTGTTACTGATGGCCGCGTTCCTCGAATCAAAACCGTAGATCAGGTTTTAGCGGAAGTGGAATGCTGTGTTAAACAGGGAGCTCACTACATTCTTTTCGGGGATGCTAATTTTATCGGGAACATGCCGTTTGCAAAAAAGCTTCTGACCGCTCTTGCGGAGTATTCCAAGAAAAATAACTATCCCATTGAATTTGTCTGTGAGCTTACCATTAATGTTGCACATCATCCGGAACTTTTAGAGCTTCTCAATGCTGCAAATTTTTATTCAGTTTTTATCGGAATTGAATCTCCTCGCCAGGAAAGTTTAGTAGAAACTAAAAAACTTCAAAATACCCGTCAGAGTATCGCTGACGACATTGCGAGAATTCATTCTTATCATATTTCTGTCATGGCCGGAATGATCGTGGGCTTTGATCATGATGACCGCCTGATTTTTAATGAGCAGTACGAATTTCTTCAGGAGCTTGGAGTCCCCTTTACGACTTGTGGTACTTTGATGGCACTTCCCAACACTCCTTTGCTCAAGCGGCTTCAATCAGAAGGCCGCATGCTGGATTCAGAGTGGAGCAACCTGAATGGCCACGGTGCTGCGGACTGTAATTTTATTCCCAAATTGATGACTCTTGAGGAACTACAAAAAGGTTACAACTGGCTGATTCGTGTGCTTTATCGTTATGACAGTTTCAGCAAGCGCCTCGTGACGATGCTTGGCCGTTATGGGAATGCGCATGGTGAATGCAAAAAAGTTCCTTTTAATGGGAAATTTGCCATGCTGCTTGTGAAACTTTTCGCTTATTATCTTTTTCCTTCTAATTTGGAGAGGACGAAATTCTTTTTGCGGACGATTACTCAAGTTGCTAAAACAGGGCCTTTTTCTGTCGGAAAGTGGCTTGAATTTTTTCGATGGATTACTACGTATCGTGCTTTCCGAAAATATGTTACCGAAACCCACGGGATTCCAGAAGGTGCAGATCCTGCCAACCCGCCTTTCACAACAGCGAATTCTGATATGCGGGAAAATCTGGCCTTGCCGGCCTCTGCCTAATCTGTCGATCAGATTATTTCTAAAACCACTCCTTTTGAAAAAAAGAAATTGCGGATATAATTCCTGTCATGGAAAATCCCTGGGACTCTCAAGAAAACAACCCGAAAAAAATCGCGTGGTATTACAGTCCCTGGTTTGTTTTATTTATGATTCTTTTTGTTCTTGGACCGTTTGCACTTCCTCTCCTTTATAAAAGTCCGCGTTTCAGTCGAGGTTGGAAGATTTTTTGGACTTTATTTGTGTTAGCGATCGGATATCTCACCGTAGTGGGAACCATTAAAACTTATCAGGCCCTCAAACCTATTTACGAATCCTTTCTGAAAGCTCAAGCTTCTTAGAACCATTTTTTAAAAAAATCTTCAGGAATTTTATGTTTCAAATAGGAATGGATTTAGGAGGTACCAAGATCGAGGGAGTTGTTCTGGATGCCAAAGGGCGCGAGGTTTTCCGTAAGCGCATCCTCACTCAGCAGGAAGAAGGTTATGAAGCGATTCTTAAACGGATTCAAAGTCTTTATGACGAGCTTGCCGGTGATCTTGGAAGTGAAAAGCACACACTTGGTATTGGAACCCCAGGCGCAGTTTCTCAAAAAACGGGATTTCTAAAAAACTCGAACACTGTTTGTTTAAACGGAAAGCCCTTTTACCAAGATCTTAAACAACTGTTAGACCGTGATTTCGCCATTCAAAATGATGCGAATTGTTTCGCTTTAGCCGAGGCGCGTTTAGGTGCCGGTCAAGGAAAGAACCTCGTGTTTGGCGTGATTCTTGGTACAGGATGCGGCGGTGGTATTATTTTTGATGGAAAAATTATCAGTGGCATCCAATCCATTGCTGGTGAATGGGGACACATGACTTTGGATCCTAACGGACCAGACTGCTACTGCGGAGCCCGTGGATGCGTTGAAACCTATATCAGTGGCGGAGGAGCGGAGAAAATGTATTTTAAGCGGTTTCAGCAGAAACTTTCCTTTCCTCAGATTTTGGAAAAATGCCGGCAAGAAGATAAATGGGTTATTGAATTCATGAATTTTTATTTTCGAAACTTTGGCCGAGCGCTTGCCAATGTCATTCACGTTTTGGATCCTGATATCGTGGTCATGGGTGGAGGCCTTTCGCAGGTGGATGAACTTTACACGCGCGGCATTGAAGAAGTTCGTAAAGCTATTTTTAGTGACAGCCTTGAAACCCCGATAGTGAAAAACCAACTTGGAGATTCCTCGGGTGTAATCGGCGCAGCCTTAATGGGAGTTTAAAATCATGAAAACCGTACAGCTAGTTTTGAAATTTGGGAAAGAAAAACCTGTTCAGAATTTTCATCCCTGGATTTTTTCAGGGGCCATTGATCAGATTGAAGAAGGCTATCAGGCCGGAGATTTGGTTCGTGTGGAATCTTCAGAAGGACATTTTCTAGGGACAGGTTACATTAATCCTAAATCACAAATTGCGGTTCGCATGCTGGCATTTGATGACAGCGCGATTGATGAAAGTTTCTTTGATCGAAGAATTTTAGCAGCTATCGAAAGCCGAAAACCATGGATGGCCTCTGATACGAATGCTTATCGAATCATTCACGGTGAAAATGATGGGCTTCCTGGGCTGGTCGCGGATCTTTACGGTGATTTTCTGGTGATCCAAATTAAAACTGCAGGCATGGAAAGATGGCGTGAAGCCGTCCTTCAATCGCTTTCAAAACACTTGAAGGTTCGCGGAATCTTTGAAAAAGATGATGCTGACTGGCGGCGCCTTGAAGGTCTCGAAGCTAAGCATGGAACAGTCATGGGTGAGGAACCTCCGGCTCATATTGAAATCAAAGAAAATGGAGTGCCTCTCTTTGTGGATGTTCGAGGGGGACAAAAAACTGGTTTTTTTCTCGATCAGCGGGACAATCGCAAGCTTTTGGGAAATTTTTGCCAGGGGAAAAAAGTCCTGAACTGTTTTTCTTACACCGGAGGATTTTCGGTATTTGCGGCTCGAGCAGGTGCTCTTGAAACAATTTCAGTGGATTCTTCTGAATCGGCTCTGGCTACAGCGAAATTAAATTTCCAAGCAAATCAAATGGCAGAAGCGCAGCATCGGCTGCTTCGAACCGATGTCTTCCAATATCTCAGACAGGGACAGGAAACCTTTGATGTGATTGTTCTTGATCCTCCTGCTTTTTGCCAATCTAAAACTCAGATCGATCATGCGTCTCATGCTTACAAAGACATTAATCTTTTTGCCATGAAGCGCTTAAATCCCGGAGGAATCTTGTTCTCAGCCTCGTGCTCTTCCTTTATTTCTCAAGACTTGTTTCAGAAAATTCTTTTTGGCGCAGCCTGTGATGCTCGTCGCGGTCTCAAGATTCTTTCCAAAACCAGCCAGCCCTTTGATCACCCGATCAATATTTACTTTCCGGAAGGGGAGTATCTTAAAGGATTTTTTTGCCAGGTGGCTTAAATATCTGAGCCTCTGATTGTTTCTCGAATCCGACATACGGTTTTCCTTAGCGCTGCCGATAGATTAATACCTTAATTCTCTCATTTACCGAAGGGGAAAACTATGGATTACTTAGACGAAAAGAAAATCGGAAAAGACAAAATGAAGGCCCTTGAGCTGGCGGAAGATTCTCGCGAGCAAGATTGGACCGAACCCAGTTTTGTGGCGGAACTTTTCAAAGGTAAAATGAGGTGGGACCTTCTTTTCCCGTACCCCAAGCAATCCCCTGAAGAAAAAAAGATTGGCGATGATTTGATTGCCAAAGTGGGAGATGTCCTTCGTCGTTTCGTGGATCCGGACTTGATTGATCAAACTACGGAATTTCCTAAGCAGGCGCTGGAAGAACTTGCCAAGCTGGGTTGTTTTGCACTCAAGATCCCTAAAGCTTACGGAGGGCAGGAGCTTTCTCAAGTCAATTACAACCGCTTGATGCACTTTGTGTCAAGTTACTGCGGATCCACGGCGGTTTGGCTTTCGGCGCATCAATCCATTGGAGTTCCTCAGCCGCTGAAACTTTTTGGGACTGAAGAACAAAAACAAAAATATTTTCCGCGATTTGCCAAAGGAGAAATTTCAGCCTTTGCTTTAACCGAACCAGATGTGGGTAGTGATCCAGCTCGCATGAAAACCACGGCCACGCCTATTGAAGACGGTAAGTTTTATTTGATCAATGGTGAAAAACTTTGGTGCACGAACGGACCTGCGGCAGACATCATGGTGGTGATGGCTCAGACTCCGGCCAAGGTGGTTGGCGGACGAGAGAAAAAGCAAATCACCGCTTTTATTGTTGAGAAAACCATGCCTGGAGTGGAAACCGCGCACCGCTGCCAGTTCATGGGGCTGCGCGCGATTCAGAATGGTTTGATTCGATTTACTAATGTAAAAGTCCCGCGCGAAAATATTATTTTAGGTGAAGGAAAAGGACTTAAACTTGCTTTGACCACACTCAACACTGGACGTTTAACCATGCCTGCGGCAGTCACAGGTGCTTCCAAAGCAGCTATGAAAATGGCCAGGATCTGGGCGAAAGAGCGTGTTCAGTGGGGATCCCCGATTGGAGAACACGAAGTCATTTCAATTAAATTGGCAACCATCGCAGCAACGGTTTATGCCATGGATGCAGTGACGCACGTGACTTCCACAATGGCCGACAACAAACATTACGATATCCGTCTAGAAGCGGCAATGGCCAAGCTTTCTTGCACTGAAGCAGCGTGGAAAGTTGTGGATACGTCGGTCCAAATTCGCGGAGGGCGCGGATACGAAACCGCTCCTTCTTTACGTGCTCGCGGAGAAAAAGGTTATCCTCTCGAACGCATGATGCGCGATCTTCGCATTAATACGATCATTGAAGGAACCAGCCAGATCATGCGGCTTTTTATTGCGCGCGAAGCCATGGATTTTCACGTACGCCGAATCATGCCGCTTCTTTCCAAGAAAAATTCGCTTGGGAAAAAACTGATGATTGGACTCGCTTCAGCTGGATTTTATAGTTTCTGGTATCCGGCGCAATTTTTACCAGGATCAGGAATGCCTTCAGGCGCCCATGTGCCATCAAAACTGAAAACACATCTTGCATTTGTGGGTAAGACGTCAAAAAAACTTGCGCGTGCACTTTTCCACGGAATGATGCTTTATCAAGAAAAGCTGGAGCGTAAGCAGCACCTTTTAGCAAGACTGGTGAATGTGGGAACAGATCTTTATGCCATGGCTTGTGTTTGTGCACGTGCCGCC
>CAZOOM010000105.1:0-7696 GCA_964581425.1 uncultured bacterium | reverse complement strand
CGAACCCGCATGACTAGCTTGGAAGGCTAGGACATTACCATTATGCTATGCCCGCAAAAGAGGGGTCATTATAAAAACCCATTCTCACGATGTCAATTTAATACCGAGCCTATTTAGAAATTAATTCCAGTCCTTTTTCAAACCAGCATTTTGATTCAACATCTGAATCCATCATGTGTTGCACTGTTTGCGATTTAAATCAACGTAAAGGCCTCTCGTATTTTGTAAATGTAAAAATTGAAATGCGATGCAATTTTTTTTCGTATTTCGTCAGAAGTTTATTGACAGCTCATGGCATATCGACATAATAATTCGCTCTAACGAACATTAGATTGATAGTTTTTGTAACGAATCCTCAGGTTCCATTGACCCGTTCAAAAGGTTCTTCCGATCGAATTCTTTGGATGCTAGGAGCGGCTATGACGCTTCCGGCTATTTTTATCAGCGGACCTTTTGCGGGATTTATTTTGGGCCATTTTATTTTGAAGCGTTGGTTTGGTTTCCCTAATTCATCAGTTTTATTTTGTGTGTTTTTGGGTTTTCTGGCCTCGGGAGTTTATACCTTCCAACTGCTCAAGCGTTTCAAGGATTTGGATTCAAAAATTCATAAGGATGCCTCCGGCAGTTAATCATCATGAATGAACATGAGCTAGCTCAACACGCCAACGCAGCAACACATGCTGCGTCTCATCACGGCGGAGCTCACGAGCTTCCGAATTGGATTACTCTTCTTCATAACCAATGGCCCGAAGCCTCTTGGACTCAATTTTTGCATCGCTGGGAAAATATTATTTTTTCTTTGACCGCAGCGTCGCTGATTGCTTTTGTGGCGCTTGGGGGTTCCAAGAACTGGCAAATGATTCCTGGAAAACTTCAGAATTTTTTTGAGGCTGTGGTTGAAGGAGTTGAATCTTTTGTCACTGGAATTCTGGGCGAAGCCGGGCGTAAACACGTCCCCTATTTAGGCACCGTTTTTCTTTACATCCTTCTCATGAATTGGAGCGGTCTTTTTCCTTTGATGAAATCAGCGACATCTGCTTGGAGCACCACTATTGCGCTCGCTCTTTCCACGATGGTTTATATTCAGATCACCGGCATCCGTGAACAGGGTTTTTTAAATTATTTGAAACACATGGCTGGAAACCCATCCAATCTTGTGGGATGGGCCATGGTCATTTTGATGCTTCCTTTAAATATTATTTTAGAACTCGGCGCCGTTCCTTTTAGTTTGTCGCTTCGTTTATTTGCTAACGTATCGAGCGAAGATCGTTTGCTTTATCAGTTTGCTTCACTTCAGCTTGGAAAACCTTTTTTGCCTTTTTTCTTTGATTTTTTCGCAAACTGTTTAGCCATCGTGTTTAGTTTGGTCCAAGCGTTTGTTTTCACTTTATTAACCACTGTCTATTTGTCTCTGGTGATGCCGCATGAGGATCACGAACATGCGGAAGTTCATCCGGGACACGTTCATTAACCTTTTCGTGATCCGTCCTTCGGGATGTTTTAATTAAGGAGTATGAAACTATGAATCCACAAGCTGCAATTGCTATCGGCGCACCACTCGTTCTCGCAATTACGGGTGCTGCATCTGCTATTGGTCTCGGTCGCGCGGTGTCCGCTGCGATGGATGCCACGGCTCGTCAACCCGAAGCTTCCACGAAGATCCTTATCAATATGATGGCTGGCTGCGCATTGATTGAAGCTCTTACGCTGTATGCTCTCGTATTTGGTTTTTCATTGCTCGGAAAATTCTAAGCGCGGACGAAAAACGCCATGGATTATTTCAAGCAAAATATTATTCCCGCAGAGGTCATTGTCCAACTCTTTGCGTTTTTGACGGTGTTTTTTCTTCTGCGGACCATGGCCTGGAAGAAAATCCAATCAGGCCTGGCTTCACGCCGGGAAAAAATCCGCGGAGATTTTGAGAAGATCGATCAGGCAAAAAAAGATATCGAGTCTTTGAAAGCTCAGTATGATGCGCGCTTTGCGAAGATCGAGGAAGAGGCGCGCGCAAAACTGAATGCTGCGATTGATGACGGCCGCCGCATCGCCAAAGACATTCAGGACAAAGCCCGCGCGGAAGCTCAAGCCTCTTTTGAGAAATCAAAGGAAAATCTTGAGATGGAAGTTGAGAAAGCCAAAATTACTCTGCGCCGCGAGGTAGCAGATTTGGCGCTCAAGGTCGCTGAAAAAGTCGTGGAAGAAAAAATGACCGACGAATCGTATCAAGCGAAAGCACTCAAGCTCGTGGATGAACTGGAGAAATCTTTGTGAAAGATACCCGGGCCGCGCGCCGTTATGCCTCAGCGCTTTTTCGATCAGCTTTAGCCGATGGCATCCTCGATAAAGAAGAGGAAGAGCTGACGCATGTCATGAAGCGTCTGGGTCAGGACAAAAAAATGTGGGCCATTCTTTTGAATCCTGTGGTGGGATGGCAGGAAAAAGAACGCCTGCTGAATCTCTGGGCACCTGAGACCAGCACATTGCTGCACGATTTTTTACGTGTCCTGATTCGCAAACGCCGCTTTCCTTTAATTGCTGAGATTCAAAAGGTTTTTCACGAGCTCTATGAAAAGCATAAAGGAATCCAGGAAGTACGCCTTATTTCCGCGCGTCCCCTTCCTCAAAAAACTGAGGAACGGGTTCGTTCGGTCTTGAAAACAAAATTAAGATCTGAGATACGGTTAATTTCAGAAGTGAATCCCAAAATGCTTGGCGGTTTTGTGGTGCGCTTTGAAGGAAAAGAAATTGATCTGAGTTATCGAAGTCGTTTTGATGCATTGCGTTATCAATTATTATCTCCCACAGTGGAGTTCAATTAGTCCGAATTTAGGGGACAGGCATTAAGTGCTTGCCGTCCCCTAAATCAAAAATTACTGGAATAATGGAGTACCTATGTTGAAACCTGATGAAGTCACAAGAGCGATCCAGGACGAGATTCAAAAATACAGTTCCAAGATCGAAATGAAATCTGTGGGTTACGTACTCCAAGTTGGAGATGGTATTGCCCGCGTGTACGGTCTTGAAGATTGCATGGCCGGCGAAATGGTGAGTTTTCCTGATGGAACCACAGGAATCGCGCTCAATCTTGAGCCTGATAATGTCGGCGTGGTCATCATGGGATCTGACCGCGCTATTAAGGAAGGCGATCAGGTTAAGCGCAGCGGAAAGATTGTTTCTGTTCCAGCCGGAAAAGAACTTTTGGGAAGAATTGTTAATCCACTTGGAGAACCTTTGGACGGCAAAGGCCCCATCCCGGCAAAACATTTTCGCCCCATTGAAGTCGTTCCCCCTTCGGTGATTCAACGCCAGCCTGTAAAAGAACCGCTCCAAACTGGTATCAAGGCCATTGACTCCATGATCCCCATCGGACGCGGCCAGCGCGAACTGATTATTGGTGATCGTCAAACAGGGAAAACCGCGATTTTGATCGACGCCATCATCAATCAAAAAGGAAAAGATGTTTTTTGCTTTTACGTTGCGATTGGTCAAAAACTTTCAAGCGTCGTCGCCCTTGCTCAGACTTTAGAAAAATACGGGGCCATGGAATACACCACCATTGTTTGTGCTTCTTCCAATGATGCCGCACCTCTGCAATATCTTGCGCCTTATGCGGGATGCGCGATGGCAGAAGAGTTTCTCTATAATGGAAAGCATGCGCTCGTGGCTTATGATGATCTTTCAAAACATGCCGTGGCTTACCGCGAACTTTCGCTGCTTCTTCAGCGACCACCGGGTCGTGAAGCGTATCCCGGAGACGTTTTCTATCTTCACTCACGTTTGCTCGAGCGCGCAGCAAAACTCCGCGACGATTTAGGCGGCGGCTCTTTAACCGCGCTTCCTGTGATTGAAACGCAGTTGGGCGACGTCTCTGCCTACATTCCAACCAACGTCATTTCCATTACTGACGGTCAAATTTATCTTGAGACGGATCTTTTTTACGCGGGCGTGCGTCCTGCTGTGAATGCCGGACTTTCGGTGTCACGTGTGGGCGGCAATGCTCAAACCAAAGCCATGAAACAAGTGGCTGGAAGCTTACGTCTTGCACTGGCTCAGTACCGGGAACTTGCAGCCTTTGCACAGCTATCTACAGATCTTGATCAAGCAACCAAAGATCAGCTGAATCGCGGCGAGCGCATGATGGAAATTTTGAAACAGAATATTCTCGAGCCGCTTTCGGTGGAACGTCAGATTATTTTGATCTTCGCAGGAAATGAAGGCCTTTTAGATGATCTCCCGCTTGCACAGATGAAATCTTTTGAAGCCGGGCTTTTTGCTTTCATGACCAAAAACTATTCTGATCTGGAACATGAGATCCATCAGAAAAAAGTTTTGAGTGATGATCTCAAGAAAAAACTGGCAGACGCCATCAAGAAATTTAAATCACAATTTAAATAAGGATGATGGAATAACAGGGAAGAAAAGGGAAAAAGAAGGAAGAACAGGATACGGTAAAATCCGTTGCGTATTATTCCTTTTTACTCCTTATTCCTCCCCATTCTTCCCTATCTACTATGTCGGGCAAATTACGCGAACTAAAAAAACGCATCAAAAGCGTTGAGAGTACGAAGAAGATCACGTACGCCATGGAAATGGTTTCCACGGCCAAACTCAAACGCTATCAGATGATGATGCAGCAGGCTAAGCCTTTTTTAGAGGGCATTGAAAATCTCCTGCTTCGCTTGAATCAAAGTTTGCCCACAGCCGCTCATCCTTTTTTTGAGGTCCGTGAAGAAAAGAAAATCGCGGTGGTTCTCATCACCTCAGATTCCGGACTTTGCGGATCCTACAATATGGACCTGATTCAGGAAGCGGGACGATTTCTCGCCTCAAAAAAATTAGAGAGCAAGTTGATTGGGATTGGAAAATACGGCATTCAGGCGCTCAAACGCTCAGGCTATTCATTTTTAAAAGAATCTATCAATATTAAACCTTCTCATTTTGATGAGCTTATCTCTGAGCTTGGGGAAAACGTCAGTGAGCTTTATTTGAGCGGAGCGGCAGATGCCGTTTATGTGGTTTACAGTAAATTTGTCACAAGCTCACGTTTTCAAATTACAAGCGAGCGGATTCTTCCTCTGACTCGCCCGGATCATTCTCTTTCAGGGACGGTTCTCCAAGAAAAAACCGTCCCTAACCATGCTGTCGATTACATCTTTGAACCAAGTCCTGAACTGATTTTTCAAAAATTAGTTCCCATGTATTTTGAGTCAAAAATTCGTCAGGTGTTTTTAGAATCTGTGGTCTCTGAGCAAATGGCGCGCATGACCGCCATGCATTCAGCCACAGAGAATGCAAGTGAGTTGATCGACAATCTGGTGCTGGAACGAAACAAGGCCCGCCAGGCTTCGATCACCAAAGAACTTATTGAAATCGTGTCCGGATCCCGGGCGCAAAAGATAAAGTGATCCAGGGACGGTTCTTTGCAAAGAACCGTCCCTAAATATATTCGGAGGAATCATGTCAGTAGGTAAAATTATTCAGGTCATGGGACCAAGTGTGGACATTCAGTTTGAACCCGACGAGCTTCCCGCGATTTATAACGCGATTGAGGTTCAGAACTCCCAAACTAAAAGCAAGCTCGTGCTCGAAGTAGCGCAGCACATTGGTGACAATGTCGTGCGCTGCATTGCACTCGCTTCTACCGACGGTCTTGTCCGCGGCACCGATGCTAAAGACACAGGTGCGCCGATCTCGGTTCCTGTAGGTGACCAAACTCTGGGACGCATTTTTAATTTACTCGGAGATCCGATTGATGAAAAAGCTGGCGTGCCAAATCCCAATAAACGCTATCCCATTCACCGCCCTGCCCCTAAATATCAAGACCTCCTTCCGGTGACTTCTATTTTAGAAACAGGCATCAAGGTCATTGATCTTCTTGCGCCTTATGCCAAAGGTGGAAAAATCGGACTTTTTGGCGGCGCCGGTGTGGGGAAAACCGTAATCGTGATGGAACTCATCCATAATATCGCGACCGAGCACGGTGGTGTGTCGGTGTTCTGCGGAGTCGGCGAACGTACGCGTGAAGGAAACGATTTGTGGCTCGAACTCAATGAATCGGGCGTTGTGAAAAAAACCGCGCTCGTGTTTGGTCAGATGAACGAACCGCCAGGCGCTCGTCTTCGCGTCGGTTTGACCGGAATCACGATGGCAGAATATTTTCGTGAAGAAGCCCATCAAGACGTGCTGGTCTTTATTGATAACATTTTCCGTTTCACTCAAGCGGGATCTGAAGTGTCTGCTCTTTTAGGACGCATGCCTTCGGCCGTCGGATATCAGCCGAACCTTGCCACGGAAATGGCCAACCTCCAAGAGCGAATTGCATCGACAAAGTCTGGTTCCATCACTTCGGTTCAAGCGATTTACGTTCCTGCTGACGACTTGACCGATCCTGCGCCTGCAACCGCATTCTCACATTTGGACGGCGTCACGGTGCTTTCGCGCCAGATTGCAGAACTTGGAATTTATCCAGCAGTCGATCCGCTTGCCTCAACCTCGCGAATGTTGGATCCCAATATTGTGGGCGCGGAACATTACGGCGTGGCGCGCGAAGTGCAGCGCATCTTGCAGCGTTACAAAGATTTGAAAGATATTATTGCCATTCTTGGTATCAACGAACTTTCTCCGGAAGATCGAGCGCTTGTGGCTCGTGCGCGAAAAATCGAACGCTTTTTATCTCAGCCATTTTCTGTGGCCGAAGCTTTTACAGGCGCAAAGGGTCGCTATGTCCGCTTAAAGGACACGATTCAAAGTTTCAAGCGCCTCGTGGCCGGAGAACTCGATCACATTCCGGAACAGGCTTTTTACATGTGCGGATCGGTTGAAGACGTTTTAGAAAAAGCAGAAAAACTTCAGGCGGCACAAAAATAACTTTGGACCGAGTCAGGAACAGGTCTGCTTCGCTTTCTAAGACCTGTCCCTAAATGAGATAAAAATTATGGCAACACCTTATTATCATTTGAAAGTGATCACGCCCAAGGGACTTTCCTTGGAAACAGATACGGTTCATGCTGAAATCCCGGAAGAACGCGGCTATGTCGGCGTGCTTGCAAATCATGCCGCTTTTGTCACCGTTTCTCCCGGAGGCCGATTGACGCTTCGTGGGTCAGATGGAATTGAAAAAAAATATCAGATTGGCCCAGGATTTTTTGAAATTAATCAGAATCAAGCGGCTCTATTAACTCAATCTTTTCAGGTAGTATGATCCATACTATATTTTTTTACTGCTTTGCATGCATTGCGGTCTTAAGCGCCTTGGGTGTGGTTTTTTTATCAAAACCTACACGTGCACTTCTTTCGCTCTTGGTCACCATGGCTTCGCTTTCCTCGCTCTATGTCTCTCTTGGCGCATCCTTTGTGGCCATGATCAATTTGATCGTATATGCCGGAGCCGTGTTGGTCCTATTCCTTTTTGTGATCATGCTCCTCGGGCTCGGAGCTAAAGACATTCCCTTAAAGGGCCGCTTTCGTCCCCTTTTTATTCCGGCCTCGCTTCTGACCGTCACAGGTTTTGTGCTTGTGCTCGGTCATTTACTTTATCATTCCGCAGTTGAGCCTTTGAGTGTGCAGGAAAATCAAGTGCGAGACATCGGGCTTCGTCTTTTTTCGGTTTATCTGCTTCCTTTTGAGCTTATATCTCTTTTGATTTTGCTCGCAATTTTTGCAGAAGTATCGCTGGCAAAAAAGGAGGACGTATTAT
>CAZOOM010000104.1:0-7703 GCA_964581425.1 uncultured bacterium | reverse complement strand
GCCACGAGCTGGATGGCGATGTATGCCCTTAACATGCTTTCCATGGCGCTTGAGCTTGCAAAAGAAAATCCTGTCTATGAAGACATCGCGAGTAAATTCTATGAGCACTTTCTGTATATCTCTGAAGCGATGAGCAAGATTGGCGAGGACGCCATTCCGCTTTGGAATGAAGAAGATGGATTTTTTTATGATGTGGTTCATTTACCTAATGGCAAACATTTTCCGCTAAAGCTGCGTTCTCTGGTGGGACTGATCCCTCTTTTTGCTGTGGAAACGTTGGATCCTGAATATTTGAAAAAATTTCCTGGATTCAAGAAACGCTTTGATTGGTTTACACAAAACCGTCAGGACCTCTGCAGCCGCGTGGCTTGCATGATGACTCCAGGTCTTGGGGAGCGCAGACTGCTTTCGATTTTGGATGCTTCCAAATTAAAGCGAGTGCTGGAAAAAATGTTAAATGAAAATGAATTTCTAAGTACTTTCGGCATTCGCGCCCTTTCTCGTTATCATCGGGAGCATCCTTACTCGCTTCATTGGGCTGGAGATGAAAAACGAGTGAGTTATGATCCCGGCGATTCGACCTCAAGACTGTTTGGAGGAAATTCCAACTGGCGGGGGCCGATTTGGTTTCCAGTCAATTTTCTCATCCTTGAATCCCTTCAAAAATTTCATCACTACCTCGGAGATGGATTTAAAGTGGAATGTCCTACCGGTTCAGGGATTTACTTGAATCTTTGGGACGTTTCGCAGGAGCTTTCAAGAAGGCTTATCAAAATTTTCTTAAAAGATGAGCAGGGTATTCGGCCCGTGACACACAGGCAAAGTCCTTTTGATCGTGATCCTCACTGGCGTCACTATCTTGTATTTCACGAGTATTTTCATGGAGAGGATGGTTCGGGAGTGGGGGCTTCGCATCAAACAGGGTGGACAGGTCTTGTGGCTAAATTAATTCAGCAGTACGGGGAATATTGCTGTGGAAAGCAGCCTTTCGAGAATCAAACAATGACACCCGTTCTTGCGGAGATTTCAGGAAAAGGGATGCATCAATGCGGAGGTCGTCACCTCCATGAAACAAAACAAGATCAGGTGAAATCATGAGTGAAAAACATTTTGATGTGATCATTATTGGAACGGGTGCTGGCGGTGGAACGATGGCTTATCAACTCGCTGGAAGCGGAAAATCTATTTTGATTTTAGAGCGGGGAGATTACCTGGTGCGTTCCAAAGATAACTGGGATCCCGCTAAGGTTTTTGGAAAAGAGATTTATCATACTCAGGAAAAATGGCTGACAAAAAATGGGAAACCCTTCCGTCCAGGCCAGGCTTATTTCGTTGGAGGACAAACCAAAGTTTACGGAGCTGCGCTTCTTCGTTTACGCAAGGAAGATTTCGGAGAAATTCAGTATGGCGAAGGAGTTTCTCCTGCCTGGCCCATTGCTTATGAGGATCTCGAACCTTATTACCAAGAAGCCGAACAGCTTTACTTTGTTCATGGTGAACAAGGAGAAGATCCTACAGAGGCGCATCGGGACAGGGCATTTCCCTATCCTAAGCTTTCTCATGAACCTCGCATTGAGGAAATTTCAAAAGAATTAAAAACATTAGGTCTTCGCCCTTTTCATCTTCCGATCGGAGTCAAGCGTTTTGAAGATTCCTTGCGGCAAAGTCCGTGTTTACGGTGTGAAACTTGTGATGGCTTTCCATGTGCGGTCAATGCCAAGGGGGATGCAGAAATCAGCTGTTTGAATCATGCTCTTCAGCACCCGAATGTGACATTGCTGACTCAGGCTAAAGTAGAACGATTAGAAACAGACAGCTTGGGTCATAAGATTCAAGCCGTTAAGGTTCGTCATCAAGGCCAGGTGAGGGAATACAGTGCGGATCTTTTTATTCTTTCGGCAGGTGCCATCAATTCTTCGGCTTTGCTTTTAAATTCACGTGATCATAAAAATCCAAACGGGGTTTCGAATTCCAGCGGACTCGTGGGAAGAAATTATATGTGCCACAACAACTCTGCCATGCTTGCCATTCATCCGCACAAAAAAAATCCCACACTCTTTCAAAAAACTATTGGGATAAATGATTATTATTTTGGAAGGCAAGATGGGCCTATAGGACACATCCAGCTGCTTGGCAAAGCTACGGAAGGGCTTCTTAAAGCAGACAAACCTGAGGTGCCAAGTTTTATTTTGAAGTGGATGGCAGAACATTCTGTGGACTGGTGGTTTACTACCGAGGATTTGCCCAAGCCTGAGAACCGAGTGACGGTCACTGAGAATGGCAACATTCGTCTGAGTTATACGGCTAATAATCGAAAACCCCACTTAAAACTTATCCAAGTATTTAAGAAAAAACTTTGGCATCTTGGATTCCGTATTCTCCTCGAAAAAGCCATGCCTATTCATGCCGTGGCGCATCAAGTCGGGACTACGGTGTTTGGCCGTGATCCAAAACAATCTGTGCTTGATCCGTGGTGTCGATCACATGATCACGAAAATCTGTTTATTGTCGATGGGGGATTTTTCCCGTCCTCTTCAGCAGTCAATCCTTCTCTGACTATTGCAGCTCAAGCTTTGCGTGTCGGAAAGTTTATTCGGAAAACAATTTTTTCAGAACAAATGGCATTAGCCACTTAAAACGAAAGGCTTGGCCTCTCGAAGATGGTTCGGGGGGCATGAAAAATCATGGACAAAATACATTATCCCTGCGTTCCCCCTGTTTCACAAAAGCGAATTTTAATTTTAGGAGGAGGTTTCGCCGGGCTTTATGCCGCGATGGAGCTTGAAAAAAAATTGGCGGGTGATGCCAGTGTGAGTATCACCTTGGTCAATCGGGAGAATTTTTTTCTTTTTACGCCTATGCTTCATGAGGTTGCGGCGAGTGATCTTGATATGACGCACATTGTGAATCCCGTGAGGAAGCTTCTTAAGAAAACGCAGTTTTTTGTTGGTCAGGTTGAGGAAATTTTGCTGGATAAAAAAGAGGTCATGGTTTCTCATGGCTATGACCGGCATCGTCACCCTCTAGGTTACGATTTTCTGGTGATTGCACTGGGTTCGGTGACGAATTATTTTAATCTGCCCGGTCTGAATGAAAATGCACTTACCATGAAAAGTCTTGGAGATGCCATTCTTTTACGTAATCGAATCATCCAGCATTTGGAAGAAGCCGACACGGAATGCGCTGCACAAAATCGCGAGGCTCTGCTTACATTTACAGTAGCTGGCGCAGGTTTTGCCGGAGTGGAGACCATGGCTTCCATCAATGACTTTGCTCGAAGCGCTCTGCGATTTTATCCGAATCTAAAAGAAGAAATGCTGCGCATGATTTTAATTCATCCGGGAGAAATTATTTTGCCGGAATTGTCTGATAAACTTGGACGCTATGCTGAGAAAAAGCTCCAAGAAAGAAAAATCACGATTCTTCCTAAGACGCGTGTTACAGCTGCTGGGCCTGATTCTATTACACTAAACAACGGAGAGGTTTTGAAAAGTCAGACTTTGATTTGGACAGCAGGAACCTCGGCAAATCCTATTTTGGAAAAACTTCCATGTCGTAATGATCGAGGGCGACTCCTGGTGAGCGAATTTCTAGAAATATCTGAGTGGCCCGGAGTATTTGCCGTGGGTGATGCCGCATTAATTCAGAATCCTAAGACCGGAAAATTTCATCCACCCACAGCGCAGCATGCGCAGCGAGAAGGTAAGGTTGTGGCCAGGAACATTTTGGCTGAAATAGCAGGGCATCATGAGAAAAAACAAGTGTTTACGTTTTCGACCCTTGGGCAGTTGGCAACGATTGGAAGACGAACAGGTGTTGCGAATATTTTGGGAAGGAATTTCTCGGGATTTATGGCTTGGTGGTTATGGCGTACGATTTACCTAAGCAAACTGCCGCGTTTGGAGAAAAAAATCCGTGTAGCATTTGATTGGACTTTAGATTTGGTCTTTTCAAAAGATCTGGTTCAGTTCATGACCGCGCGGTCTCCTGCGCTCACAGGTGAGCCTGTCTCAAAGTAGAATGCGCTAAAGCAGATTGTCTAAGGAGTCTTCAGATTGGAAATTGTATTGGCCACACACTGGGCGAGTTTGCGATTTCCCTCATCATTTAAGTGGCAAACATCTACAAAATCTTCAGCTGGTATTTGATTTTCACAATCCGCGAGCGTGACGCCTGATTCCTGAGCAATTTTTCGAATCCGTTGATTGTATTCTTTGACTAAGTGGTGCCATCCCTCATAACTCAGGTTGGGCCAACCTAGTAAATAAGTGATAAAGCGTTCCTTTTCCTTGAAAGTCATGTCCGATTTTAAAAAATGGGGAAGCGTGATTAAAATTGGCGTTGATCCGTTTGCCTTTATAAGCGTGATCAAGCTTTGCACTGATTGTTCTGTTTCTTTAAGTCGATCCCACTCAATCACAACTTGCACATGCTCGCGTTCACGGAGTACGGTTTTTGCCGCAATGAGATTTTGAATTTGTTTACTGATCATGCTGATGAATTGAACAAGAGCAAAGGTTTGTGACCAAAAGATTTGAGCCGAGGAAACTTGGGGCGCGGGCGCAATCTGAAAAAGCAGATCATTCCATCCTTCTAAAATTAATACCAACGAAGGTTTTAAGGGTGCGCCTTTGACAAGATAAGTGTTTAAAAGGTGCAGACTGTTGGCCCGAGGAACTCCACTATTAATGACTTCCGTATCCGGACGGTTCAGTATTTTTTCGAGTTGGTGAGGGTAGGTGCCTTGATCTCCGGAAGCTGACCACCCGAAAGTCACAGAATCTCCCAGACAAAGAATTTTATTTTTTTTGTTTTCGATGTTTTTTCCGCGAAATCCGAGACTGTTGATTGAAGCAGGAAAGCCATTTACCAGTACATGATCTCGGTTGGGGAGCAAGCGAAGAGGAAGGTAATCATCTCCCTGCATCCAATGAATCCGGTTTTGCGGCGATGAGAACTTAGCAGCCACAATTCCAATGCCGCAGATAAAATTCAGCAGAGAAATAGAAATGAGCAGAATCCAAAACGCAGCATTTAATTTATGGAGCAGTGATTTAATCATAGAGGTTTATTTGCAAAAGAGTTTAGCATAGAAAGCGCATTTTTTGAGGTGCATTTTTGTGATAGCTTGCTTCGATCCTAAATGGAAGATGCTATTTAAGGCGCTTGGCATTCACGATATTTCTCGCTACAATTTCACCCTTCTCAATCTTTAAGAGTAATCCTTGCTTAGAAAAAAGGAAATAAGGACATGGTTGGAGCGAATGAATTAAAGAAAAAAGACATGATTTTGGTCGATGGCCAGCCCTTTCTGGTGCTGGAGGTTCATTTTGCGGCGCCTACGGCTCGCGGAGCGTCCACCATGGTCAAAGTGCGCGTGAAAAATCTTCTGACTCAAGCGGTGCTTGATAAGAATTTTAAAAGCGGGGAGAAATTTACCGAGGCTGACATTGAAAAAGTTTCAGCCTCTCTTTCCTATATCGATACAGAAGGCTATCATTTTTTGGATGATACGACGTTTGAAGATTTATGTTTTGTCCCAGCCAAGCTCGAGGATTTAAAGGGTTATCTTAAGGAGGGAACTCCCGGCCAAATTCTTAAATACAATGGGGATCCAGTTTCTCTGGAACTTCCTGTTTATGTTGAGCTTGCAGTGACTTCCACGGAACCCTCAATTAAGGGGGATTCTGCGGGGAGTGTTTTAAAACCTGCTAAACTTGAAACCGGTCTTGAAGTCAAAGTGCCGCAGTATATTAAAGAAGGTGACCGCGTTCGTGTGAACACTCAGACCGGAGAAATTGACGGCCGGGCTTAACGCTGGTGAAATCTTAAACATCGGCTAAACGTGGCCAATGGAATCTGGGCCCGGGTTTGAATTCCATTCTCGCTTTTTCTTCTCAATTTCTGAAATTATTTGCGCTCGATTTTTTTTGAAATCCTTTTCAAGGGCATCTGAAAATCCGCAAATGGCCCAGGGCGCATGTTCTCCAACAAAAAATAAGATTGCGTCGATCTTTTTTTCATTTCCAAAAATCTCGGCATTACCATCCGTCATTTTAAAAATAGCCTGATGACGTTTGCCAGCGGGGATTCCGTTCACGCGTTGTTGAATGACTTTTTTGTAGAGCCAAATCACGTCGCTTTGACGGTAAACATTAAAAGCAAACCACGCATTTTGGATCAAATATTTTTCCGTGATTTTCCATCCAGAGGTTTTAAATTTGGGAGAGGATGCTTCGTGTTTGACGTCTTCGGCAGTTTGATCAAAAAAAGGACCCCAGGTTTCTGCACGGCGCACTAAGGCATGAGTGGATGGTTTCAGAAACCATCGTAGTGCATTTGAAAATTTAAAGGCAAACAGGCCGGCATAAAGCAGTAGAAATCCTATCAAAAAATATCCTGGCGAACGGAAGGAAGTATCTTCAAGATAAAAAGAATAAAACAGGGCTCTGGCTTTACGATCTTCCGGTGTGGCAAAAATCTTCTCTTCAACAGAAAGCGGAATTGAAGTGAGTTCGCCCACCATGGTTAAAGAAGGATGCTCTGAGCGGCTCTTTACCAGAAGGAGCTTTTTACCAACGAGGAATGCGAAATAAGTAGCGGAAACCGATCTGCTCGTTTCTTTGCTGCCACTCTTTTCAACAGATACTTCCTGAAAACCTGTCTCAATTATTTTACTGGCTTGAATTTTTACAAAGTAATGGGGGGTTGTTTGAATGTCTTTGATCGAAGCCAGTTCTTCTTGGGTGATGGGGAAAGGGCCTTTAAGAAAGTTTTCGATATAGCGTTTTTGAGTCGAGATAAACCATAAAACGAAAAATAGAGAAATAATCCATCCGAGGATGCATCGCAGGGCAGTTCGTTTAATAGATTGGAGCAGCCAATTGTCCATGGGGATTCCTCGCACTTTAGTTGATAAACCCTATTGTGGAACGGTTAACCATCGGCGGGGTCTCTGAAATTCTTTACAAGAGGTGAGCCTCCCATCATTTGCTCAAACCCTATTTGGAGAAGTTCTAGAGGTGTGAAAAGTTAGGGTTTGTAGCTCCAGGCAAAATAAAATAGAATCATTCACTACTTATGTGGGGCAAAGATTATCTTAACCAAATGATTGATCGGACGAATCAGCGCATTTCAACGCTGACGCGCAAACCTCTTTTTGAAAAACCTCATCCTGCCTCAGATTTGGTGCCCCAGGTGACGATCCACGACCCCAAGCCCATGGAAGTATCGGTGCTCTATCTGGACATTTGTGATTACCAGGCCTGGTTCAATGACACGTTTGAATCCCAAAAATTTGTCCTGTCGATGATGAATATTTTTATGTCTGAGATGATGAATATTATTCGAGATTATCACGGTGAGTTTGAAAAAAATACAGGCGATGGATTGACCGCTTATTTTGGGTGCAGTTCGGAGTGTGAAGCTGCCAATGCCCAATCAGCCGTGGAAGCAGCGCTGACCATGCACTATTTTAATGATCATCTTTTAACGCCTTATCTTTTGCGCCATGGTTTTTCAGAAGGAGTCAAATTCAGAATCGGAATTGACTACGGTCGTGTGACCATTGGACGTGTCGGGGTGCCTGATGGTCCACAGACTTTCGTTGCGATCGGCACTACGGCCAATATTGCCTGCCGGCTTTTAAATGTGGCCCGAGCGGGTGAGATTGTGATCGGACAAAATGTGCGCAAGCATTTACC
>CAZOOM010000103.1:0-8041 GCA_964581425.1 uncultured bacterium | reverse complement strand
GAGTAATGCACCTTGGTCATGGGATGAGCGCCCGTTCTCCAGTGATTAAAATTTCCAACCACGCTCACACTTTTTGCATTTGGCGCCCACACAGAAAAATGAACTCCCTCGATTCCGTGAAAAGAAACCGGTCTTCCTCCAAACTTCTCATAAATTTGAAGATGGTTCCCCTCTCCAAAAAGGTGGAGATCATAATCCGTGATTTCCGTAGAAAAGGCATACGGATCCTCAGCTTCAGTCACATGCCCGGATTCATCACGATAACCAATCAGGTAAGGAAAAAAAGAGGTTTCATTTTCAAAAACGGCTTGAAAAAAACCAGCTTGATCAAGCTGCTTCATCATCACAAGCCCACGTTCTTGGTGTTTTAAGTTGATCCAAGCTTCTTTCGCCCGCGGCAAAAAAGCTCGAATCACAACACCCCCGCGATCAGGCAGGAAATGGGGGCCAAGAACTTCAAAAGGTTCAGGCTCTTCGAAATAGACAATTCGCTGAATTTCACGAGGCGTCAATAAATGTTGGGCGAGCTCATCCGCTAATTTTCTGCGCGAATCCCCGTCCTCATTCATAGATGAAGCACCTCGCTTATAAGCGTTTTTTTGATCTTCGCTGGCTGAGGGAGAGTAAGTGACCACGAAAGGGTCCGCTTACTTAACTTCAATAACGCTGTTCCAACCACCGACACCGTTTGAGGCGCATTCAACAGGCTTTTGGTCATTCTGCCAATCGCCATCAACTACAAATTTATATTCATAACGACCAGGGATCAAACTGAGTGTGGTCTTCCACTTTCCATCTTTACCTTTTTTGAGATTGGTCCCTTCGGGATTCCAAGCATTAAATGACCCCGCTAATTGGACCTTTTTTGATTCCGGCGCAAAGAAATCAAATTCAATTTTCTTGGCAGCTGTTTTGGCAGTTAGTTTTGGGGATATAATTGTTTTCGCCATAACCCATCTCCTCTTGTCAGTTCCTGGTTGGTTTCCCGCCTGAGTGGAAAGTGGCATTAGTATACGAACTTTAAAGTTTTTTTCAACAAATTAAAGCATGTAATAAAGAATGAAAACTGTTAAAGCCACCATATCCTGCTAAAAATTACTTTATAATGAATGCTAATACTGTGACATTTCCCCCTATAAATATTGAACTTAGGAAGCATCCGATAAAATAATCTGAATTGAAATATATAGAAAAAAACCAGACGTAAAATTCACTCATTTTTTTGAGTCTTACGTAATCTACCCTCGTCATGACTAGTCATTCTTAGAAAAAATGATGCTAAAAATCCAATCAAAGAAAGGAGAGATTAGGAGGGTACCGACTAAGCCTGAGTTGCTTTCTTTTTCAGCTTTTCGATTTTCTCAAGAATTTCAAGCCATTCTGATTCAGTGTTTTCAAGAGATATCTGGATTTGCCTTAGCTGCTCATTTCGATCACGAGAAAAATGAAAAGGATTCAGATTCATTTCCTGCACAAGCGATTCCTTTTCTCGGGTAAGATGCTGAAGTCGGCTCTCAATCTTTGAGGCTTTAACCTGCATTTTTTTTATTTCCGCCTCTGCCTCTTTCCGCTGTTTTTTTTCAGCTTCAGCAGCCTCAACTGAGTTTGAAGCTGCGCCCTCTGATGAAGAAGATCCTCTCCGTTTTGACGGCATCTCCTGAGCTTCTTCATTATCCGCGGAACCGCCTAAATTCTGTGCGTCTTTTTCAAGACGATAAACATAATCCTCATACACGCCTGGATACTTGCGAATTTTTCCTTGGTTAATTTCAAGAATATAGGTAGCAATGAGGTTTACAAAAGTTCTGTCGTGGCTCACAAGAAAAATGGTCCCTGAGTATTTTTTGAGCGATTTTGCGAGCGCTTCAACAGTCTCAAAATCTAAATGGTTCGTGGGTTCGTCAAGGAGAAGCACCTGGCTGCGAGTCAGCAGAAGGCCTGCCAGCAAAAGCCGCGCACGTTCGCCGCCGCTTAAAACCGCCACTTTTTTCTTGGTCTCATCTCCTTTAAAAAGAAACGCTCCGGCCATATCCAGAATTTCCTGATTCGTGATGCCATCCGCTGCCACGCTCTGCAAATGACTGAAAACAGAATCCTCAGGATGAAGCGATGCAAACACATGCTGAGCATAGTAAGCAACCTTAAGCCCAGTTCCCCACTTGAGAGATCCCGTTTTGGGCGTAAGATCACCGGCAAGCGTCCGCAGGAAAGTCGTTTTTCCCTGACCGTTATCACCAAGAATCGCCACTTTTTCACCACGATCAATTTCAAGCTGGATATCAGTGGCAATCGTTCTCTCCGGATACCCGATGGCAAGATCACTAATCGAAAGCGCAATTCCAGTTTTATATTCCACCGGAGGGATGGCAATGCGCACCGTGTCAAGCGTGTGCGCAATCTCGATAGTTTCAAGTTTGTTCATTTGTTTCATTTTTGATTTTGCACGTGAAGCCGTAGATGCCTTTGCCTTAAACCGATCCACGAAATCCTGAAGCTGCGCCCGTTTTTTTTCAACCGTTCGATTGTAGGCTTGTTTTTGGGCAAGCTGCTCTTCTTTAAACTCAAAATAATCTTCAACACCGCCAGGATAAAGCGTGAGCTCTCCCCGTTCAATTTCAAGTGTGTGATCGCACGTTCTCTTTAAAAATTCCCGGTCGTGAGAAACGATAAGATATCCCCCGCGAAAACTTTGGAGAAAATTCTCAAGAAGAATGAGGGTA
The DNA here is from genome assembly GCA_964581425.1 of uncultured bacterium. GTDB lineage: Bacteria > Omnitrophota > Omnitrophia > Omnitrophales > Aquincolibacteriaceae > CAZOOM01. Next base: position 5,321 of record CAZOOM010000103.1, on the reverse strand, counting down.
CTGAGATCAAGAAAGTTGGTCGGTTCGTCCAAGATCAAAAAATTAGGATCTCGAAGTAGCATGGCCGCTAATTTTACACGGGTCCGATATCCACCGGGCAAAGAGTCAACAGCCGCATCAAGCGTCTTATGATGAAGATGAAAGCGCGCACCGACCTCCCCGCATTGCCAGGCCTCTTTTTCGCTGAATCGCATTAAAAAATCAAGTACGGTCTCGCCCTTAAGAAATTGATCGTGCTGTTCTAAGTGACTTAGACGAAGTTCACGGTTTTTATGAACCTCACCGCGATCGGCTTCCTCTTGTCCACACAAAATGCGGCAAAGCGTGGATTTTCCCGCTCCATTTCGACCAATGATGCCGATTTTCTGACCTTCAGAAAATGAGGCAGTGGCTCCATCCAAAACTACTTGAGCACCGTAATGTTTCGTAATATCTTCAATTTGAATTAAAACACCCATGAAATTCTCTCCATCAATCGATTCTCATCCGCCTGAAAACTGCGGGATAAAGCCTCTGCTAGTTCAAGATTCCGCGCATGAAATCGTGTATACTACACAACCCTATGGTTAAGCTCAAGAACTTCACACTGCCGTCTCCTGTCATTCAGTCACCCATGGCCGGGTGTACCAATCTTGCATTCCGCTTAGTCGCAAGGAAAAAGGCGATGGGCCTCGCCTTTTTAGAGATGATTTCCTCGGATGCTTTGGTGCGAAAAAATCAAAAAACCTTGGAAATGATGCATTACCCTGCAAGTGATCGACCCCTCGGGGCTCAAATTGTGGGATGCGATCCGGCCATTATGGGAGAAGCTGCCGCGATTGTTGAAGAGATGGGATTTGATGTCCTGGATATCAATTGCGGATGCCCTGTCCCCAAAGTCACCTCACCTGGAGGTGGATCCGCGCTTTTGCTTGAACCTGAAAAATCAAAAAAAATTTTAGAGTCCGTGGTCCGGTCCGTCAAAAAAATTCCTGTTACCGTAAAAATGCGCAAAGGTTATACCGATGATTCGGGCCAAGAAGCGGTGAGATTGGCTCAACTGGCGGAAGATGCGGGATGCTCAGCCGTTGCCGTTCACGGAAGAACGCGTGCCCAGGGTTACACAGGCAAAGCAGATTGGCAGGCCATACGAAAAGTTAAAGAAGCGGTTAAAATTCCCGTCTTTGGAAATGGAGACGTGACTTCGGGTGAAACTGCAAAAAAAATGTTTGAAGAAACGGGCTGCGATGCAATTGTTGTGGGACGAGGCGCCCTGGGAAATCCCTGGCTTTATCAAGAAATCACGCGTCTGATTTTAGAAAACCAGTTCTCAACAAGACCCACTCTTGAGGAAATTAAACTGACAGCACTCCAACATCTGGATTTAGAAATTCAATTTTCCGGTGAGCATAACGGGGTTTTGCAATTTCGAAAAATTGCAGCTTGGTATTTCAAGGAATTTCCTGGAAGTGCCAAACTGAGAGCATTGATCAATACTCTGACAGAATCCTCAGCCATGCGAAGTGCGATTGAGAATTTTAAAATTGAATCCAGCCGCTAAATTCTTCAGCTGATTTTTTGGTAGGAATACCGGTCCTTAACTTCTTCCGCAAAAAAAGTCCCGATAGAAGACGCTTTCATTAGACTTTCATGCACTTCAGAAGGGACTTTGAAATAGTGGTACACGCCACCTTTACGAAAAGTGACTTCAAGCGTCTGCGTTTCCGCTTCATAACCGATAATGGCGATTTCTCGCGATGGAACAGACTGGCGATCCACAATCACTCTCCTCTGAAAAACGACGCGTTCAGAATAGTGAAGAGAATTGTATCATAGCAAATAGGGTTGGCAACAGAAGGAAGTATCTTAGCTTTAAGAAGCAGCTGTGACTGCTGAAGCGGCAGAAGCTGATGCAGGTTCCATGGCAGGCGGAAGAGATTTGGCCTCTGTAGGATTTGAAAGCATTTGAGGTACTGATAAAGGCAGCGATGTACTTTTTTGCTGCTCTAAAAGAGCGGATTCAAGCGAGTTTAACTCGTTGGAAAACACCAAGGCTAATGGAACTTTGGTCTTTTTATCTAAAATCAACTGATAGGGTTCTCCTGTTCGATTGGAATGAGTGGCGACTCTTTCAATAAAATCTTTGGCTGTAACCACAGGTTTGTTATTGAACTGCTTGTGATGCCATTTCCAAGTAAGCCATTCTCCTGCCTGCTGACCTGAGTATTCTGTTCCATTGCGAAAAAAATGAAGTTTGGAACCACGCACGGCTCGAAGCAAATACTGAATTTTCTGAATTTCTGATGGTTTGGGGCAAGCCTTGACAAATTTCTCAACTCGAAGCTTTTGCAAATCTCGAGACTCTAAAAAAATAAATTCCCCTTCCACACGCAAAACAGAAAGTTCTCCAGACAAGGTTTTTGAACTCGCAGCAGTGTGAAGGAATAAACAGGCTGGTATAACGAGGAGGAGGATCATTGCAAAAATAGAGTCATAAGACTCTGATTTTTTTTCCGGCCTTGCCATGACTTCCATCCTCTTTTTGTAAAGTTATTGATGCCAATTTGATTTTACGTGATCTATGGAAGAGATAATAGTGCTCTTTGAAAAATGATCAAAATTGCTAGAAGATTAAAACTAGGTTTTTTGACCGAAAAACCGTTAAATCCTAAAAATGCCGCTCTTTTCCAAGAGTTCGAGTACTTGACGTGCATTTTCATCGACCTTTGCTGGATCCGGAAGGTCTAAATCCAGGATAGCATCGACAAACTTATTCTTTCCAACATTGACCACAAGCACCGATTCTCTGAGCGTAACCTCTTGCAGGAGCTTAAGTTCCTCATCGTTCATATTGCTGGCAGTGGCAAGAACAATCAATCCAGCATCCATCATAATATGGGCAACTTCGGCAAGGCGCCTGACATGCTCGCGTCTGGCTTCTTTATGAAGATCCACATCCAGTCCACGCAAAAGATTCCCGATCCCTAAAAAGTAGGTTTTACACCCCTTTTCAAACAAGGTTTTTTCGACATTTTTGGCAATGATCTTCTTATCAACTCCAACAGCTCCAGTGAGAAGAATCATTTTGGGCTGATGCGAGTAACGCGCTGCTCTTTCTCTGGGGTCTACAATGCTAAAATCCCAATTCATTTCACGGTTCAAGACCTGCTCACGGACATCGGATTGAGCGTCCTTCACAGCTTCGACAATCAGACCACCGCCTGCAATATCATACTCATCCACAATCACAAAGCGCCCCGTAGCTTCCAAGTCTCCGGAAACATCAAAAGCCATGGGGAAAAAACATTCTAAAATGCATTCGGCAACATCATGACGCTCAATTTGATTTTTTTCATTTTTTTGAAGATTTGAGGCATCAAACACTTGGACGATCTTCTTGATTTTGACCGGAACCTTTGCTGTGCCTAATTTGAGTTTGTATTCGCGATCAATCGTCATGGGTTTTCTTCCCATCCAAAAAATACGAACACGCATCATGGAACTGATTTCAGGGTGAGGATCTCCAAGCTTGCACATGATCTCGCCGCGATTGATATAAATCTGCTCTTTCAAAGTCAGCCCCGAAGACATTCCCGCGCTTACCTCTTGAAGAGGATCCGCATTAAAAACTTCGATCGACTTCACTTCAGAGCGTTTGTTGGAAGGGAAAAAGATGACCTTATCACCTACTTTTAAAGATCCGGATTCCACTCTGCCTGCAATAATTCGCCGCTCATCTCCAGACTCTGTAAATTTATAAATTCCCTGAACCGGCAAACGGAAAGGTTTCTTTTCAGGTGAAGGAGCAAGATCAAAACCGTCGAGGACCTGCAAAATCGTGGGCCCTTGGTACCAGGGCATGCTCTTCGAAGCCACGGCCATGTTTTCTCCTTCAAGAGCAGATATTGGAATGAAACACTTGGGCTCGAGTCCAACTTTTTTTAGAAACACACGGTATTCTGTTTCAATAGCTTTGAATTCTTTTTCCTGATATTTCACAAGATCCATTTTATTTACACAAACCGCCACTTGCTTCACTCCGAGCATGGAAAGCAGATAGCCGTGACGACGCGAATTTTCCTGAATCCCCTCTTTGGCATCAATGATCAGAAGAGCCGCTTCCGCGCGAGCCGCTCCGCTTACCATGTTTTTTAAAAATTCAATGTGCCCAGGAGCATCGATAATAATGTACTCGCGTTTATCGCTTCGAAAGAAACAGCGTGCAGAATCAATTGTGATACCCTGATCCTGCTCATCTTTAAGTGCGTCCAAAAGAAAGGCATACTCAAAGGGCTTGGCATTTCTTCGGCAATTTTCTTTGACCTGCTCAAGCTTGCCTTGAGGAAGAGATCCGGTGTCTGCTAAAAGACGTCCGACTACCGTACTCTTTCCGTGGTCCACGTGCCCCACGATCACGATATTCATTTTGGGAAGATGTTCTTTAATCATCATCATGAAGCACCAAACTTCAATTTCCAAATTCCAAACAAATTGCAATTTACAAACAACAAATTCCAACCTTCCATGTTTGGTATTTGGGATGTGCGCATTGAAATTTGTTTGTTATTTGGGATTTGTATTTTGGATTTTTTCACATGTAACCTTCGCGCCGGAGAGATTCAAGTCCTCCGCCGCCTTCTTTGTCCTGAGCGCGTCCTGCACGTTCTGCAATATTTTTAAATTTTCCGGTTTTAAGTTCCGCAACAATTTCAGGAACATTCTTAGCCGTTGACTCCACGGGAAAGGTGCAAGGATAACATCCAAGAGACCGGTAACGCTTTCCCTCTCCTTGATCAAAGTAAAGTGAAACGACCGGAATTTTTTCACGCAAAATATATTCCCAAATATCCAGCTCGGTCCAATCAAGCAAAGGATGAATCCGAATGTGAGTGCCCGGAGCGAAATCGGTTTTGAATTGATTCCAAAGCTCAGGCGGCTGATCGCCAATGTCCCAATCGTTCCGCTTGTCGCGAGGAGAAAAATAACGTTCTTTGGAGCGACTCCCTTCTTCATCCGCTCGCACTCCGACGATGACTCCGGTGTAAGGATCTTTGTTTTCATCTAAAACATATTTGCCCTGATTGTGATCCATGCGGTAACGCGGCCAGGTTCCAGCAAGTGTATTTCGAAGCGCATCGGTTTTAAGCGCCTTGCAGCAAGCCAAACGGTCTAGCTTTCCTTCAGGATAAGTGTTTTTCTCAGCAATGGCCTGAGCATTGATACCATAAACCATGTTGAGATGCCATTCCTTAGCAAGACGATCACGATATTGAATCATTTCAGGAATTTTGTAAGTGGTATCGATATGCACCAAGGGAAAAGGAACATGCCCGAGAAAGGCC
>CAZOOM010000102.1:0-8044 GCA_964581425.1 uncultured bacterium | reverse complement strand
TAGCGCTAACGGGATTTAAACCCGTGTTTTTGCCTTGAGAGGGCAACGTCCTAGATCAGGCTAGACGATAGCGCCCTTATTAATAGGAAAACAAGTCCCTACCCTATTTCGCGATTCTAATGGAAATTTGGGAGGGGGAAAAAACAAATGCGAACGGGTTTAGTATACAAGGGGGTCTATTCAAAGTCAACGCACGGAAGAGCTAAAATTTGAGTGAAATTACTCTCTGGGAGTTATTTACTTTGGAGCACGCAAATAAGTCATCACATCAATCAAATCTTGTTCAGAGGCTTCATTGAGACGCTTCTTCATTTCAAGACGAGATTCCCGAACCTGGGCAGGTAAAGATTCTGGAGGATTATCTTCACGATACCCGAGCAAAGAATCCACTAAAACTTGAGGGTTTTGATTGGATTGAATCGTTCCCAGCACCTTTGACTCGTATCCTGGAATAGGAACCGGCAATTCAGGATCCATCTGAACACGGTGGCAATGAAAACAGCGCAAGGAGATAAACCTTGCCTTTCCCATTTTAGGATCTCCCTGCCGGACAAAGGTCAAACCATTATCCTGAGCCTGAAGAGATTGAAAAAAAATCCAGCTTCCCACGGCAAGAAAAACAAAGATTAAGAAAATGAGGGATCGCGTTTTCATCCTGGGACCTTTCAGATATCTAAAAAAATAAAAAACTTTAAACTGAAGGAGTCGGATTCGGATTTTGCTGGCTCAAATAGGCCTGAATCGCTTCTACTTTCTCATCGCTTGAGGCGCCATGGCGGTCAAACTCGTAAATCATTCCTTGATAAAGCGCATGCCTCCACTCTCGTGGATGATTGTAGTCTTTACATTTTTGAAGCGGAATAGGAAAACTCTGACTTTCCTCAAGCAAATCCTGGTAAACCAGATTCAGCGTTTCTCGAAGCTCATGGCGATATTCGTCGCGCGCTTGGAAGTAGGCATCACGCTTAATGGGTTTACGCCTGGAGGGCGTATCCATTCGGCGCACTTTCATGTAAGTTGATTTGAGGGTTTTGATTTCTGGCCGGGTATCAATCAATCGCCGGTCATTTTGAAAGCGGTCATCGACACCTTCCACGTACCACAGCTCTGCATCCAGATCAATTTTAGCTTCGCCAATTTTTTTAACTCGCATGGAGGGATTTTACCACAATTTAGGGCCTGGGATGAAACCTAGAATGAACCGCCTTCAGATGGTCCCTGGAAACATGGGTATAGATTTGAGTTGTAGAAATGTCGGCATGACCTAAAAGTTCCTGTAAAATCCGAAGGTCTGCCCCTCGGTGGAGCATGTGTGTGGCAAAGGAATGACGAAATGTATGAGGAGTTAAGGGCTTTTGAATCCCTACCTGCCGCGCGTATTTTCGAATCATCATCCAGACAAACTGACGGCTCAGTCCTTTTTGATTTCGTCCTAGAAAAAAATGCGGGCTAAGCGCTTTTTTTTGAGTTCGGACTTCTTTGAGATACTTTTCACAAAAGGCGATCGCCGTTCTTCCGATCGGAACAATACGCTCCTTACTTCCCTTTCCGATGCAGCGCAAAAACGCATTGTTCAAATCAACCTGCTCCATCGTTAGACCCACAATTTCAGAAACGCGCATCCCTGATGCGTACAAACATTCCAGAAGCGCACGATCTCGAAGACCTGTTTTCTTTTTCAGATCCGGTGCGTTTAAAATCGCTTCCACTTCTTTGTCATTTAAATAGTGAGGAAGTTTTTTCCAAAGTTTAGGAGAGTCGAGAACACTGGTCACATCCTGAGTCAAATGTCTTTCTTTGACTAAAAAGCGATGAAAGAGCTTAAGCGCGACCATGCGCCTGGCAATTGTAGGAGAAGACATTCCCTTCTTTTTTTGAGTGAGAAGATAATCCAAAATTTTTTCGCGCTTGATGCGTCCCCAGTCCGCCGCATCTTTAGCTTTCATAAAATCATGATAACTTGAAAGATCTTGGGAGTAAGCCGCAAGCGTGTTTTTGGCGAGTCCCTTTTCAACGGTCAGATAATTTAGAAATTCTTGAATCAAAGCCGAAGATGGAAGTGATGGATTTAAAACCGAAGCATTCATGGCATCATTATCGGCTAAAAATGCTTTTCAGCTTAAGTGCTCAATAAAAATGGTCATCCTATCTCCTTCGGGCCGACGGTAATTCGGCCATGTCGAGCTATCTTTAGTAAAACTTATTTTGAGTCGAAAATAGCCCTACAAGTCAGATGATTGAACACAGGTATCACAAACTAAAAAAAGCGGAGTTATGGCAAGCCAATCTATTATTTGCCCATCATGTAAAGAGAAGAACAACCCAGCCTATTTAAAATGCTGGAAATGCAGCAATGAATTTGCACCCGCTGACATCCTTTCCAGAGCAGAAGTAAAAACTAATAGCATAAATCAGAAAACCATTTCACATGTCTTATTGATCTTATTTTTGTTTATTCCAGGATTATGCCTAACCCTGATTTCTGCCAATACAATCTTGCATTGCGTTCACAGAGGACAGATTTTTCTCGTGCCTTTTGTATTAGGACTTATTGGTTTTTTAATTGGTACAATTGCTATAGCAATTTATTTGTATTTTTTTAAAAAAAACTTTCTTAAACGTTTAAGCGAAGAGATTATCTTCAAAAAATTCAAAGTAATATTCTTGGGGAATATACCATTCATATTATTAAAAATAGTTATGCTGGAGGATCTTGGAAAAGCCATAGGCGATTATTTTAGTGCGGTACACGAATATCCGTTTGTTATTCTCCCTTTGCAATTAGTTTCTATTTTGTTATTTTTCATGTTAATTTTGGCTATGGTTGATATGATTTTTGTTTTAAGACAAAAAAAGTTGCTTTCATTAGGAACATCTTATTTTGTTGTCGCACACATTCTATTTAGCATCTTTTTTCCACCTGGAGAACTTTTCGTTCCAATCTATCTTTTCCTCAAGGCAAATCAATATTTGACTGCAATGAAAAAGAATTATTCCATCACAAAAGATTAAAGCCAGTAAAACGCTATACTTACTCATGCTACTGGGACGGTTCTTGATATCCCCTGATGTCAAAATGAGATGGGAGAGATCTGTCCCTTTCTTGATTTTACGCGAACTATTTGAGGGACAGGTCTTTCATAAACCTATCACTGAAAATGGGTTAGCGAGAACCGTCCCTGAGGTTTGTTGGCGTAACTTATTTCACATAAACAAGTTACGTGTTTCTTTGAAATGCGGCTAAATAACAGAACTAATTTTCGATCAGGCGGAGGAAATCTTTTTCGGAGAGAATTTTGATGCCAAGCTCTTTAGCTTTCGCAAGCTTTGATCCCGCATTTTCTCCTGCAATTAGAAAATCCGTTTTGCGGCTCACACTTCCCGACGGATGAGCGCCCAAAGCCCGAAGCAAGGCCTCAGCCTCCGAGCGTTCCATTTTTTCGAGAGTTCCCGTAATCACAACGGTTTTTCCACTAAAATAGGTTTCTGTTTTTACAGCCTCCACTAAATCCATGCGAACACCCGCTTTTTTGAGCCGCTCCAAGGTTTTGATATTTGAAGGCTCATGAAAAAATTGAACAATCGACTGAGCCGTAACCGGGCCGATCTCGCGAATCACTTGAAGATCTTCCAGCGTTGTCTTTTCAAGCGCTTCCATTTTTTTAAAATGCTGCGCCAAAAGATGCGCCGCTCTTTCTCCCACATCTAGAATCCCAAGACCGTAAATCAAACGATGAAGATAACGCCCCTTGCTTTCTTCAATTCCCTTGAAAAGATTTTCCGTGGATTTTTCTCCCATCCGGTCCAGATTTTTGATGGTTTCAAAATCAAGATGATAAATATCCGAAAGATCCCGGATCATTCCCTTATCCACAAATTGCTCAATCCACACCACCCCAAGTCCCTCAATATCCATGGCATCACGCTGAGCATAATGCCGGATGCGTCCCTTGAGCTGAGCCGGACAAGAAGAATTGATACAACGCACCGCGACTTCTTCCCCTGATTTTTCAACTTTTGAATGACAAACCGGGCAGCGCGTTGGAAATTCAAATTTTTTGAGTGTCTTCGTACGCTTGTTGATCAAAACCTGAATCACTTTAGGAATGATCTCCCCGCTTTTTTCTATCAACACGTGATCCCCGATACGAACATCAAGTCTTTCAATTTCATCAGCATTGTGGAGACTTGCGCGAGAAACCGTGGTGCCTGAGACTAGCACAGGCTTCAAACACGCCACAGGCGTTAAAACCCCGGTACGCCCCACTTGGATTTGGATATCTTCCAAAATCGTTTCTTTCTGTTCAGCAGGATATTTATACGCAATGGCCCAGCGCGGAGACTTAGACGTCATCCCAAGACCTTTTTGATATTCAAGAGCATTCACCTTAATAACAAGGCCGTCCGTCTCATATCCAAGTTTGCCCCGCTTCTTTTCATAAATTTCAATAAACCGGGCTACTTGATCCATGGAAACACAAAGCTCATGATGGATAATCACGGGAAATCCCAGGGCTTTAAAATAGGCAGTGGTTTCGGATTGCGTTTTTAACGTACTCGCGCCTTCAACCTCCCCAACTCCATGAGCAAAAAAATCGAGTCTTCGTTCTGCGACTAGCTTGGGATCGAGAAGTTTTAATGTCCCGGCTGCAGCATTGCGCGGATTGGCAAAAAGCTCTTCTTCATTTTTTTCTTTTTCGGAGTTGATCCTCAAAAATTGTTTTTTGGAAAGGTAAACTTCTCCGCGGACCTCGAGTACTGCTGGAATTTTGGTCGCGCTCTTTTGATCTTGAACAGGAATTTTTAAAGGAACCGAGCGGATGGTTTTAATATTTTCCGTGACATCATCGCCGGACTTCCCATCCCCGCGCGTAACCGCTTGAACCAACCAGCCTTTTTCATATCGAAGAGAAATGGAAACCCCGTCAATCTTTTCTTCAACCCAATATTCGATCTCAGTTTTAGCAAGATGCTTTTTGACACGCACATCAAAATCCCGTACTTCCTCAAGCGAGTAGGTGTTTTCGAGCGACATCATGGGAAGCGCATGACGCACAGTTTTAAAGGACTTTAAAGGTGCTCCGCCAACGCGCTGGGAAGGAGAATCGGGAGTGAGAAGATCAGGAAATGCTTTCTCGAGATCCACAAGTTCGCGCATGAGCTTGTCGTACTCAAAGTCCGAAATCTCAGGCCTTGCCTCGAGATAATACTTGGCGTTGTGATACTCTAACGTCTCACGCAACTTCTGGATTTTTTTTTGGGCTTCTGCAGCATTCATCATTCAATCCGAGTAGATTTCTCGACGATGACCAATTTTAATGATTTTGATGATTTTTTCCGGATCATAAACCTCGTAAATAACGCGGTAGTCTCCTTGGCGGATTCGATAGAGCCGCCCATCCCCTTTGAGTTTTTCATAACCTGCAGGACGGGGATCCAACGTGAGTTTTTCAACGCGACCAAGAACTTGATTGATAAACGGCCGCGAAATTCCTCTCAATTCCTTTTCCGCAGATTTTTTGAAAAGCAGCTTAAACAAGGCCGTCCTTTTTTAGTTTTTTAAGGACAATCTCGTACGGTGTCTCCGATTCAGCTGCGCGATCTTGTGCCGCTTGTAAATCAATTTGATCTTCTTTAAGTGAATGCCGGACCGCATCACTCACCAATTCAGACAAACTAACGGACATCTGAAGCGCCTTCACACGAAGAGCTTGATGCAGCTTTGGGTCTAGATAGATGGTTGTTCGTTTAGTCATACTTACCTCCGTAAAAGAAGCTTAACATTATGATGTTATAATGTCAAAATGTTATAATGTCGAAGCGTAAGCCTTTAGACCAAAAGTCGTTAAGTGTTACGGCGAGCAGCATAGGTAAAAAAATAAAAATATTTTTTCCAAACCTCATCATTGGAAGCGTAGGCGTTATCCCCATAAAAATAATCCACAAAACCCTCCCTCACACGTGCAACTTCTCGAATGCGGCCAAACCCAGTTTCGCTTTCAAGAGTCAGATCGATAAGTTCCAGAGCACGTTCAAAGGCCAGATTCGCATAGGCTTCATTCTTTTTGGCTTTCCAATTAAGCGTCCGTTCAACTTCGCTTCCGATATTCGCCATTTTTTCAACAAATGAAAGCGTCTTCCATCGGCCTTGAGCAAGTTCTTTGTGCTGATAACTCACATTAAAATCCTCTTTTTGACAATCTCACGAATTTTTTTCTGGAGCTCAAGACTTTCCACACCTCGGCTTCGATTATTTTGCGCAGGACGCACATTGATCATGGAATCAAACTCAATAAAATCCTCCCCTTGGATTTCCGGATAAAAGTTAATGCCCCACAAATGATTCTGCTTGGAACCATTCTGCAAAAGCAGGCTTTCCAAATCGGCATGAAGTTCTGCATCTAACGCAATGAACTCACGCTCCACATCCACAACCGCCTTAACCATATTTCCAAAAAGGAGCATCATTTTTTTTAACTGATCAAGGGATAAAACTTCAGAAATAATTTGCATGAATTTTCTCACTTTTTTAAAATTATACTTGAACTCTCCATGAACATCTAATTTAAAATTCCAATTTCAAAATATCGAATTCAAAAACCCAAATCCCAAACAAACCAAAGTCTTTAGCTCCTCGCATTTGAGATTTTAGATTTTGAGCTTGTTTGTTATTTGGGTTTTGGGATTTGGAATTTTAAAAAGCGATGCCAAATTCGCGATACTTCCCTTCGGCCTCGGACCATTCCACCTTTTGGTCACGGATATAATTTTTCATGGGAGATTCCATCACCGCATGTAAAAAATCTTGCAGCACAGATTCTTCGCCCTCCGCTATCATCTCCACTCGTCCGTCAGAAAGATTTTTCACATACCCTGTGATATCAAAGTGACGCGCCAGCCGATCCACGGTATAGCGAAACCCCACCCCTTGAACCCGGCCTGAAAATAAAACTTTTAATTGCTTCATAAGCGTATCATAAATTCCAAATCCCAAATTCCAAGCACCAATGATCAGTTTGGGATTTGAATTTTGTGATTTGCAGTTTGTTTGGAATTTGGAGCTTGGGTTTTGGAATTTTTTAACAAATAGTTGCGGTAATGGTAAGCCACGATTCCAAAAGCAACGGCCACATTCAGCGAAATTTTAAGCCCCGACATCGGAATCTCGATCACCGCATCGCAAAGTTTCATTAATTCTTCGTCGACTCCTCCGATTTCATTTCCCAAAACTAAACAAAGTGGTGTCGAGGGCTCGAAATCTACGTAAGAAATACTGGTCTGCGCTTGCTCAAGCATGACAATTTGATAACCTTGATCTTTGAGTTTCAAAACACATTCGCGCGCTTCTTTCACATACTCCCACGGTACAGACTTTTCTGCGCCCAAAGCCGTTTTTGAAATTTGAGTGTCAGGAGGAAATCCCGTGATCCCGCAAAGCCAAATTTTTTCTATTCCAACTCCATCAGCGGTTCGGAAAATCGAACCGACATTGTAAAGGCTGCGAACGTGATTCAGGATCACACAAAAAGGAAGGCGTTCCGAATCTTGGTTTTTTTGCCGTGCAAGCAGTTCCTGATGAGATAATTTTTTCATGCGTGAAGTTTAGCGTAAATGAATAGACAAAACAAGCAAGAGCGGCCCTGCTTTTAGGGACGGTTCTTTGCAAAGAACCGTCCCTGAACAGGCTTCAAATTTTGAGTACACTCAGATTTACGCGGATCGACCGGCAGCTTGGACAGCCGCGGCTTGAAGTTGAGCACGGAAAATAGCGGCATTGACGCTGAGGCCCATTTGATTTCCAAATCGAGCGGTTTGAACGATGGAGGAAAAGTCCAAACCTTCCACAGTCAAAAGCTTCAAGAGTTCTGCACGTAAAGTCACATGATCTTTGGCAAGTTCTGAATTACCGCGGATCAAAAGCGCCACGTGCACGGAAATCGCGGTCTGAAGCAGCATCACGTCTTCTAAAATCAAAGGATCACTCACACCGCGAAGATCTCCAAAAACAGGGAGAATGGATTCCCCTAAATTCGCGGCTTCTACA
>CAZOOM010000101.1:0-8199 GCA_964581425.1 uncultured bacterium | reverse complement strand
GGAAAAAAATCCAATTTCGAAATCGATACTTTCCAAAAAATCAATGATGCCATCGAGAAAAAACTCGGCATCAAAGTGGAAGCATCCAATCGAGTAAATCTTTATGCGATCAGCGATCACCTGCGCGCCTCCGTTTTCTCGATTTCTGACGGCGTCATTCCTTCCAATGAAGGTCGCGGTTACGTCATTCGCAAGCTCATCCGCCGGGCTCTTTGGCAGTCCAAACAACTGCTGCCCAATGGTCAGCTTCACGAACCCTTTCTTTATCAGATTGTTCCCACAGTAGCCGAGGTGATGAAAAAACCCTATCCGGAAATCGCGGATGCAGCTGAAAGCATCCGCGGTACTTTACAGGCTGAGGAAGAGCGTTTCTTAAAAACATTGGGTACAGGATCCAGGCTTCTTGAAGATCACCTGGAGGGATTAAAAAAACGAGGCGAGAAAAAGCTTCCTGGAAATATTCTTTTTGAACTTTATGACACGTACGGATTTCCAGAAGAACTGACTTGTAGAATCGCGGAACAACAAAATTTTGAAATTGATCATGAGGGTTTTGAAAAATTAATGGAGGCTCAACGCAAACGAGCTAAAGAATCCACGCAAATCGCAGCAGCTATTTTCATCACTTCGGATTTTGAAAAGGTCATTGCGAAACTTCCTGCAACAAAATTTATTGGCTACGAAACGCTTTCGGCCAAAGGAAAAGTTCTCTACTCCGAAGTCAAGGGAACTCAAGGCCTGGTCGTGTTGGATCAAACTCCGTTTTATGCGGAAAGCGGCGGTCAAGTAGGCGACAAGGGAGTTGTCAAAGGCGCTAAGTTTCAAGCCACTGTCGTGGATGTGCAAAAAAAAGATAAATGTTTTCTTCATATCTTGGAAGATATTTCTGGGACTCTTACTCACGGTGACGACATCATCCTGGACGTGGATGCACGCCATCGTTTTAATACCATGAGAAACCATACGGCAACCCATCTTTTGCACGCCGCGCTTAGAAAACTTCTTGGCCCCCAAGTCCGTCAACTTGGGTCTCTTGTTCATCCCGAGAAATTGCGCTTTGATTATTCCTATTCATCCGCGCTTTCTTCGGACCAGCTAAAAGCACTTGAGGATTTGGTCAATCAGGAAATCTGGGCCAATTCCCCGGTTTCTAAAATTGAGAAACCCATCGAAGACGCCAAAAAAGATGGAGCCATTGCTTTTTTTGGAGAAAAATACGGAGATCGCGTCCGGGTTGTGACGGTTGAAAATTTCAGCAAAGAATTTTGCGGAGGAACCCACTGCTCGAGTACGGGTCAGATTGGTTTTTTTGTCATTACTTCGGAAAGTTCGGTCGCAAGCGGTACACGGCGCATCGAGGCCAAGACCGGGGAGTCCGCTCTGGAATATCTTCGAACCCTTCGCGGTCAGTTAATGGAGGCCTCTGAACTTCTCCGAACAGGCCCTGCAGACCTGGTTTCTCGAATCACCAAGCTCCAGGATTCGGTTAAAAAACTGGAAAAAGAAAATGCCAAGGCTGGCTCCAGGGAGGTTTCACCCCAAAAAGTCCTTGAATCTGCTAAAATATCTGCAAGTTCAATCCGAGTTGCGGCTCATGTTGAAAAAGGGATGAAGATTGAGGCCCTTCGCATGCTTTCAGATGAACTCAAGAGCGTTTCTTCAAAAACCATTTTTCTTTTAGCTGCTGAAGATGAAGGAAAATTCAATTTCATCTTAGGAATGAGTCCTGATCTCCGCACCTCAGCGCTCGACCTACGCGAGTTGTGGAAAGAGCTTGCTCCCGTACTCGGGGCAACCGGAGGAGGACGCAAGGATATGATTCAAGCGGGTGCACGCAGCGACGGACAGCTTGAAAGTAAGTGGCAAACAATTACAGACCAATTACTCGCATCCCTCGATCGTCATTTTAAAGGGTGATATGCAAGTTCTTTTGTGGGACAAACAAACTGAGAAAAAAATCGGACGTGATTATGGTTCGGTTTTTGACAAAGAAATCTTTAAAAAAGTAAACCGCATCCTGACTGAAGTTCGAGAGCGCGGCGATGTTGCCGTCCGACGATTTACCCGCGAATTTGATGGCATCGATGTTCCTCTGAAGCGCCTCAAAGTTTCCGAATCGGATATCAACCGTGCCTTTGAAAAAATCCAAGTTCAATTTGTTCCACTCCTCAAACAAATCACTGAAAATGTTCAGGAATATTACGAGCGCGAACTTCCCAAGTCTTTTGAGATCGAATCCAAAAGCGGGGGAAAGCTGGCCAAGGAATATCGCCCCATTGAACGCGTGGGAATTTATGTCCCCGGTGGAACAGCACCTCTTGTTTCCACGGTTTACATGACAGTGATCCCAGCCAAAGTTGCCGGGGTAAAAGAACTCGTGCTTTGTACCCCTCCTAACCGCGACACAGGCGAAATCAATCCTCATATTTTAGCCGTTGCCAATCTTCTTGGAGTCAAAGAAATCTATCGCGTAGGTGGTGCCCAAGCGATCGCGGCCTTGGCATTTGGAACACGCACCATCCCCAAAGTTCAAAAAATTGTCGGACCTGGAAATGCCTACGTCACCGAAGCCAAGCGGCAGGCCTATGGGTTTGTGGATATTGATATGGTCGCTGGCCCGAGCGAAGTTGCGATCATTGCGGACGGCTCTGCCAATCATGATTTTGTGACCTGCGATTTGCTTGCACAGGCTGAACACTCTGGAGGCACCGCTTATTTGATCACCAACTCAAAAAAACTAGTGGATTCAATGCGTAAGCGAGTGGATTCAGGCATCATCAT
Organism: uncultured bacterium; assembly: GCA_964581425.1. GTDB lineage: Bacteria > Omnitrophota > Omnitrophia > Omnitrophales > Aquincolibacteriaceae > CAZOOM01. Next base: position 5,418 of record CAZOOM010000101.1, on the reverse strand, counting down.
CCAAGTCAAAACCATGCAAGAGGCGTGCGAAGTCTCGAATCATATTGCCCCGGAGCATCTCGAAATTTTGACCGAAGAACCTGAAAAAGTCGCCAAGGGCATTACCCACGCCGGAGCCATATTTATCGGCCCTTATTCGCCAGCCGTGGTAGGAGATTATATTGCTGGACCGAGTCACGTGCTTCCCACTGGCGGAACTGCAAAATATTTTTCACCGCTCAGTGCTTCCAGTTTTATCAAGAGCTCGCAGATCATCTCGTACACCAAAGAGGCCTTGATGAAAGGCCGTGAGCATGTCCAGAAATTAACCGACATGGAAGGTCTGGTGCTTCATCGTATTTCTCTTGAAGCACGACTTGTCGAAGCAATGGAAGAAGTTCAATCCTAGAGGATTTTATGGCAAAGAAAATGCGTCAGGCACAAATTCGAAGAAAGACGAACGAAACCGATATTCAAATCAAACTTGTCATTGATGGAAGAGGCAAGTCTTCTATCATCACAGGCATTCCTTTCCTCGATCACATGCTCACCCTGCTTTCTAAACACGGATTATTTGATCTCGAAATCCGCGCTAAAGGCGATCTTCACATTGACCTTCATCATACCAATGAAGATACCGGCATTACGCTCGGACAAGCTTTTTTTAAAGCTTTGGGAGACAAGAAGGGAATGCGACGCTATGGGTTTGGTGCGGTTCCCATGGATGAAGTCCTGGCCAAAGTCACTCTCGATTTCTCCGGACGTCCGGAACTTGTGATCCACAAAGCCAAGGGCGTAAAGTTCTCGCGTTTGGAAAATTATTCTTTTCACGACGCCATGGAGTTCTTCAGAGCTTTTTGCCTTCACGCAGGAGTCACCATGCATGTGGAAGTGTTATCCGGACATGATTCTCACCACATCATTGAAGGAGTCTTCAAAGCTGCGGCCAAGGCACTTGATCTAGCCACCCAAATCGATCCCCGAGTTGTTGGAATTCCTTCGACCAAGGGCAAGATTTAGTCAGCTCTGAACCTCAACAGGAACGAATGATGATCACCCTCGTCGATTATGGCATGGGCAATTTAAGAAGTGTCTCAAAAGCCCTTGAGCATCTTGGAGCAAAAGTTCTGATCACCTCAAATCCTCAGGATCTTGAGCAGGCAGATAAAATTGTTCTGCCAGGAGTCGGAGCTTTCGGAGACGCAATGGAAGAGCTCCGCTCGCGACAGTTGATCGATCCGCTTCAATCCGCGGCTCAATCCGGCCGAAAAATCCTGGGCATCTGCCTCGGTCTCCAGCTTCTTTTTCCTACAAGCGAAGAATCACCTTCATCTATAGGTCTTGGCTGTTTTCCGGGAAAAGTAAAACTGTTTCGTTCAAGCAACATCAAGATTCCTCACATGGGTTGGAATTCTGTTAAAATCAAAGCAAAACATCCGCTTCTTGAAAATGTTCAGGACGGGTCTTTTTTTTATTTTGTTCATTCTTACTACGCGGCCCCTGAAGAAAATAATATCCTGGCTGCAGAATGTACGTATGGCAGTGAGACTTTTGCGGCCATGGTGGGATCGGGAACCATTTTCGCAACTCAGTTTCACCCTGAAAAAAGCCAGGAAGCGGGCTTAATGATCTTGAAAAATTTTATCCGATGGTAAATCTATGAATCTTTACCCAGCCATTGATCTTTACGAAGGACAAGTGGTTCGTCTCACCCGCGGCGACTATCAACAGAAAACCATTTATTCTGAGCATCCCGGTAAGATGGCGTGGGAATGGGAATCTCAAGGAGCCGAATGGCTTCATATCGTAGATCTCGAAGGCGCACGTGACGGCGCTTTTAAAAACCTTGAAGCCGTTTCACAGATTCGAAAAGCCGTGAGTTGTCAGCTTCAATTCGGGGGAGGGATTCGCAGCTTTGATCAAATTCAAACCATGATTGATCTAGGAATCAACCGGATTGTGCTTGGCACTAAGGCGCTGGAAAAAGATTTCTTTGAATCGGCACTCTCTCGCTTTCAAGATTCGATCGCAGTAGGTCTTGATGTTAAAAACGGAATTGTTCAAACGCGCGGATGGTTAGACGCAGCAGGAACCGATCTTAAAACTGCGCTTTTTCATTTTAATCAGTATCCGCTGAAAACCATCATTTATACCGACATCCAGAAGGACGGAATGCTTTTAGGTCCTAATTTTGATAGTTTGAAGGAAGTCCTGAGCCTTGCAAAAGCAAGCGTGATTCTTTCGGGCGGTATTTCCTGTCTTCAAGATATCCAGGAATGCCTTCAAATCCAGAATAAAAATTTTGATGGTGCTATTATTGGAAAAGCCCTTTATGATAAAAAGTTCACTCTCCGCGAAGCGCTTCATCTGAGTTAAATCGAAAGGAGACTGTTTTGTTTAATTCTATGGACACCTACTTAAAAAGCATTCTTCAAGAGCGCAGCTGGTCTTGGTCTTTCGCTGCAATTATTTTTATTCTGATCGCACTCATCCTGAGGCGCTTGATCCTCGGGCCTGTGATCCGCAACGCAAAATCCCTGGATAAAGAAGATTACAAACTCTTCAAGAAAAACTATTTTAGGTCCTCTCTTTTTGGCTGGATTTTCTTCCTTCTTTCTATGATCTTCGCTGTCATTCTTTGGATCAACAATCCCACGCTCCCGTTCAATCAGGATAATCTAAATGTTCTGGCCGGACTCTTGGCGAGCTTCCTCCTCTGTTTGATTTTTCACTTGATCGCTTTCGCAAATGCCGCAATCAAAACGCTACAACATTATAAAGAAAAGTTGAATCCTACCCATGCTTACCCGAAGAATTATCCCTTGTCTTGATGTTAAAGACGGACGCGTTGTTAAAGGCGTCAATTTTGTGGATCTCAAAGATGCTGGTGACCCCGTAGACTGCGCTATTGCTTACGACAAAGCACGCGCTGACGAACTTGTATTTCTTGATATCACTGCGTCCCACGAAAAACGAGACATCATGATTTCCGTAGTTGAAAAAGTTGCAGAATCCATTTACATCCCTTTTACCGTGGGCGGCGGCATTCGAAGTGTTCAAGATATGAGAGATCTTCTCAAAGCTGGGTGTGACAAAGTTTCGATCAACAGTTCTGCCATTCAAAATCCGAAGTTGATCACGGAATCCAGCAAGCGTTTTGGCAGCCAGTGCATTGTCCTTGCTATTGATGCCAGGCGTGAGCCCGGATTGGGCTGGCGCGTGTTTAGTCACGGGGGGAGAAATCCCGAAAAGCTTGAGGCTGTGGCCTGGGCCCAAGAGGGAGAGCGCCTTGGTGCCGGAGAAATTCTTCTGACCAGCATGGACCGAGACGGAACCAAAGACGGCTATGATTTGGAGCTCTTGCGCGCTGTTTCACGCGCGGTTCGCATCCCCGTGATTGCTTCTGGGGGAGCCGGAAAACTCGAACATTTTTATGATGCCTTCACGCAAGGCGAAGCCGATGCCTGTCTCGCAGCTTCCATTTTTCACTTTGGGGAATACCAAATTTCCGAAGTGAAAACATTTTTGAATGCGAGAAATATCCCGGTTCGCCTTTCCTAAGTATGACTTTCTTAGCAGACCTGCACATCCACTCCAAATATTCGCGTGCCACAAGTCGCGACTGTGATCTCGAACATCTTGCCCTGTGGGGAAAGAGAAAAGGCATTACCGTCATTGGAACCGGAGATTTTACTCATCCTGCATGGTTTCGCGAAATCTTCGAAAAACTGATCCCTGCAGAACCGGGGCTTTTTTGCTTAAGACCCGAACTTGAAAAATCAATCGATGAGTCTCTACCACCCACTTGTCGCCACCCCATTCGTTTTTTGCTTTCCGTAGAAATTTCTACGATTTATAAAAAAAAGGACCGTGTTCGAAAAATTCATCATTTGGTCATGACCCCAACTTTGACTGGCGCTGAAAAAATCATCAAAAGACTTTCAGACATCGGAAATTTAAAATCCGATGGCCGTCCAATTCTAGGCCTTGACTCTCGAAACTTACTTGAAATCACGCTTGAGCAGGGCGGGGAAGGATCCATGCTCATTCCAGCTCACATCTGGACCCCGTGGTTTGCGGTCTTTGGTTCCAAATCAGGATTTGATTCCATCGAAGACTGCTACTCAGATCTCTCCGAACACATTTTTGCCCTGGAGACTGGTCTTTCCTCCGACCCTTTGATGAATGAGCAAATTTCAAAATTAGACCGCTACTGCCTAGTCTCAAATTCTGATGCCCATTCTCCTCAAAAGCTTGGGCGCGAAGCCAACATTTTCGATACCAGTCTCGATTATTTTGAAATGAAAAAATCGCTTCAAACTGGGGAGGGCTTTGGAGGCACGCTTGAGTTTTTTCCCGAAGAAGGCAAATATCACCTTGATGGCCATCGGCAATGTGAAATCTGTTACACACCCAAGCAAACGCAGCGTCAAAAAGGCCTGTGCCCCAAATGTAAAAAACCTTTGACTGTAGGAGTCCTTTCGCGAGTTGAAGAACTCTCGGATCGTAAAGAGAATGAACGTCCGAAAGATCCTGCTGTTTTTCAAAGTTTGATACCGCTGCCCGAAATTTTATCTGAGCTGCTTCAAAAGGGTCCAGCAACTCAAACGGTGATGAGCGTTTATTTCAAACTCCTTGAAAAGCTGGGACCAGAGCTTTTCATTTTGACAAAACTCCCTCTTTCTCAAATCAAAGCTCAGAGTTCGGAACTTTTTGCGGAAGCCGTACGCCGCATGCGGGCAGGGGAGGTCATTCGAAATGCAGGATTTGACGGGGTTTTTGGCGTCATTCGGCTTTTTCAATCGTCTGAAATCCAAAATCTCGGGAAGAATTTTTCTATCATTGACGATAATCTCATCAAGTCGTCACGATAAGGAGACTCCTATGAAAAAAATCATTCCTGTTTTACTTTTGATGGCACTGCTTTTTCAAACGAGAGCGCAGGCTTCCAGCCTCAGAGAAACCCCGGTTGTGAAAGTTGTACGTTCATGCGCTCCTGCTGTCGTCAATATCAGCACGGAAAAAATTGCTTACCTTAAACAGGATCCCTTTTGGGGCGGTTACGGAAATGCCATGGATTCTGTGTTTCGTAATTTTTACGGACCCAGTATTGTCAATGCCGTCAAACTGAAAAGCTTGGGATCAGGAGTAGTGATTCGTGCCGATGGCCTAATTGTCACAAACGCCCATGTCATCAACATGGCCACTAAAATATTTGTCATCTTTAACGATGGAAAAAGCGTTCCAGCGAGAACTGTTCTTGTCAGCCAAACCCATGATCTTGCCATCATCAAAGTAGACATGGATAAACCCATCCAAGCTTTACCTCTGTCCAAACCCGATGATGTCCTGATTGGCGAAACCGTTGTGGCTATCGGAAATCCCTTTGGTTTAGAAAATTCCGTCAGTGCAGGTGTAATCAGCGGGAAAAATAGGACC
>CAZOOM010000100.1:0-8329 GCA_964581425.1 uncultured bacterium | reverse complement strand
ATTCAGTATTAACGGTGATGGCGTATCAAAGGTAAGCAAAAAGGATGAAATCATGGCCGGTGTATTTCGCAAAACTTATGGTAGCTCTTCCAAGTGGATTAGGAGTTACGAAAATATGAAAGTGCTGCCTTTTGAATATCAAGGTCAAATGCGTTTACTGGCCTACGTTTATGTGTCTACTAATGAATGGTCTCCACCTCACCATAAGATCAAAGAGTTTTTCTATGATCCGACTCAGAATAAATTTGTGGCAGTTAAGGATGATAAATCAGCCTATGTCCAATTGATTCAGGAAAAGGCTGGCGACATGCTTCTTGTACCAACTTTTTACTGGTTTCAGGGCAAACGCTATCTTCTTGTTCTCTATGAAAATAATCGTGCGTTTGAAATTACATACGATCCAGGAACGCAGCAAACCGAAATCCTTCCGATGGAGAAGAGCCTATTTGCTAAAAAACTCTCGCAAGCGGCTCGAAAAAGTGGGCCATTTAGGCGTTTGGTGCCTTTTCCTCTGCAAGAGAACATTGGCTTAATTGCTGTACCCTACGCTGGCAAGGGTAGAATTGTGCAATTGATCCACCAACAAGGCAAGACAAAGGAGGCGCAAATAATCAAAACTGGAGATGGAAGTAGAGTAGTCCTTTCTGCAGATACTAGTTTGGGGAGAGTCATTGCAGTTAAGCTTGAAGGTGAATATTATGACAATGATTCAAAACTGTGGTTGCAACTGCATCATCCATCGGGAGACAGTAGTCAGCAGCCTCGGGATTCATTGAATTTGCAATTGATGCTCGCAAATGGGACTTCTTTCGGTGCAAGTGATGATAATGATGAAATCCCTGAAACCCAAGACATAGATCGCCCAGATGAGATGGCAGAAGAAGGACCCGTTCATGATACCCGGGAATCAGAACAGTATGATCTTCCAGATGAAGACAAACGCCGAAGAGCTTTAGCCTCTCCCGGCAATAACATCGTTGCTGTATCAACCGATGCGGCGACGCGAGCAAACAAAGAACTTTCAGTAGGCGCACCGAATCCAGCCTCTTCAACCGAACCTCCTCATACGATTCGATGGTCGGATCATTTTAATGATTTTGCCACCCATAATCCGGTTCACATATGGCCCATCGGTGGAAATCTGTTTCTCGGAGCCAATAGAGATTTTGCTTTTTTAGTAACCAAGAATGGTTCGTTAATCAAGTTAGAAGATCAAAATAGAAATGAACAAAGTGTATGGATGTCCCCACACCAAGCGTTTATGAATCAATTTGAAGGAGGGGCTAACTTTGTGGTAGCAGATGTCGCAACAGACAAATCCCATGTCGTTCTGAGCACGAACGGAATGCTATATTTAATTGATCAAGACGGTCCCAAGGAACTTAGTATTAATAATTCCCCTCAGGGTAAACTTATTTCACTTCATCTTCTAATGCATCGCGGAGCCGAGTATTTGGTAACTGTCCATTCTAGTGGAGAGAATAGAACGTTGTTTTCATGTCCGTTCAGATTTAAAAATGACGGGAAAGTTTATGTTGGTAATGGGGTGAAGAGGGAGCTGACGCAGGGAAGAAGTCTAAGAATTGCGCCGGGTGGATCTCATATCACTGAGTTTGATCAAGATGATTTTGAAATCATGGAACCTTTGACATTAAAAGGGCCCGTGATTGCGATTAGTGACGCTGAAATTCAGGATGCGGTTGCGATGCCACAAGTGAATCGAACTCTCGTTTTTACAACCCAGGGTACTTATGTCTATGATAGTTCCACGGGAGAGAGGCTCACCCCAACTTCCCTGAATACAAAATACAAAAAAGATTTTTTCACAGACAGGCAGGCGAGAGCGATGTCTTTGAATGGAAAGTATTTCGTTGCTGCCGTTCGGACAAAATCAACAAGGACTATCCTTTATCTATTTAATGTCACGGATTTGGGAAAAGTTTATGAATTAGGTGATTTTGGAAACGACACGATGGGTTTTTCGGAAGACAGCCAATACTTTGTTCAAAACATATCCGGACAGAATCAGTTTCAAGTATTTGAGACATCCTCAGGGCGGTTAGTAGGCAGTCTATCTCTTCCATCCCAAATGGAATACTTTAGTTTCATTCCTGGAACCACAAGAATTGCACTAGCTTTTGCTAGTGGCGAGGTGTCGGTCTGGGATTGGAGTAAACCAGATCAGAAAAATGTATTACGAGCTGCTCAAATTGAGGATTTTCATATCGATACAAGTTGGTATGGTATTTTGACAGATCATTTAGGCTTGCCGGTGACTGAGGCGAGTTGGAAATATCTTCTCGCTTCTCCGGATCACTCCCGAGTAACAGCTGTTCGACAAATTCCGACAAGCGCGGGGCTTACGGCCACACTTGAAATCATGAGCTGGCCTTTAAATTCGTTCGAAACATCAGTCGATCGGTCAACAAGCGGCTCATCCAATCCTCGTTCTGAAGTTCGGAGAATAAAAATTCCACAGGTTCACAGGCAATTAGACCTGCGTTTGCATGAAACCTCTCCAACCATAAATTTTCTCACTCAGCTTGAGGGGAGTTGGATCAGTCTGCCAGAGGTTGAGAGCGCCAGCCCACCTCACTCACAGTCATGGAATAAAACGGATTCGAGAAATCAACCCATAAGTAAAAAGATAACCCGTTCTCAGCACATGAGAATCGTTGCTGAATCTATGGATGCCTTACTTTCTGGAGATTCCGATGATTTTTTAGCCAAGGACGCATCTACCAGTATCAGCCGAGAGAAGACAGGGGAAATTATTGCTCAGGTTAAAAAATTAAGTCCCATGGGCCGACAAATTCTCGTTATGGTGGCAGCCTTACATGATTTTGGCTATTACCAGAGTCCTACAGCACAAAGTCACATAAGCCGAAGCTCCGTATTTGCAAATTCGCTGCTAAAATCTATGCATGTTGACCCACTATTCCGCTTCCTTGTTACTCGGGCTATTTTAGGTCATTCCAATCCGCGGCACTACTATGCAAACAGTTCAGACCCTGAATTCAGACAAGAATTCATGAGTTCCCAAGTAACGTATGTTGAAAAAGCCTTCAAACGGGCCTTGGGTCAAAGCCATTTGACTCCAAAAGAAATTTCTCGAATCATCGATGATCTAAAAATTGTTTTTGCTGTTCAGTCTCTGGCCGATATCCATGCATCTGGCAATCATCACCTGGATGATTCCACGGTAGATGCGATTTTTAATTTTAGCAACTCGCTATTTAATACTGCTCTGCCGACGATACCTAATCGATCCGAATTAAGGAGGGCAGCAACGGGAATTGTTCTAAGTATAAGAAACAATGAGACTATTCAAGAGCCTCATGCCAGAGTAGCTAGCCAAGCTGGCTTAGAAATTATTCATGATTTAATTGCAGCGGTGATGGATATTCGGCACGGTGAGGACATTACGATGGCCACTCAGGCTCAAAGTTATTTTGAGTTGATCCGAGCGATTGATCGTCCTGTTGTGATTGAATATACAGTTAGCAGGGAAGACTTGATAAGAATGAAATCAAACCGTCAAGAAATCATCACAAATCTTCTGCAAGCGGCGCATGATGCTGCGGCCACAAATAAAAATATTATGACGCGAGTTAGAGTTCCGGCGTCAATAAGAGAATCGTTACGATTACAGAATCATAACCGGCGCGATAAAGTACGTTTTGAAACAACCACGGATTCAGTGATGCTCTACAATAATAGTTTGACCGGATATCAAGCGTATTTTAATAAAGCCCCAACGATCAGTGTAACGGCTCATAATATTCAGGGGCCCGTTCTATTTTCTGACAAGTATGGAAATAATCAGGAAATTGGATATCAAGGAATCGATGGCTCCAAGGTAGCTTCTCAAATCTTTGCAGCCGCACTTGCCTGGATTGCTAATCCAATTTCGCAAAGAACGCTCCTCGGTTTTGTAACGGATGAGAATCGTCCTAACGGTTATCGGATTGCTAATCAAAGTGCCCTTTCTGCTTTATCCTCGATTGTTGAATTGATGGCACAGTACCGCTCCGAGCTTCGCATCAAACAAGCCGCGTAATCTTCAGATCACGCTATTAAACGATTCTTTTTGAGTGTATTTTTATCATAGATTTAGTAATTGATTGTCGTATTATTTATCTTAAAAATAATTAATAAACACCCTTGCGTATTCTTAATAACATGGTATATTTTGGCAGCAAAGGATTTTCTGGGAAATGAGGAGGATCAAATTGAAGACATTTAAAAAGTTTATTTCATGTTTTACGAGTCTCACTTATATCCTGGTTTTTTCGCAAACCGGGTTTGCAGAATCTTTGCGTCAAGAGGTGAGAAAACCGGCGGTTGTTTCCCAGCCTTCGATTCCTGTTTCCCGAGTTGTTGCCCAAGTTCCCGTATCTTCTGCTCCTGCGCTTTCTGCTACAGATCTTCTTAATGCGCCGGAAGTCATTCAACCTGTTATTAAAGCCGAGGTCCCAGTTTCGCCTTCTATTCCTTTACCGGCATCTTCGTCAACAGCAAGACTTCAGTTTTCTCCTTCTGCCCAGGTCAAAATCACGCAATATGCGCCTGTGGCTCAGGGACTTAAACTCACGATTCAAGCCACTGGAGATGTCACTTCTTTTGATGTTTATTACGCGGACACGGTTATGGGGCCATGGAAACTTGCTGAAACCATTTCATCCGCTCCTTCTTCGACAAGCAAAACCTTTCAATGGATTGATGATGGTTCAAAAACAGGGATTTCTCCGAAACAAGTTTCGCAGAGGTTTTATCAAGTCAAACTCAAAACCGTTGATGATCCGAAAGTTCCAGCTATTTCCAATCTAAGTATTCCTGAGCAGGGCTTAACTCTGGATGTTCCTTATTATGTTCTCACTTATCAAGTCACTGTAAACGGCGCGACGCAACAAAAAACTGCAGAGTACAACCTGAAAGCCGGAGTGAATGAAATTGTAGTCCGCGAAGTCGGGCCTACTGGAAAAGAAACCTTAGTTAAAAGGACCATTACCTACAAGACCGCGGAAGACAATCTTACTGAAGCACAAAAAACATTTCGCCAAACCGTTTTAGCAGACAACGCAAAATATTTTGTCGAAGGAGTTGGGATCGACCGAACAACAGGCTTTCCTTACGATTTGCTAGGTTCTAATGCAAGCGGTGGTGTCGGTAGATGGACGCAGCCAACCGCAATAGGATTTTACCTTCAGATCCTATCCGATATTATTACTCGCAAAATTTCAGTGTCTACCATGACACCGGCACAGGCCTTAGCTGCAGCGAATAAAACTCTCACTAATTTGCTTGATGCTCAGACGCGTTTGGGGTGGAATGGGTTGATCCCCTGGCTTAAATTAAATCCTCTCGTGATCGACCGCAATCAGGTTGTTTTTCTAGATAATATGAATCTCTCGCAAAGCATCGCTGCTTTTCTCGGGTCGCTTGAAAAGTCTAATCTTCAAAATGGTACTGGCAAAGATATCTATAAAATGGGTTCGGATTTTCTTGCAAAACAACAAGCAAAAATCAAAGTGGGGGATAAAGAGTGGAATAATGTGTATCAATATTTCTACGATTCCAAACCTCTGATCCAGCAGCTCTATGCGGCTTATGACACAGCAAAAAAGAAATTTGTGACCGATGATTTTGGAAATGCTCTTCATGTGGATCGTCTTGGCAACGAGGTGCGTTCGGGTGTGGCTTTTGCTGTGACTTATTTTGGTGTTCCTCAAGCCGCTTGGACCAATCTGGAAATGGTTCTGCGGACCTACCGGACTCATGATCAGAAAAATTGGACCACGATCGCTCCTTATGATGGAGGAGCTTTTCAGGTTTTCTGGAACATGCTTCGTGCGCCGGAAAATGAAATTCCAAAAATGTACACCGTACTTTGGAACGCATTTGTTGCCTACACCGATTATATGCAAACCCAAAAACTTCCCGGGTTTCCCTCGGCCAGTGCTGTACCGGGAGGACTTTATGATGGGAAAATTGGCCTGCAAGCCATTGCGGAAACCTTGGACACTTTGCGTGGGAATATCGGCAGCCTTTATGCGCTTGGAGCCGCCTACTTGCTCGATCCTGCAAAAGTGTTAAGTCTCATTGAATCCGTGGCCAAAAGCCTGCCGGCGCTTTCTGGGCCTAATGGATTTTATGATGCTGCCAGTAAGGCCGGGGTCATCAGTCCCAATTATTATGCTGTGGATCAAGGGTCGCTCATTCTTGGTTTGTCTGGGAGCGGTCCCTCCAGCATGAAAGCGTTTTTGCAAAACCGAAATCTTCTAAACACGTTCAATGCTCTCTACCAAGAGTTGCCGATTAATTTCCAGCAGGCACCGAAAGTGATTCCTGAGCCTCCGGTGGTGATTGATCCAAAAACCACAGCTGTGGTGGAAAATTTTGATGGGAAATCACTGGTCCAGTCCTTGACTGGAACCGACAATGTTTATCAGTTTAAAAACGTAAGCGGGCAGGGAGTGGATGGAAGTCAAGCGCTTCAAGTTGATTACGCTAAAAATGGTTTTCCGTATGCTTACATAAAAATTCAAACGGAACCTGGAATTATCAATTTTGGTAATTACAAAAGCTTTCGGTTTAAGGTCAAAAAGTTAACAGCAGGCTCTATGTCTTTCATCGTTAAATTCGAATCACCAGCCGGTGCGGTTGAAAAAACATTTACGATTTCATCTTCAACTACGGGCTGGCAGGAAATTTCCTATGTGCTGCCTGTGGGTTCTGGGGCCGTGAGTCAGGCTACGAGTGTGTTGCTTTTCGTGGATCCCAATAAAACTGCCACAAAAGGCAGCTTTTTGATTGATGATATTATTTTCGTGCCCTAAAAATGCAGAAACTTATCCCTGGCAAGTTTCGTTGTGCTGACAGAAATCACATCTGAAGTTTTCCGTGCGGGTTGTGAGACTTTGACTGTTCTTCATCCACATCTTCAAATGTATCATTGGGATCTTTGAGATGCGTAGTTAACTCTCCAAAATCAGGCAAGTTGGACTGGACATTCGGATTTTCTGGCACTTGATTTTGTGCAAGTTGAGGCAAAGGGCCACCTTCATGGATCTCTGCTGCTGAGTTAGAGTTAGACGAGTGGGAATTATTGGAACAACTGTGTGTTATCAAGATAAAAAGCACCAGTAAAATACCTGCTAAAAAATAATGCTCACGATTCATCATCATTTCCTTGGTTAAGGAACAGCCGCTTAAGCTTCGCGGACCGTTCGCAGTTCCGGACGAACCGGAATGCCGGGTGGACGGTAATATTTTAGGTTTTGATCATAAACATAAGCACGATCCGTGGTGTAAACTGATGTGTTTCCTGTCCCATTCATAATTACGTTTCCAAAAAGACGAAAGTGTCCGCTAGCTTTAGGATCTGGGTTGTAATTTCCTGAAGTGTCATAATTAGCATCAATGGCTAAGGAATCAGCGCTTCCACCTTTTCGCGCGTAAACGATGCCACTAATTTCAAGACTCGTTGCTCTCATGTAGACTTTGTCCTTAGCAATGAATGCAGCAGAGTTGGTCGTGTCACAATACGACGCATTGCTTTTGTATCGGACATTACCATCAAAAGAAATATCATCTGCAGCCACTACGCTGACGCGTCCCAAGATTTGTCCTCCCTTCACATAGATACGGCCATTATTGTACACAATGGCATTTGCAGAAGATAAAGTGTAAGAGCCTGCTACGGTGGAATAAGAATTACTGGTGTACTCAATAATCTTAGTCTTTGTATTGTCCGCTGAAGGAACAAATTCAATATAGCGTGAAGTGTTGTTAGTGCCCCAAGTTGCAGGAAGATTCGCATCTTTGTGATTTTTGTAAAAAGTTGTATCCACATCATCGAGTGTTTCAATCGAGTGAGAATCGCTGCCTCCTGAAGAGGTGAGATCATGGCGATCGATATAATCATTGGCATCGATTCGGCCATCACGATTCCGGTCCGTATCATCATTAAAGCCATCAGTGACAGTAAGGGATCCATTGACTCCATCATCTGCAACCGATCCGTCCGAATTCAATCGAAAATTGCCTGCATAAGTATCACCATGGACATAGGAGTTAATGCTTCCATCAATAAGACGTTCAGCATTCATATCCCCATAAACATGAATGTTCGAGCCGGAAAAATCGAGATCTTGCGTGTGGTAAGTTGCGGCACGATCATTGGGGTCTGCAGGAACTCCCTGAGGGTCTGTACCATTATTCGATCCAAGTACGAGATTGTCTCCCAAAGATAAAAGAGGAGTATTTGCGAAAATAAGATACTTAGATAAATTCGAGTTGAGAAAGATGCGTGCTTCTAAACGATGCG
>CAZOOM010000099.1:0-8556 GCA_964581425.1 uncultured bacterium | reverse complement strand
TATCAAAGGTGGCTGGCTTTTCAAGGAAAAGGAATTCTTCCTGAGCATGAGGACCCCAGTTTTATGGGATCGGCTGAGTCGCACGCCTATTTTATCCAGAATCAATTCGAGAAACGATGGGCGGAGATGCACGGCACTCCCTATTTGGGAATCGCGGATTGGATTCAAAGGCACTTACAAGACCGGAATGCGGATGGCGGCAAGTATCAGGGGCTTGTTGCCAAGATGTACGCTGGCAGCATTGATCCTGATCTTGCTAAGTATGCAACTCCGATAACCGGTTCTCTCTGGAAAGGTATCTATGAGTTTGATCGGCTTCTTATCAGTGAAAAGAAAGTTCCGAACGGACACCGGATCGAATATGTCGGTGTAAGCATTGATAAAACCACGCAGGGCAAACCCACAGGATATGTCACTGTGCAGTTATACGAGAATGGGGAAAAGCGATCTGTGCAATTTAAAATTACCGAAAATGGAGCTGTGATCCTGGGCCAAAGTCCCTTTGGGTTCGAGGTTGGAACAATGCTTGTGGAAGGCAAAGCTCCGGCGAAGGAAAAGGAGGAAAAGGTGCCAGGCACCATCTCGGGGACAGGTGTTGAAAAGGGGCGTGGCCCCTTTTTACAGGATCGTGAATCTTCGCGAAGGGAAACGCGACAAGGGAAAACTTTTATTGATCAAGCTGTTCTTCAGGCTAAGCGTGTGAAGGCTCTGCCTGGTGAGGCGCTTGATCTTGAAAAAATTCTGGATTTGATTCAAAGCAAAGATCCTGTGGCTCGGGATTACGGGGATCCGTCGATGTGGACAGAATTTGCCAATCGTGTGGCTGGAGGATTTGATTTTTCTCCTCAGTCCAGGATGGAAACCTTTGAGCAAAATCAAGCGGCCCATCCTGCCCAAGCTGCTGTGGAAGCCATCAAAAATGGTCAGGGTTGGCAGCTTTGGAGCGTTCTGGAGGGAAGGGGCGGGCGCTTTGGACAGGGGGCGCTTCAAATCTTCCGAGAACTTTCAAATGATTTGAGCGATCAGCGCACGCGTGATGATTTTGTCATGGTAGAAACCAAGACAAGTGATTCATCAAAAACTTTGCGCGCCGTGTTCTGGAAAGTTGGATCCAAAATTAAACTCAAGTATGAATATGTTGAGGATTCCGAGTTCCTCCCATCGGGAACTCGCATTTCCGTACTCAAACCCATCAGCGAAGCGGATCAAATCTCGCGATCAAAGTACATTCGTCAACATGTGAAAATCAATCGAAGATGCCCGATCACACTTAATGGAGAGCAGCTGAATCATCCTGAAGATTTTGATTATCTAAATGGAGAAGAAATGGCTACGATTCGTCATCCAGAAACTACGATCGTGATGAAGATGACAGGTTCCGGGTATGTGATTGAAGACCCTGGCGTGGGCATGGATCCTAAAACTTTTTTCGAAAGTTACCTTGTTCCGCGTCAGGGAA
Organism: uncultured bacterium; assembly: GCA_964581425.1. Taxonomy (GTDB): domain Bacteria; phylum Omnitrophota; class Omnitrophia; order Omnitrophales; family Aquincolibacteriaceae; genus CAZOOM01. The sequence continues at coordinate 7,097 of CAZOOM010000099.1, read as the reverse complement.
AAAATGAGCTCGTAAAATCCGAGGATGAAGCGCTCGCGGGTGAGGTCCATCTTTTTGATTCCAGAGAGACGTCGAGTCGAGGGGAGGTCGAGATATGGCTTAATGGGTTCTTGATCCGGATGCTCACAAACGCGGGGGATCCGAGAACCGATTTAATGGAATCTTTGATGCTGGATTTTCCGCCGGGAACTCGCGCAACATCGTCTTGGGATGATATCTTACTTGGGCCTGAGTCAATTCATGCAATTATGAAAATGATTGATCTTTTGACTGATATAAACCGAGCTGTTCCTAATCGGATTGCAAAAATCAATTCTTTGGCACTTTTTATCCGCTCAAGACAACAGCGGACAGAAGATGAAGCTCAAGCCGTGAAAGCGCGTAAGGATAAAAAAGAAGATTTGATGGAGTACTTGCGAGATAAGACGCGATCAGTCATGCAAGCTGTTCTTGCTGAAAAACCTGATACGGTGTTTGTTCCTAATCACGAGGCTTTTCGGATTTTTGAGGGAGAAGAAAATGTGGTTGCTTTGGATGATGATCTTTTTGATTTTGAAATAGAATCTCTAAGTGAAAGTCATGGAACGTCGACTCCTCTTCTAGTTCGATTTACAAAATCCACAAATGTCGGGGATGCGGATTTAGCGGAGTTGGCTCAAGGTGAAGAGCGGACAAAAAATGCACACGTTTATTTAAGTTCCGCAAGTTTTTCTCAATCTCTAGGAAAACCTTATCAATGGATGTACGTTGGAGATCAGCTTGTGCTTGTGGTGGAGCAGGCAGCGTACGAACATCACCGTCAGGATGTGGTTTATTGGCGTGGACTTTTTAGCGAGCTTGTTCCGCCAAGAGCTCCGCCGAAACGCGAAAAATCTACAGAAGTGGAAAAGCTGAAAAAAAGAGACGTTGCAAATTTCTTTAAGAGTTTACCTCGCAATGTCCTGCGATTGATCCTATCCGTTCCTCTAATGTTGTGGCGGCTTGTTCCTAAACGCATCAGTACTTATATTTACATGGGTCTTTGCGGGGCCGCGCTTTGGGTTGGGAAAATGGGCTGGGACCGACTGACCACACGCACCGAAGCTGAGCGACAGGTCATTGCAGAAAGAATATTAAAAAATGAAACTCCAAGTTCTGTTGCATTTAAAGTTGAAGGGATTCAGTGGCTTGGTGTGCAGAAAAAAACACAGAGCCGCGTGGTTCCAGCGGTTTCGAAAAATCGATTTGCTGGGGATGAAAGTGCAAAGCAGAATTCTTTGACAGGGACTGTCCGAGTGATCGGAGCGGTGGAACATCTTAACGATGATGCTCTGATTCACACCTCTTATCCTAATCTTGATGCCAGCGGAAATTGGGTCGCGGATCAACCGGTTAACAAAGTACCTGCTTCAGGATCGAAAGTTGTCTCCACGAATGCGGTTGTGAATCTCAACCCATCGATGGTATCTGGAACAACCTCGATTTCACTTCTCAATGTGTCTAACGGCATTATTCAAGACAAAGATATTCATGTCACGGCTGTGGATCCACAAGGGAAACCCCTTCAAAACGTTCCGTTTCAGCGTTCTGGTGACCAAATCGAATTAAATTTTCAAGGAAGAGTTCAGATTGGATGGAGTATCACACAGTATGATGCAACACCTGAATATCAATTTGTTCAAGCCCCGCTGCCAGCGAGGGAGGTTTCCGATTTCCAAGAAAAATTCGGATGGTATTTTGATGCCTTCAAAAATGCGACCGATGAGGAAAAAGTTCAAGCGATCATCAATTTCAAGCGCAATCACTTTGCTTATGACGGCATGTTTGGGGAAATGTCTTTTAACGGAAGAAGCTGGGCCACGACGCAATCCACGGCGATTCAGGAATCGGGAGGAAAGGCGGCAGGTACCTGTGACACGCTTTCTCTTTTTGTTTATGAAAGCGCGAGATATTTAGGGCTTCCCGCAATTTATCACACGATGGTGATGGCGGATGCCTCGCTTAGATATATGGAGGCACCGCAGGATTATCAGGGACTTTCGCCGGATCTTGTGGGACATGCTCGAGCGTCTGTCAAAGTCGGCTCAAAGTGGAGAGAAATTGAGGCAACCTCGGATGTGGAACTTCGTCATCGTGCGCCCAAGTATCGACCATCCGCGAATAATGGCGGCGAATCAAAAGGAGGTCGCTCGCCTGTGATCAGGGGAAAAATTCCCAAAGCTTTAGCTGTGGGTCTTTTGTGTGGTGGAGGCGTGTTCGCTGCCATATTTTTAGCTTTTCGGTCAAAGGGATTTACTGCCAATCGCTTTTTTAATACGTTGCGGGCGAGTGTCAGTATCCGATCTGTGATCAAAAGTTTAAGTGATTCGTTTTATTTAAAGACTATAATTTTTCAGCTTCGAAAATTTTGGCTTGTCTTCAAAATGCGTTTTTCTTCTGTGCAACTTGTGTCTCGCCATGTGACAGACACTGATTTTTTTGATCGCATTGCGACTTCCATTCTACGGGCTCATATAGGAACAGCTCATCGTCAAGTTCAAAGCGGATATTTTTCCGTGGATAGCGGTGACACCAGACCGCTTCGCTTGAAATTTGCCTTTTTATCAAAATCAAAATTCTCCAAGATCAGAGGAAAACATGCAGCGTTCTTTGATTGGCTCGATAGTGCTGCCTTAGTGACTCGAAATCAGGTTTTGCGTTCTGCGTATCGTTTGGTGGATGAAAATAGACAAGAATGGGCTTTTGCGGAACCTCGCTTTAAGGCGCGGGAGCCTAAAAAAACGCAGCCCTTTGAACCGGGAATCCTTCTTCCAGTAGGGTTGCCAGTATTTTTTGCCATGACGCCTAATCAAGCCGTGGAACGAATCAGTAGAAATGCTGTGATTCCAGGAACTCTGCATGGTGCGGAGGTATTAAGTGGAGAAACGGCTGACACCTCAGTAGATGACAAGGGTTCAGAATGGGAACGTTCTGTGTATGGGCTCCGGCATCGTTTGGATGATGTCGAGTGGTCACCGGTTCATGGATTTATCAACTCACCTTTTGCGCCAAGTCGTTTGAGCGATGCTTTAATCGCAGCAGGAGAGGAACTGTTGGATTGGGCTGCAGAAAGAGATCTTATGGAGGTTGTTTTGCCGGTGTTCACTGTTGCTAATGATATTTTTAATCAACAAGTTCCAGATGCTGAAAATGCCGTGGTTCGGCTTTTCCGTTTTGCTCGCACCGCAAAAAATCCTCAGCAAAGACTCGATCTCCTTGCTTCTCTTGGATACGAACTGGAGGAACCGCTTCCTGTTTCCGAACGTCCTGAAGCTCCAGCAGATCATGGTCTGATTGATTCTGTGATTTATTTGCTTAATCAGCAAAATCATGAAATTCGAAATGTGATTGATGATGTTCTGGCCGAAGGTCAAGAGACTCAGGATCAAGAAGTTGTAAGAGCCATTGACTCGGTAGCATCAGAGCCGGAAAGGCCCGCAAACTACGATCCCACTGCGCGTGACTTGCTTCCTGCTTTAAATCTATATCAAGATGTCCTGAATGATTTTGCTGAATCCGGCTATGTTGAGGAGGAGACTAAGGCGAAAATAAAAGAGATGAAAGAGTCTGTTCCTGATGGTTTTCGATATGATCAAGAAATGGATGAGAATGACATTCGGCTAAACCGTCTGAAACTGCTCATTCTTGAATTAGCTGAACAAAGATGTCTCATGCGCAACGAGCCAGAAAAGGATATGGCAAAACGAGCGCTTTTTATTTTTGCTAAGCATGAGCTTGAAAATCGACGAGAACATCTAATGAGTTTAGGACGCATCAACGATGCGGTGAGGGATTTCAGATATCTTTGCAGGGCTTTAAATATTGATTTTCCCAGTGATCGTCGCCTTCATGAAGGAATCCGATCTCCTGAATTTAGCTGGGGGATGGCCTTTGTTTCAGATTTAGCTTACTTTGGGATGAATCCTTATAAGGATGATTCTTTGTTTGATGCTGTGATTGGGGAGTTTAATTCACGGACAGTAGAAAATCCGCTTAATGCGTTTCGAAAAACAAAGGCAAGTCTGCTTGCGGGTTTTGATCGGGAAAAAACTCCACTTTCGTCTGAATCTTGTGCTTTGCTTGAAATTATTCTTCATGGAGGGCAGGGATTTTTACAGGAGGAGGACGATCCTGGGATTGGCCTTCCCGTTGCTGGATCTCTTAATCAAAGCGCTTTACGCGCGGCATTTCCTGAAGGTGTTGAGCTTGGCTGGGCCGTGGATGCGGCAAGGCAGATGCGAATCGGGTTAGCAAGGGAGCGCGCCGAAAATCCAGAGGCTCAACTTGGTCTTGATGATATCCGCCAGGCCTTGATTGATGAGAAAGAAAGGTCTCAACAAGCAGGGATTGGAGTTCCATTTGGCAGACGGCAAATTTTGAGTGCGATTGCAGAACAAGACAAATCTGAGCGCCTTTGGATCCGTGAGCTTGTTCAAAATGCGCGTGATGCCATTCGTCGTTTTCGCCAGTCTCATGCTGACGTGGATTCTACGATTCATGTGAGGATTTATCTCAGGCGTGATCCGAAGGATGGGCGCTTGAAATGGGTCGTAAGTATTCGTGATAGTGTGGGCATGAATATAGAAACCGTGGTTACGGTGCTCTTGCCTCCTGATGCCACCACCAAATCCGTGAGGCGAAATCTTGCAGCCGTGGTTTACAAAACCAGTAGTCCCGAGGACCGCGCTGATGAAATTTTAAACACCCTGATTCGTGAAGACGCCAGGACTCCGGAACTAAAGTCGGATCTTGTTCGGATTTTACAAAGCGAACCTAATCCGGATGTGGCGGTTGAGGAAGCGCTTTCCCGTTGCGAACCTGTCATGTTGGGTTCTGCCGGATTTGCAGGGATTGGATTTAACACAACTTATGCAGATGCAGATCAGGTAGTGGTAAGAACAGGGAAAGACGGGGATGTCTCTGAAACTCAACTGAGAGTAATTCATGATCATGAAAAAAATGTGTCCAATGTTTATTTGGATGACATCATGGACTACCAAGATCCGAAGAAGACATTTCAAGGTACCGAAATCCAGCATATTGTGGATGTGGAAGATGAGGATGAGCTGGAACTTTTTTGGCAGGCAGTTTATTTACGTTCGCAGTTCACTCGCTATGTGGGAGGGGTTACGGATGTTTCGATTGTGATCGAAAGTCCGGAAGGAAATGAACCAGCGAAGGTTGCGGATCCGAGAAAAGTTCTGTCTCAATCAGGTGCAACTCAAGTATCGGAGAGTGAAAGAGGCGTCGGACGAACCACGGTGGACGAACTTTTTATTCGGGATTTTGAACATCCGGTTCTTTTTGCACTTGTCCCAGATTGGCTGATGCAGCACGCGCGAACCCATTATTGGAATTTAGACCTCATCACTAAAGTTGCAGTCACCAAGACTCGTACGGATTTAGATAACCCTGCCCAGTATCAAACTCAGGTGCTTTCTGCCATGCTTCAAGCCGCGCGTGTGGAATATGAAAATGGGAGAATGGAAATTCCCGGACTGCCTAAGTTGTCTGATTTTCTTTCCGATGAAGGAACTTTGTATCGCGATTTGACCGCGCTAACGCCGCGCGCTGCCGCATTGATGCGTGATCAAGCGGCAGGTAATGAGACTGCAGGGCCAATGACAGAGAAAGAGACGCTGGGACTTTTTCTCCATTTACCTTTGGGGACTCAACCGAGTTTAGCCGAGAGAAAACGCAGGCTTTATTTCGGAAACCTTCCTGCGGATCTCGAGCAACTTTTCATGAATAACGCGGTTTTTCGAGAACGCGTTTTGCAAGATCGTAACGTGACAGGCCGTTTCAGGGCGGGAAAAGTGGATTCTCAGAGCGATAGGTTTTCTCAAAATACGGCTTTTAATTTGATTCAAACCGCTGCCTCGCTTTATGCCGAAGGAAAAATGGAGATTCCAGGCCTCGCTCCGATTCAAGAATATTTGAATCCAGATTCGGGTACAAGAAGTAATCCAGCTGTGGATGCCATCGCGGGATCAGCCAGACAAGCAAAATGGAATCAAGTAAATCTTCCTCTCCAAGCGGATCAACCAATCGGGTTTCTCGCTGATTGGGTGGTGAATATTCCACTTCTTAATGGCACTTCTATTAATGATACGAAACGAGAAATTGCAGCCAATGCTGAAGCTGCGAAACAGGCTGGTCAAGCTCCTGATAGGGAGGTCATGGCTCACGCTCAAGAAGAGTTGGCTAATGTGGTGGAAGTCTCCGCAAATGAATTTCTTGTGCTCGCTGCCTTCCAAAGATTTCTTACCCGCTTGAGTGAATGGATTCCGGTTCGCGCAAATGCGGTTACTTGGTCGCTTGCCAATGAGACTTCAATCTTACCTAAGTTCGAGCGATTTTTAGATGGAGCTAATGATCCTGATTTCTTTTATGAGGTGTTTGATCAGCTTGCGCCTGATATTGAAAAGCGAGAAATTTTTGAATCGCTATTAACTCATGCGCAAAGCCAAGTTGCGGTTTTACGTGAGGAGGCGATGGCGAATCATTCTCTTGGAGAGATTCTTAATTCGGATCAATTGCTTTCTCAGAGGTTTAGTAAAGATTGGACAAAGCGATTTGTTTTTGTCGCAAATCTTCCAGGTATACGTTCGGAGACGCGTTCCGGCGCTTCTGTTTTAGCAAGAATTACCAACGCAGCTGAGCTGAGTCAAAAAAACAATTATCAGACTGGCGTCGGTACCGGAAAGCCATTGTTACGGGCGGAAACACGTGAGAGTTTGGAAACTAAAATCAATCAAGAGTTTGAGCGCATGTCGGTCGAAAAATTTGCAACTATGTTAGCTGCAAAAGATCGCATCATGAAACGTCCTGAGTTTGCTCAGATCACCATTGATAGTGAAGTTAATGCGGATCGAGCACAATTTTTTGCTGTTCGACCGGTTCTTGAGTTAGTCGAGTATCTTAGACGCATTGAAAATGGGGAATCGCTGGACGATGAGGAGTTAGGGAAAATTGGACACTGGGGTGATGCCTCTAGCAGAGCGCGTAAATCTTTGGGAATTGCGCCTAAGATCAAGGAGAGTGAAAGGCAATTCTTTGATTTCTTTGCTGGCTTATCT
>CAZOOM010000098.1:0-8622 GCA_964581425.1 uncultured bacterium | reverse complement strand
AACACATCGAGCGCTACGCTGAATTATTAAGTGAACTGCAAAACCTACCGCTTTCAATTGCGGGATTTGACCTTCGCGGATGCGGCAAATCCGGAGGAAGGGAGGTTTCGGTTTCTTCTTTTCAAGATTATTTGACAGATATCTCGTCTTTTGTGGAGTTTTTGAAAAAAGAGAAACATGCAACTGAAAATCAGAGATTTATTTTCTTGGGACATAGTTTAGGTGGCCTGATTACGCTTTCCTGGCTTCTTGACTATCCTCGATCTGCTAAAGCCCTTATTGTATCCGCGCCACTTTGGGGTTTACATTCGGAAAGCCTGCTTCATTGGATTAATTCGGTTCTATTCAACTTTGCACCCGATTTTGTATATAAAAATCCGGTCATGCCTAAATATTTAAGCCACGATCCATCCGAAACGCGTAAATATAGCTCGGATCCTCTCATTCGTCGAAAAATGTCTGCCAGACTTTTACGGGAGATTTTTCGTCAACTGAAAGCAATCCGCTCAAGAAAGCCTTATTTATTTTCATTTCCGGTACTTGGACTCTTTGCGGGGGATGAAAGAATTGTCCATTTACCGTCCGGTTTAAAGATATTTGAAGCTATTCAAAGCCCTCAAAAATCAAAGATCATTTATTCTGATTGTTACCATGAACTTTTTCATGAAACGAATCGCTTCCAAGTTTTTTCTGATCTGAAGAAAATGCTTGAACCCCTGCTCGCTTAGGCGTTTGCCAATCTTTCAAACCCATGTATAATGCGCAACATTCTTAACCAAGGGCCCGTAGCTCAACTGGGAGAGCGCCGCGTTCGCAATGCGGAGGTTACCGGTTCAATCCCGGTCGGGTCCACCAGATCTCTCTATGACATTACCGCTGAATCCTAAGCTGAGGCTTGCGCTAGCTCAGATAAATCCCACCGTAGGAGATTTTCCTGCAAATCGAAAAAAAATCCTAGAGTGGATTCGCCGTGCACAAAAAAATAAAGCAGACTTGATTGTTTTTCCCGAAATGGCTCTTTGCGGTTATCCTGTTTGGGATTTAGCAAATCATAAAGACTTTGTTCAATCAAGTGAAGAGAGTCTTGCCTATCTTCAAAAATTGACCCAGCGCTTGGAAATCGGAATTGTTTTAGGCCTGATCTTGCCTGGAAATCAACCCGCATTAAAAAGAAATTACAATGCTCTTGTTTTTATGCATCGCGGTAAAATCGTTTACTCGTATGCGAAACAACTGCTGCCAACCTACGATGTTTTTCTTGAAGATATATTCTTCGAACCTGGGACATCAAATCGACCCATCGAGTTTAAAAATTGGCGATTAGGATTCACAATTTGTGAAGATATCTGGGATTCTCGTTATCCCAAAAAACCAGTTCAAGAACTTGGGAAAAAGGGAATCGATTTACTGATTAATATTTCCGCCTCTCCCTACCACAAAGAGGCTGCGATTCAACGCCTTCACACGGTGCAGCGGCATGTGCGAGAGCATCATATTCCTGCCATTTATCTTAATCAGGTAGGCGCACAAGATGATCTCATTTTCGATGGAAAGAGTTTTATCCTAAACCCAGATGGGGCGATGGTGCATGAATTGCCATCGTTTCAAGAAACGATGAGCTATTATCAGATCTCAGCCCATAATTTTGCGGAGAAAATCTCTTTTCATCCCAATAATGAACCGGCTCATATCTATGAGGCGCTCAAATTAGGAGTCCGCGATTATTGCCGTAAAAATTCATTTACTAAAGTTGTTTTGGGATTGAGTGGAGGTATTGACTCAGCTTTGACGGCTGCCATTGCTGTAGATGCTCTTGGTTCGGATGCTGTTAAAGGGATCACCATGCCCAGTATTTATTCAAGTCCGGGAAGCTGGCAAGATGCACGGGATCTTGCGCATCTTTTAGGCATTGAATTCGAAGTGCGTCCGATTAAGCATAATTATCAATCCTTTTTGCGATCGCGTTATGGAAAAAAATATGAGTCTCAAAAAATAACCCTTTCCATGGAAAATCTTCAAGCGCGATTGCGTGGTCTGGATTTGATGTTTTGTTCGAACGAAGAAGGTCGGCTTTTACTGACCACTGGAAATAAATCCGAGCTTGCCATGGGTTATTGCACACTCTACGGAGATATGTGTGGCGGGCTTGCCGTTCTTGGGGATGTTTATAAAACAGATGTTTATCGCCTCGCTTATTATCGCAATGAAATCAGTAAGGTCATTCCTGAATCCACTTTAACCAAACCCCCCTCAGCTGAGCTTCGGCCGAACCAGAAAGATCAGGATTCGCTCCCACCGTATGATGTTCTGGATTCCATTCTGGTTTGTTTGATTGAAAAACAGATGGCTGCGGATGATATTTATCAGACCTTGCGTCATCTTAAAATCTCTAAGTCTTTAATTAAATGGGTGATTCAGCGAGTCGATCACAATGAATATAAGCGACGTCAAACGCCGCCCATCTTGCGTGTGACTGAAAAGGCTTGGTTTGGCCGTCGCATGCCCATTACCAATAAATTTTCAACTTCTAAAATCCGATGATTTCACTCGGTATCCCAAAAGAAATTAAGACTCAGGAGAGCCGAGTCTCTCTGATTCCACAAGCCGTCAAAGAAATTGTAGATCTTGGTAATACGGTCTATGTTCAGTCTGGCGCGGGCGAAGGTTCTGGTTTTTCTGACTCAGATTATCGGAGGTCTGGCGCAGAAATTTTAGGTTCTGCAACTGAGCTTTATGCTCGAGCGGTTTTGATTCAAAAAGTTAAAGAGCCTATGCGCGAGGAGTATTCGCTCTTAAAGTCTCATCATATTTTGTTTTGCTTTCTCCATCTTGCATCTCCGGAACACTGTGACCTTGTTGCTGCATTAGAAAAATCAGGAGCAACTGCGCTGGCCTACGAAACTTTAAAAGATCAGGGGAAACTTGCTGTTCTGATTCCGATGAGTCAAATCGCTGGGTCGCTGAGCGCGCTTTATGCTGCTTTCATTCAAACCCATGTAAAAGCGCAGAGTGGAAGCATTCAATATGCCCCGAATTTCTTTGAAAAATGGCGCCAACTGGCGGCCCATTATCCACTGATTCCGCATGATCTTTCATTGGGGCGCATCTTGATTTTTGGCGCTGGAGTTGCGGGTATGGCTGCATTTCAGACTGCGAAAAAACTCAAAGGAATGCCTTCGTTAGTTGAAATCAACCCTGAGCTGAGAGAACAACTGAAAAATCAAGGGATACCTATTTTTTCAATTGATGTTGCTGCGAAAGAAGCGCTTCCTTATTTTGATACCTGGGTAGGATGTGCGCATAAAATGGGCGAGAGGGCTGCGAAAGTTATTGATGAAGATACTCTTGCTTTTGCCTGTCATCGAAATAAGAAATTATTAATTGATATAGCTATTGACCAAGGCGGAAATTTTCCCGATTCTCGATCCACTTCCTATGACGCACCACTTTACCTGGATCGATTTGGAAATCGTCGGTTTTGTGTTCCTAATATTCCGTCCTGGGCTGGAAGGCTTGCTTCCACAGAATTATCAAAAGCGTGTTTGCCGTACACCAAACTTCTTTTGATTAATCCTACCAAGGCCATGTCCGAGCATCCCGCGATTCATTCGGCCGTCAATATAAAAAACGGTATGATTGAGCTTCCAGCAATCAAAACCGCGCATCAGCGGTAGTTTCCTGCTTGCTCTTAGGTCGTCAAATACTGCCATTATTTTGCTCTCGATCGGTACATGGGCGATTTGCTATAATGCCGGACTTCTAAAACCAGATAGGAAAGCTCATGTTACCTAAATCACTAGCGTTATTGATTCGCGAAGCAGCACTAGATAAGAAAGCTGAAGATCCTGTTGTGCTTGACTTGGCCAAAGTCACAAACGTGGCACGTTACTTTGTCATTTGTCACGGAAATTCAGACCGCCATGTCAAAGCATTGGCAGATCACATTATTGAAACTGCCGAATCAAAAAAAGCAAAACTCTACCATTGCGAGGGGCTTAAAGAAGGGCTTTGGGTCTTGCTTGATTTTGGAGTTGTCATTGTCCACATTTTTTACAAACATACACGTGAGTATTATGGCCTTGAACGTTTATGGGGAGATGCTCCGAGATTGTCATGAAATTAATTGAAGATTTGCTGGAACAAGTTGCCTCAGAATATGCCAGTCAAAATCAGTTGGATATTTCCACGATTTCGATTCGGGATCTTGTGACTTCAAAGGATCCGGCTCAGGGTGATTTCTCCTCAAATTTAGCCTTTAAACTTTCACGTCTTGCCAAGAAGTCACCCGGCGCTGTTGCAAGTGAACTCCTTCCTTTTTTTAAATCAAAAGCTCCGGCATCTTTGAGTAAAATTGAAATCGCGGGTGCGGGGTTTATTAATTTCTTCCTCTCCCGCGCTTCTCTCAATCAAATCCTCTTAAAGGTTCGTGAACAAAATGAAGCCTTTGGCCGCTCTGACTTTGGAAAACTTAAAAAAGTTTGTGTGGAATTCGTCAGTGCCAACCCCACCGGGCCGTTGACTATTGCTCATGGCAGGCAGGCTGCTTTAGGAGATACATTGGTCCGTATTTTACGCGCCGCAGGCTATGCGCCTCATGCCGAATATTATTTAAATGATGCGGGTCGGCAAATGAACCTGCTCGGTAAGAGTTTATGGGCGCGTTATCGACAGGCGCTTGGTCAAGAATATCCACTTCCGGAAGATGGGTATCAGGGCGCTTACTTAATCGAGATTGCTCAAAGGCTCAAAACTGAAAAAAACGATTCGCTAACGAAACTGCCTGAAGATGAAGCGATTCGTCTTTGCCGCTCTTATGCAGAAAGCGCTATTATGGCCGTGATTCTTGAAGATCTCAATACCGTGGATGTTCATTTTGATCAAATTTTTCGCGAGAGCTCTCTTTACCAGGACCGCGCCATTGAAGGAGCTTTCAAAGATCTTGAGAGTCGCGGATTTCTTTATCAATCTGAAGGAGCTCTTTGGTTCCGATCTACGGAATTTGGGGATGATAAAGATCGAGTGGTGCGCAAAGCTACTGGAGAGCTTACCTATATCGCTCCGGATATTGCTTATCACCGTGGAAAATTTCAGCGCGGATTTGAATGGATTGTTGACTTCATGGGGCCGGACCATCATGGTTATGTCGCGCGACTTAAGGCTGCGTGTGCCGCGCTGGGTCATGATCCAAAGCAGATTGAGGTACGTATTGTTCAACTGACAACGCTCTACCGCAATGGCGAAGTAGTTCGTATGTCGACACGAGCGGGTGAATTCGTAACTTTGAAAGAATTAGTGGATGAAGTAGGGAAGGACGCAGCAAGATTTTTCTTTCTGATGCGGAAAGTCGAGTCGCATTTGGATTTTGATCTCGAGCTTGCAAAGCAAAAGTCTCAAGATAATCCTGTGTATTATCTTCAATATGCTCATGCGCGCATCTCGAGTATTTTAAGAAATGCACCTCAAAAAATTCAAGACGATGCAAATATTGAATTGCTGATTCAACATGAAGAAATCGAACTTATCAAAAGAATTTACGATTATCCAAACTCCATTCTTTCTGCAGCAGAAACTCTAGAACCTTACCGAATCGTCGACTACCTTCGAGAACTTGCTGCAGCTTTTCATAAATTTTATTCTCAACATCGCGTTCTTGCTGACGAACCCGCGCTTGCTCAAGCGCGGTTAACGCTTGTTGATGCCGTCCGCATTGTTTTACGAAACGGGCTCTCACTATTGGGAGTTTCTAAACCGGAGACTATGTGAGTTGTCCGGTCTTGTTCATTGTTGGTCCTACCGCTAGTGGAAAATCATCGATTGCTCTTCAGGTTGCAGAGAAGTTAAAGGGTGAAATTATTTCAGCTGATTCCATGCAAGTTTACAGAGGTATGGATATTGGCACCGCAAAACCTTCGCCCCAGGATCAAAAAAGAGTGCCACACCACTTAATTGATATCTTAGATCCCGTTGCTGAATATTCATCGTATGCGTTTTGCACGGACACGCTGTCAAAGTTGATAGCCATTCGTGACCGCGGGCATGTTCCTGTAATTGTAGGTGGCACCGGATTTTACATCCGCTCACTTTTGTCAGGGTTGCCGCCTCCAATGGAAAACACAAAAGGGGTTCGAGAAAAATATGAGACATTAGTTTCTAAAAGTGGCTTGGAGGCAGTTTATCAAAAGCTCAAAGCAATTGATCCAGAGCGAGCCAGACGCATTCATCCTCATGATCAAAAAAGGATTGTGCGTGCACTTGAGATTTTCGAAATCTTAGGTCAACTGCCTTCTTCGATAGACATTAAAAATTCTGGGCTCAAGGAATATGGATTTTCACCCCTTTTGCTTGGGATACGACTTGACCGATCGGACTTATACCAGAGGATCGATTCCCGCGTTCAGAAAATGTTTGATCAAGGTTTTTTAGAGGAAGCAAGGTCATTGTCCAAAACTCCTCTCTCAAAAACAGCTTCCCTCGCACTTGGATATCGAGAAATTTATCAGTTTTTGCGCGCAAGTTCTCCTATTCGGCTTTCTGCTTTAATTGATCAAATCCGTGTTCACACCCGCCATTTTGCAAAGCGTCAGCTGACTTGGTTTAACCGTGAGCCTGACTTGAAATGGATAGAAGAAAAGTCTGAGACTGCCTTGCTGCGAGCTATTCTGAACGCCTACGAAGAACGAAAAAAATCCGCTTAATTATTTAATTTCTTAGCCGTTACAAAAATGGGCGAAAAAATATGTTTTCTATCGCCTGTTTAAAGAACTTAGGTTTGATTGAGTTTCTTCGATGAGCAGGAGACTTAATCTTGAAAGGTTCGAAAAGAAAGGGTTTAAGAAAATGGCAAAAGGCATTGTGAAGTGGTTCAGCAATCAGAAAGGCTATGGGTTTATTACGCCCGAAGGCAGTGAAAAAGATATTTTTGTTCATTTCAGTTCGATTCAATCCGAAGGATTCAAAACCTTGAAACAAGGTGACGGGGTTGAATTCGAGATCAAAGATGGACCTAAGGGTGAGCAAGCTGTCGATGTTAAACTGACACATAGCAGTCCTTCTGATTCAGGTGATCGTTCCCAGCGTCGACGAAACCACTCAAGCGAATAATTTGCCAATCCTTCTGACTGGAAAAAGAGGCCTGCTCCTTGAGTATGGCCTCTTTTTTTTCTTCTTCACGTGAGTTATATTTATCTTATGAGAGGGCGCATTCCGATCGTGGTTATTTTTCTAATCCTAAGCTCGTGCTCAGCGGCTTGGGCTTTCGGTGTTGTAGCTTCCAGTACGGATACAGAAACGTCATCATCCTCAGCCACGACTCAGACCAATTCATCAACAACGACAAATACGTCGACATCTCTGCTTTCTGGATTCTCGCTCGGATCGCAGACCTCTAATGTAAATTCACAAACTTCTACCTCGTCGGCTATGGCCAATAATAGTGGTGATACAACTGCCGTTGGAAAAACGACTTTTTTGCAAAATCGAACCATGAAGCTCGGCTCGATTTATTCCGCATCTGATACCTCTTCATCAGATACTAACTCATCGGTTTCAACCCAAACTCAAACCAGCACAACGGTTGCCGTCAGCAATACAACTTCTGAATCCAAAACTACTTCCTCAGCGACGGCCTCTCGCCCTCGTGTTTTGATGTCCTAGACTTCTAAAAATTAATTGTTTGATAGATTTGCATTCTGATCAAAGTCAATCTATACTTTATCTTGGAGTTACAAAAAGAACATAATTAACATATCTTGCAATAAGGGGGCAGTCACATGGATAAGCCAGCTAATCAAAAGCGCCTCTATACGACGCACGAAGTCGCTCGACTTCTGGGTGTAACTCCTATTACCGTGATTCGCTGGATCGACGGTGGTAAGTTTAAATGCTTCACAACCGTCGGTGGACATCGCAGGATTGAACACGAAGAACTTGCTAGATTTGCACAGGAATATAATCTTCCATGGCAAGGAGAAGATGAGCTTACTTCGCGAAAAGATTTTGTCATCTTAGCCGTTGATGACGAGCCAGATTTATTGGCAATTCTTCATGACATTTTGACCTCAATTCCCGGAGTCAGCGTCATTGAAGCCTCGAATGGATTCACTGCCGGAGCCAAGCTTGTTGAGGAGCATCCGGATTTAGTATTTCTAGATTTCATGATGCCAGAACTTGATGGGTTTGAATTTATGAAATTTGTTAGACAGGATCCCAGATTCAAGGATCTGCCGATTATCGCGGTGACTGCTCTCAAGGGTGATGCCGATCAAGAAAGAATTCGACATTCTGGAGTCACGGATATTATTTTTAAGCCGTTCACCTTTTCGGAAATGAAACGGACGGTAGACAGGATGATGCTCCTCAAGCAACGTTCTTCTCATAATAAACCAGAGTAGGTGGGACCATGCTCTCTTGGATGAAATCTTTAAGTCCTTCTGGTTACTCCATTCTAATGATCTATTTTGTAAGTGCGGTTCTGTACGGTTACGTCACTGGCAATTTAATCAATCATAACTATTACGATAAGAAGCATAAGCGTAATGTCATTGATTTGATCTATCTCTCATTCGCAGTTACTCTTTTTATTAATCGTTATTTGATGATTCTTTCATATTATGATCACTATTG
>CAZOOM010000097.1:0-8623 GCA_964581425.1 uncultured bacterium | reverse complement strand
CGTGTCCGACGTCGCTCTCTTTCCGAAAACTCTTCACACTTCAACTCATCACTCATCACATTCTTTTCTGCTTGCAACACACCCAACTAGCAAATGGCCCGGATCTTTGAATTTCAGTGTATTTCATCACCTGTACAAAGTGGGACAGTGGCAAAGCAATCGTTCTCAATTTGATCACTATGAGCTTCGCGCTAACATTAAATAGTTATCATGATATAGATTGCATGATTTTTAAGCCTTAATAATAGGCACTTTATAACATTCTTAACTATTTTGTATCTCTATTCATCTATTGGGGTTATATATATTAAATTTGTTTAATTGCACTTGACACTACACTATCTATACAGTATTCTTTTTGTAGCTTAAATCTTATTAAAAGATTTGTGATAACAAAATAATACGTAAGTTTATATCCACCCTCACCTAACGCTGACAAAGAAAGGAAGCTGATCGCACATGAGCTTATGGCAATCCAACGGTTTTAAACCGTGGCTCCGAATTGTTGCGGCAGCAACCTGCTTTTTTTTCACGTCTCAGACACTTGGATGGGCCGACACCTACCGCTCAATTTCAAATTCATCAATCAGCTCGGACGCCTCTGTCATTGGATCGAACATTGCCGCTAAGAAAATTCTTTCGCCCAATGAGTGGATCACGTCTTTTAAAATCGCGTCCGAACTTGGCCAAATCAAAACGCTTCATGTTGGACAAAAAGATAAGGTTATCATTCATATTCAAGATGCCCACATCAACGAAGATGCTCAGCGTAATATGGCTTCGATCTTGTCTGTTCTTGGAAAAGAACACGCACTTAAATCTATTTATCTTGAAGGCGCCTCAGGCGAATTAGAAACAAAGATTTATCATTTCTTCCCAAGCAAAAAGGATCTTCGCAAAGTAGCTGATTATTTTCTAAGCCGGGGACGACTCAGCGGTCCGGAATATGCATCGGTTTTGGATTTGCAAGATGCAAAACTTTACGGCATAGAAGATGATGCGCTTTATCAAGCAAACCGGCAAGCCTATTTGTCTGCGTTAGATTCCAAGTCAACCATCGAACCCATGCTTCTCAGTCTTCACCGTATTTTTGAACAGTTATCACGCTATGTTTTCTCTGAGTCCTTGCAGACACTTTATCGATCCAAACTGGATTTTCAGCAAGACAGTGCTAAATTCAACACCTACATTCAATCGGTTATCAAACAAGCCCGAAATCTTCAAATCTCAACCTCAATTTATCCTCAGCTTCAATCGTTTGCCGAATTAATTGAGATTGAAAAAGATCTGAATCTGGAAAATCCTGAAAAAGAAATTCAGGCATTTATCCAGGAACTCAAACAAAACCTGCCTCGTGAAAAACTGTCAGAGTTTCTTGCGCAGTCTGTCAATTATCAAATGGGGAAGACGCCGCGTACGGATTATTACCAGTATCTTGAAAATGTAAGCGCACCGATCCTCGACCGTTCCAAACAGACAGGAAAACTCAGCCCACATTTTGAGGCGACACGCACGTACTTAAAATTTGTTCGTCTTTTTTCCTCGATTGATACTGAAATTTTCGATGAGCTGACTTCGATCGAGAATCAAATCAAAGAAAAACTTTTTAGAAATAATGAGGAACGCAAACTTGATGAATGGCTTCAAGTCGATCAAATCTTAAGTCAAATTACTGATTTCAAATTAACACCGCAGGATGTTGAGTTCTTCTCAGCGAAGCGCGCCTTGTTTTCCTCCACAGCAATTGCTGAATATCTTAAACCTCAAATGGCGCGTTTTCGATTTGAAGAAGCCATGCCACAGAATTTGGATCGGCTCGATCAAGCTTTGCCCATGCTTGAAAAGTTTTACACGCTCGCACTCGAACGGGATCCTAAACTCATTCAAAATACCGTGTCCCAATTTGAGGCCTCCAACGAAAACATTGCCGCGGTTGTAACCGGCGGATTTCACACACCGGGCCTTGAGCATTTTCTCAAAGATGCGGGTTACTCCTACATTGTGATTACTCCAGCGATCAAAAAAATCGAGGCTAAAAAAGAAGCAGGACTATATGAATCAGCCATGCGGCAATCTTCAACCAAGCTTGAAGAGAATCTGATTCAATCCTATCTGTCTGGTAAAAACGCATCGTCCTTAAATGATCCCAGGTTTCAGCTTTCTGCGCCTCACACGTTTTTGACCCAAGATGAAACCCTCCAACTCCTGAGACTGCTTCAGAAAAGTACGAGCCTTGAAGATTTACCTCCGGCAGTTCGAGGATCTGCGGCTTGGCTCATTTCATTGACTGCACTTGCAGCCGTTCAAGGGTCGGATTCGTTTCAAGATTTGAAAACTGGAACCCAAACGCTCCCAGTTTCTTTGCAAGCTCCTGTTCGGAAATTTATTGGATCCTTCGAACCTTCTTCACGTGCAAGCACCGCTGCTGGAGATTTTGCAATCGCACCCATCGCAGGTCAGTCGCAAGTTCTTTTAACAGGCTGGGTTTTACCTTCAAAACGAAACGAAGTGCGGGCTAATTTCAATTTGCCTCGAAGCGGAATCTGGATGTCGCTTGGTGACAGAGAACTTGTAACCGCCGTTATCGCAAGTGAACGCATTCCTCCAGCGCTCATGAATCCCGGACAACGCACCGAACTTCGAAATCCAATTGAAGCAGCAAAACCAGTACGCCGCCATTTTCGCGATCAACTTCCGGGTAAACAAACAACGTTAAGTCCTGCTGCGATTGTGACTCAGGGCACACTGCCTGTAAATGTTCAAGGTCGTTCTGAACTGCGGGCAATTCCGGATTCTGAATCTGCTCTAAATTTAACTCCTGAACAACAAGCTTTTGTTGATCGATTGCCTAAGCATGAGGAAGAGATCACGGGGTCAAAGGTCCGAGTGATAGCGAATGGAGATCTTTATCCTGAGAAGGTTAAGGCATTTGATCCAACTCAAACTGATTTGCAAGTGAATGTGAATAAAATAGCGCAGGGTCTCAAAAAAAGAGGCCTTGGACTGATGCGGATGGTTGTCAAAGATTATCTTCATATGAGCCGCTATGTTATTTTCCGAGTTGTTGACCTTAAGAACGCAAGTCAGGATTTGAGCATTCAACTTAGTGAGACAAGCTACTCAAAGCCTGTAAAAGGCATTTCATGGTTTTTCAATCTTCCGCTTGAGGGATTACGCAAAGTCAGAAATCTCTTGAGCAGTGAAAAAGAAGGCGCTTCACAAGTCACGGTCTTGGGCAGTGTCCGCCCGAAAATCACTCGATTTCAATCTGCTAAACAAATCGGAAGATTCTACCTCGCGAATCTATTTTTCCTTAAAGACAAGCCCGAGAATAGAACCAAACTGGCAAATTATATTCGATGGAAACTTCTTGGAACAACTCAAGAGGGAACATCAGGGTCTGAAAAAGGCTTGATCGCACTCCTTATCAAAAATCAAAATCTCTCAAGTCAACATCCGCAGGGCGCAACTCGACTCGAAGATTTTACAATAGAAGAGTTACGCCAATTCGTGCTTGCGCTGCACAAAGGCAATATTCAGCAGGATGAACGAGCCAGAGCTGCGCTTGCTCATCCAGCGAGTCACGGACGAGAGGCTGACCAATTATCGCGGAAAATTGGACTTGGCATTGCGGTCGCCGGTGCCGCTCTGCTCACAGCTGCTTTCGCCTTTTTTTCACCTGCACTTCTTGCTTTTGGAGTCTTGAAAATTTTTGGAGTGACTGCTCTCATTTTGATCGCCATGGAATACGCCTCTAAAGAATTGGGACACCAGGCCCTCCTTTGGGGTGAGAACGTAAAGGCCCACTGGAATTCTCAAAAATGGAGAGCCGTGGTCATGGTTCTCCCGGCCCCTCTCATTGTTCCGGTGATTTTCTTTGTGCGTTTGATGTTTTCCTTTATCCAAAAACTCGTCTACTTTGCCAAATATCAGTTTGATTATGTTTACCAATCCACTTATTTTGTCAAACCCGATGGAACGCCGGACTTGGAACGGCTGGCCCAAATCATGACAAGCACGATTCAGCCTCTGGCACCCACGCCCTTGAAAAACTATCTCGATGATTTGGCCACTGAAACGGGGATTGCTCGAAATACTTTTTCTGAAATTGAGACTGCTTTAAAAAATAAAAAAGCAAACCCTCAGGAACTTTTTGACCGGGCCGAGGCGCTTTTAATCGGACTCAGAAATTCTGGAAAGATTAATCCAACACAAGCAAGCTCACTTCATCTTCGGCTGAAGCAGGAAATTATTACCGTCACAGCAAAAAAACCTGGACTCGCAATCAGATTTAAACAAACCCTTGAAATGCGGGATAATCCCAGCAGCAAGCCAACTACTCGTTTCATCAAGCACATGCTCGCAGATATTTCTAACCCCATTGGAGGTTTTTATCAATGGTTTGTGTTTGGCCGCGGCGGACTCGCGCTTAAATCCACAGCTGCCGGCATTCTCCTTTATCTCGGTCCGATAGGAGCCATGCTGTCCATCACACTTTTGGCCGCATTCATCGGATGGTCCCTTTATAAAGAAAAATCGCACATGGGTTGGAAAGCCGCGGGATTAATTCTCCTGGGTTTGGGCCTTGCAGCCTCTTTTTTTCTCATTGGCGCTTACATTGATCCTTCCTTGTTTCAAATTCCTCAGGCAATTTTTGATTTTTTTGCGAAGGGAAGCATTACGCTTCACACCGAGGCCATCTTTGGAAAACCAATTCCTCCATTCACCGTGATTTCTGCCATACGCTCTGTTTTCCTTGGAGGTATTTTGACATTCAGTGGAATGTATTTTGAAAAGCGAAATCAATTGCGTCGCGAAAAACTTTTTATCGACCCGCTTCGAAAAGCAGGCGTTTTGGTCCAAACAGAAACTGACCCCAATGCACCGGTTTACACGATTTTCCCAGCAAGCGATGGTCAAGAGGGAAGAGTTACTCCTGTTGATATCATTAATCCACATAAGGAACATAGCCGAAGTCTTTTCGAACACTTTAGGGGGATATCAGAGGAAGATATCCAAGAGAGTGCTAGAACATGGAATTTCTTTACTTTTCAAATAGCCAACGCTCAGGGACAGGAGCTTCCTTCAGTTGAATATCCCGACATGGTCCACAGACTTTCATGGGCTGCCAGCAATCTTTCGGCGCTAACACAAGAAGGAATTTACAAATCCTCCACCATTCTGAGTATTCGCTGTGTTTTAGAAGTGATTGAAACGAACATGCAGGCAAATACCCTCGACTACTCGGCAGCCGAGCGCATTGAAATCTTAAGACTCATCCACGAACTTCGCAAACAACTTGATGAGCTTTCGGGTTCACTTTCTGCTCAATCCAGCGCACAGCAGCAGTCATATTTAAAAGCAACTAGGAACTCAGCAGCTCAAGCTGTCCAAAGCGCTAAAGGCATTAATGCGCAGGCCGTACGGCGCGTCTTCACAGAACCAGGATTTTATTCCAAGGCCTTGTTAAGCGGTCTCAGTTTAATTTTGCTCGAAGTTGAAATTCCAGCCGCGCTTGCCTTTTTTAAAAAAATGGATGGATGGATTCATGACGCTATTCTCGAAATATTCCATAAAGATATCCCGATTCATTTTTTTGAGCCAGGTTCTGAACTCATTGAAGTCACGCTGCTTCAATTGTTCAATAAAACCATCCATGCACCACTCACTTACTTGCCTCGAGACATGGCATTGACCCACTGGGTGGAGGCCCGTAATGACCGTGTTGAAAGCATGATTATTGAACGCCAGATTGCAGAACTTGATAAGAAAATCAATAACCCGCGGCTCAGTGAACAGGTGAATTGGCTCACATACCTTAAACTCATGGCCCAAAATCGCCTGAATATCAAACATGGTTTTGAATGGGAAATTCTGACTGACAATCGCGGCCAAAGCAGCGTTGTTTCCACTCGATTTATCAAAACTGATGCTCAGGGCCATCCAACATTTGCGACTTATTCCGGACAACTTACGCGCGAACCTAAAGATAGCATTCCTACAGAATCCAATACAGTAAAAACCGAGCAGCCTGCTCCGTCCAAAATTGCGGAAACACCCAAAAAAGCTTCCCGACCGCCAGAGAAAGCTCGAGAAATGACTAAACAACGGGAAGCACCGAGCACGCTTATGGAAGCAAAAATGCTGATTGCAGGTTTGGTTTCCGCGGTGGTGATATCTAGCCATGGTGAGAGTCTAAGAATTCCCTTTGAGAACCTTGAATTAGAAATGTCGAAGTTGCCTAATGAATTTAAAAATGATCCTGAGATTCAATCAATCCATCAAAATGCGATTCTCTATCTTCAAGTATACGAACCTGCTTTGCTCGCAACACAGGTCCTGACACAATCCAACATAGCTGCATCTGGAAATACTATCAGTCCGTCAGCTGCACCTCGTACAGTAAGCGTTACAAATTCGCCGCTTCAGCCCGCGGCACAAAATAACGCCGCGTGGGAAGAATTATCTTCAACTTTTCCCGGGCCAGTTACTTCCGATTCACTGACAACCCAGCCTTTACCGCAGAAAATAACAGAAGCAACGGCTCCTAAACCAGCGCCATCTGCTGCTAAACCGCTGGTAGCAGCTGCAACTGAAGTTCCATCAAAACCAAAAACGAGCGAAGAAATTGCAGCCAAACCAAAGCCGACAACAAGTGAAGCTCCTGAAGTAACACCTGTCACACAAATAGCTGCCATTGATATCGTTCCTAAAGTGGACATGCCAGCTGAAATTGTACGAACTCAACCTGAACCACTTCCAGCTGTCGCATCACAAGTTGCTTCGATTGATCAGCTTCCTCAAGAATCCATTGCTGCTGGCAAAGTCGAACTCAAACCAGCCCTTCAGGTCACGGGAAGAAGTATTGAAGGCTATTTAGACAGAGCGAAAAGTGCCTTGGAGCTTAATCATCTTAATGACGCAAACAGATATTTAGGTCTTGCAGAACGCGCAAGTCACCGCAATGCAACGCTGCGAGAAAGATACCAAGGCTCTCTGAGTGAATTAACTCTTCTGGTCGCAAAAACTCAAGCCCTGATTGACGCTGATAAAACACGCCAAGCACAGTTGAGAGAATTGGATAAACAGGGAAGAAGCATTGATAGATACCTCAGCCGTGCCCAAGATGCCCTTCGAGAAAAACGCATTAACGAAGCAACGCGTTATTTGGAAAATGTAAAAAAGATTTTAGATCAGCATCCTGCTTTAAGCCGATCCTATTCAGAAAAAATCGCTGCTATTGATCGTCAGATTTTGGGAGCCCAGATATTCATTGATGCCGGCATTCAAGAAGCCAATCAACAGAAAAACGCTGCTTCGGTGGATGATATAAGAATAAAACTCAACGTTTCCAAGTCTTCCGCGATTGTTGCCCGTAATTTGCGAAAAGCAGAAATTGCGATTGAACGAAAGAACTACAAAGAAGCCTTTAAACGACTGAATGACGCACAAAGCGAAGCCTCAAAACACCCTGACAGGCTGCTGCCCATTTATCAAAGCAAAATTGAAGCCATCAGCACGCAGATTGCTCCGCATCTGCCAGCAGTTACTGAAGTAAAAGGCAGTGACCGCTTCACATATTATTTTCCGTTAACTCCAGAAGATGTTGCGCCCGTTGTTCTGGGACTTGTTGCCGATGCGGAAATTGATAAAACACCGACACCACCGCAGCTTACGCTAGAACAACGCGCAGCACTATCCATTGCAACATCTCGCACTACCGACATGTGGTCCCAGATTTTATTGAAATCTGATAAGGAACTTGAAAAAGCAGAAGAACTCTACCGAGCTTTTCGTGAATATCTGGAAACATTGCCACCAGAGATTCAGGCTAATGATGTCATTCAGGAAAGAACGCGTGCAGCTCATCACGAATTAACAAATAGCGGATCTGAAATTCCGTGGATTCCGCTTGGCTCAGGCAAGGGAACTAAGACTTCAGATGTTGCAGCTCCACCTCCACCGAAAAAGCCGGAAGTTCCAAAAGCAGCGCCTCCTGCAACTGCAACTCCTACCTCATCGCCGGCTCCACTGACGGGCAATCTTCCTTCCGACGATCAAGCAAATAAAAGCCGGCTTTTGCAAGGCCCTATGGTAACTTTACGAGAGGCTTCCATCCCTCAAAAGGATAAAGGCATGGAGACGACTCAACTGCCTACGTCAACTACGGCTGGAGTAGCAGGAAAGATAGATAAATCAGAAAAAACCGATCAATCGAAGGCTTGGCAAATCAGCAGCATTGGGACAGACCGTTTGCAACGTGAAACACGTTTTTCAGACATTCAAAAAGATAAAGACGGAAATGAAAATGGGACTGTGACTTTGACCCAAACCATTTTTGATCCTAAAACCAAAAAGCCTTTACAAATCGCGACACATATTTTTACAGGTGTTCCCCATGACTCAAAAAAGGATCCAAAAGATTTTTCGCTCGCGGAACTAACTCCCTATCACGAATCAAGCCGTTTTACGAATAAACAGACAGGACGTGAGACCGTTGTAAAACCGAATTTAAAAACAAAAACGCTTGAAGTTGCGGTACAAACTCCATCAAAAGCACGATCCCATACGTTGATTATTACTTCTTATTCTCAACCGCTCACTGACAACTATCTTCCAGACT
>CAZOOM010000096.1:0-9052 GCA_964581425.1 uncultured bacterium | reverse complement strand
CGACTCCGGCGCTACTCGCTATAAATGAAACCGCAAGAATCACGATGAACGTGATCGGAATGGCGATCATTTCGGGCCTCACCGAGACATGAAATATTTGCCGTACCACCACTTCAGAAAGCAAAGTCCCGACAACAAACCCAACTATAGAAGCACAAATCGCAAGCACTGTTCCTTCAAGGAACAAAAAATGTACGACCGAGCGCTTAGTTGCCCCAATCGCTTGAAGAAGCGCGAACTCTTTTCGACGCTCTACGATACGGGAGAGCAAAGCGGACGAAACACCAAGGACGGTTAAAATCAGTACCGCAATTAAAGATGTGCTGGAAAGTAATATGACTTTTTTTAACGTCGCTTCCTCGCCATGAACGATTTCGCGAAGCGGCCTGATCTCGATCTTGCTTTGCCTATCCATCAAGCGTCGGTTGAGTTTTTTAATGCCATTTTCACCTTCCGGCACAGAAAGAAGCGCAAAGGTAAAACTGTGCTGGACTGTTTCGGCAGACGATGGGATAAAGATTCGATCTTCATTTTCATCTCCTGAAACGAGAACGCCTGCGATCGTGTAACTGGTTGCCTTCTTTGCTCCGGATGATCGGTCAATCGTGACCAACATACCGGGTTTTAATTTCAACAATTCAGCGACTCGTTTGCCGACCAAACATTCATCCTTACTATGAATCCGGCGCCCTTTCACGACCCAGTAAGGCGTCATTTGAGCAAGCGCTTCAGGATCTGATGCGGCAAGCGCGACCGGCGTATCTTGAACAGTCACAACATCCAAGGACACTTCTGCGACAGGAACACTTTCTTTTTTAATAAGCTCCCGAAATGTTTCCCACTCAGCCAAACTCATGTGACTTTCTTTTTCCGCCGAACGAGAAACAGCAACGGCATTAGGGCCGAGTTTTCTTAAAGCACTGCCCATTCTCTTCTCAATGTTAAATGAAACGGTGGCAAACATCGCGACGAGCGCCGCACTGATCGTTAAAGTGACAAATGTCCATGCGGTTATTCTGATATTTTTGAGTAAAGATTTCCGGATCATCTTCCCAATCATAATATTTATTCCTCAGCGCCGGAATCCCTTGATTCCGGCACCACTTCTCGGAACCTTGAGGGTTCCGTATTGTTAGTTTCCATGAAGGACTTGAGTTGTATTCTCTCCGAGCGCTTTCCAGATTGGCTCTAAACTCCCAAGCCATGCAACAAGAAGGCCCAAAAAGGGAGAAAGAATGACGAGCGCCAAATGGTTATCCGGTTTTGCGCCGAATATCGCTTCGACGAGTCCCCGTCCCACCCAAGAACCTGTAATGCCTCCCAGAAGTCCGCCGAGGATTCCCAAAAACGCGACCTCAACCAAGAAAAGGGCTAATACATTTATACGCTTTGCCCCCAGGGCCTGAAGAAGCGCTACTTCAGAGCGTCTGTCTAAAACGGCGGAGGCGAGAATCCCCATAATGCTTAGACAGCAAGAAATCAATGTGAAGATCGCCAACAAAACCATCAACCCTTTAATACGAGTCAGAGCAGCGCCTTGTGTTTCAGAAATTCTGCGGACAACTCGCGCCGCCGAGTTCGGAATCGTCTCTTGAATCCCTGAGGCGACATTTTCAGGGTAAGGGGTGCAATACCAGCGCTCATATTCAGCGCTTGTAAGCGAATTCGGATCGATTCGGTATTTCTCGGCCAATTTATTTTCAGGTGTGGTTAATGCGCTAATATCTGCTTCCGAAACCTTACCTTGAAGTCCTGTCAGCTTCTGAACTATTTCCAAAGGAAGGATAACGGCGGAATCTTCCTCACTGCCTGTCGAAGCAATGCCTGAAACTCTGAAACTAAGAGAATCTGTACCAGTCTTCACTTCGACTTGGTCTCCCGGAGAAATCCCCAATCTTTTTGAAAGGGCCTGTCCAATGAGACCGGCATTCTGTTCCCCGGAAAGAGGCCAGTTTCCTTGAATCGCCCAATGCTTATAAACGTAGCGTGCGCCGGTCACAAAAACATTACCCTTCTCAAGAGAAATCGAGCGCTCTGGCCACAACCCAAGCAGAGGAACGTTCGTTCCATTAAGCTGGCCTTGCGCCCACAGACGCGGAACGATTCCCATAATATTATTCTGCCAAAAGATTTCCTTCAGTTTAGGAAAAGCGTTTTCGTCCAGATAAGCAGAGGCCTTCCATGAGTAGTCACCAACGCTTACGGGTATCGAGGATGAAAGAGGGGTGACTTTTATATTAGCCCCAAACGAACCCAGTTCGCGATTCATCTTGTCCCCCGTATCAATACTGAGGACGAGAAACCCAACCACAAGAGCAATCCCAATCCATACGGCAAAGATCGCAAGCCCTTTGCGAAACTTCCTCCGAACTATCGAATCAAATAAAATTCGCCAAAACATGAAACCTCATTTATTATTTAACAAATTTGGATGGATCGGCCTTGAATGCCAATTGACATTTGGTGCTGCAAAAATAATAAGTTTTCCCCTTCACGGTTTCGAAAGCCACAGATTCGTTCATTTTGACGCGCATCCCGCAAACAGGATCAACGTCCTCCTTCGCGGATTGCGCGTGAAACTGGGAAGCAGAACTTTCCAGATCTTTTACCGCAACGAGAAGTTTGCCTTCTTTTACGGTGCTTTCAAGCGGCAAAGGATTACATCCTCCCGGATGCCCAAGCGTTAAAGGAGCAATTTCAGCCGCGCAATTGAGGCAGATAAGATTGGCGCCTTCTTGGAGATATCCGAAATCGCCGCAAATTCTACATACGTCAAGACCTGTTCGGTATTTTCCATCTTCGGTTTTCATTGCCAAAAAACGCACCGTTCGTCCGCTCACAAGATAACCGAAACGGTGGAGTTTCCCATCTCCGAGTTTTTCCAATGGGACGGTGACAAAACCACCCTCGCTCATGACAAGTTCAGGGAGAGGTAAAGTTTTAGGTGCAAGATCCCTCGCATAAACAACACCGATAAAAAATAGGATGGCAAGCGCACTTGCTACAGCGCCGTATCGGTAATTTTGATCGCGCCGTGCTTTCGATTCAATTAAACGTTTTTCTACGCTAGACATCTCTTCGGTAGTTTTTGGGATTGACTGTTCGCGAGTCAGCCAGATAAAAAGCGGAAGAGCGATCAAGGCCAGAATGAAAAGCGAGTTGTGGCGCACCGCAGGACCCACTAAGGCCATGCTGGCTTGAGTCGCAGGAAGAATCCCGGCTTCTGAGAATTCGTGGTAACCATTGATCACAAGCTGTAGGAC
The DNA here is from genome assembly GCA_964581425.1 of uncultured bacterium. GTDB lineage: Bacteria > Omnitrophota > Omnitrophia > Omnitrophales > Aquincolibacteriaceae > CAZOOM01. The sequence continues at coordinate 5,789 of CAZOOM010000096.1, read as the reverse complement.
AAAAATCCCAAGCACCCATTCCGTCACTGTAAAAAACCTTTTCACGTTGACGTGAAGACTTCCCTGAATGAACATCACGCAAAAAACGATCGCTAAAACCAACCCAAGCATTGTCCCAATAAAACTGAGCACAGCGTCCGTCGTTAGATTGACCGCGCTCAGAAACATCACGGTTTCGGCTCCCTCACGAAAAACCATGAGAAAGGCAAACGCGCCAAGCCCCCACGCCTCCTTTAAGCTTCGCCCTGAAGCCGTGGCTTCAACTGTATTGAACACCCGTTTTTCAATTTCACTTTTCAACATTGTAGCTTTCTGATGCATCCACCACATCATGGAAACAACAAAGAGTGCGGAAACCATGTAGAGAGATCCTTCGTAAGCCTCTTCATTAAGCGGGAGACGGTTGAGCGCAACCGCCGCACCGATACTGGCAATGACCGCAAGAACGAGGCCCCACAAAACAGGGCGTTCAAGATCGCGCCGCCCTGTTCGCTTCAGCACTACCATAATGATCCCGATGACCAAAGCGGCTTCGATCCCTTCTCTTAACATAACCACAAACGATTCAAACATTTTTCTCAGCCCTTATCTTTTATATATGAACATATATTCATATTTATATTAAAAAAATTTACCGTTCCTCTACGTGTCTCAACCCTTCGGCAAATAAGTTCTTGATGTGTTCGTCATCAATAAAGTAATAGGCGATCCTGCCTTCTTTTCGATATCGCACAAGATCCATGTTCCTGAGCACGCGCAACTGATGAGAGGTGGCCGATTGGCTGACCCTTAAGAGATTGGCGATATCACATACACACAATTCTTCCTTCGAAAGGGCGGAGATGATTTTTGTCCTCGTGGGATCTCCCAGCACTTTAAAGGTCTGCGCAAGACTTACAATGGTTTCATCGGGTTTGATCGTCTTTCTTACAGCGTTCACTTTTTTTTCGTTCACATAATAAATTTCGCAAGATGCGTTATTGTTTTTTATCTTTTTGATCATTTTGACTCCTCAACATATGAATATGTGTTCATAGTTGACGGCATTGCCCAATTTTTCTGGGTGAAACGCGACTTTAACGACAGAGCCGGCAGGTAGAGTGTCGGAAAACTCGACAGAAAAAGAAGATAGTCTTACAACTCGCCGACGGACAGATAGCTGCTGAAAACTTGGAGAATATTCTGCGCTCACCAGTCCCAAAACAGTCTTTTCTGGAGACAAAACAGCAACGTCTATATGCCCATTCAGTATTCCAAGGCCGGTGCGTTCTACAGAGCCAACCACTTTGACACCATCTTCTTTTCCTAAAACATGCACATTCGAAATCTTGACCATAACTTTTGGTGGGATGACCTCAATGGCCGCCTTTCCTTCTTGGAGCAGATCGTTCTTATAATGAGCACATCCTACTGAAAAGACCAGCAAAGTAAGAACATAGATTAACTTTTTCACATGACCTCATTTTCAGATTCGTTTTAGTCTATTCCGAAACCATTTAAACTTAAATCGCCTTAGCGCCTTTGTCTCCTGTTAAAATGCTAATCGCTTCTTCCACATTGAAAACAATTATTTTCCCATCGCCTTTTCGACCCGTGTGAGCGGTTTTTTGGATCGTCTGAATGACGGTTTCCGCTTCATCGTCATTGCAGATAATCTCGATTCTCACTTTAGGGGTGAATTCCACCACATAATCTCCCGAGTGATGCGGATAAGCTGCGTCTTTTTCTCTCCCGAAACCTTTGATTTCTGAAACGCTCATCCCGCGAATATGGATCTCATGCAGAGCGTCAGTTACTTTCTGAAGCATAAACGGCTGGATATAAGCTCTGATCTCTTTCATTAGAATTCGACCTCCTCTTTTTCAAACCATTGATATAAAACGGGCAGCACAATAAGCGTCAATGCTGTTGAAGTTACAAGTCCGCCGACAACCACCACTGCCAAGGGTTTTTGCACTTCGGAGCCCGGGCCAGAAGCAAGCAACATTGGCACAAGACCAAACACAGCAACCGATGCTGTCATCAAAACCGGCCGTAACCGGTGCTCACATCCCTTCGTAATAGCCTCATTGAGAGGCATGCCTTCTCTTCTTAATTGATTGATGTAGCTGATCAGAACAACCCCGTTTAATACAGCAACTCCGAATAGGGCAATAAATCCAACCGCAGCCGGAACACTCAAATACAGCCTCGATATAAACAATGCCGCGATACCTCCAATCAAGGCAAACGGCAAGTTGATAATCACCAAAAGCGCCTGTTTAAAAGAATTGAAGCTGGAAAAAAGCATAAAAAATACCAGCAGAATAGTCACAGGAACAATAAGCCCCAAACGTTTCATTGCCCTTTGTTGATTTTCAAATGCACCGCCCCATGTGATGTAATATCCTGCAGGTAGTTTCAATTTTGTTTTGAGTTTGCCCTGAGATTCGGTCACAAAACTACCGATATCCCTTCCCCTGACATTACATTCCACCACAATGCGCCGCTTACTATTATCCCTGCTAATTTGTACCGGCCCTTCCACTAAACTGACAGTTGCAAGTTGAGCCAAAGGGACTTTGAAACCCCTCGAAGATTGAACTAGTATATTCTCAATGGCTTTGATGGAATCTCTTTTGTCCTCGGGAAATCTGACCAATACGGAAAATCTTTTTTCACCTTCGAACACATCTGTCGGAGATTTCCCTCCAACAGCTGTTTCAATAATTTCTTGAATATCGCTGACATTGATCCCATAACGTGCTATTTTCCTGCGGTCTATTTTTACCTCCACATAGGATTGACCGGAAACCTGCTCAACCCGCAAATCCTCCACGCCTTTAACTCCTGAAATAATCTTGGCAATTTCATCCCCTTTGGCCTTAAGAATATCCATGTCATCCCCAAACAACTTAATGGCGATCTGTGATTTTACGCCTGAAATCAGTTCATCGACTTTTAAAGCAATGGGCTGCGAAACGTTTAATCCAACACCAGGAATTTTCGCCATCGCTTCTCGGATTTTTTCCGCTAATTTCTCTTTCGTCTTCGCGGTTTTCCAATATTTTTTTGGTTTTAAAATAACAATCGGATCGCTGACATTAGGCCCCATGGGATCTGTGGCTATCTCCGCCGTCCCGATTTTTGAAACGATGGTTTCAACCTCGGGGAACTGCATGACAATTTTTTGGGCGATCGTTTCGATGTCTACGGATTCTTTTAGTGAAATGCTCGGCAAACGAATAATCTGAGGAGTCAGACTCCCTTCGTCCAATATGGGGATAAATTCTGTTCCTAAAAAAGGCACCATGAGTAAACTGAGCATAAATGCTCCGACTGCAATCGTAACAACTTTTTTCTTGTGTGTGAGTGCCTTTTGAAGGGTCGGCAGATAAAATTTCTTAAACCACCGGATAATAAAAACATCCTTCTCGGTCCCACCTTTCAAAAAAAGAGAGCAAAGTACTGGTGCTAATGTTAACGATAAAATCAGAGAAGCAAACAAGGCCATGCTGATCGTATAGGCCATGGGGCTAAACATTTTTCCTTCCATTCCTTGAAGGGTAAATAAAGGTAAAAAGACAATAATGATGATGGTGATACCAAAAACAATTGGTTTTGAAACCTCATTCGCTGCTTCCAAAGTAATATGAACACGATTCCCTTGACTAGATTTCTTCTCAGAAAAATGCCTGAATATATTCTCGACCATAACAACCGTACCATCTACCATCATCCCAATGGCAATCGCAAGACCGCCTAACGACATGAGGTTTGCGGAAAGTCCCATTTGTTTCATGGCAATAAAGGTCATTAAAGCCGCTAAAGGTAGTGTAATTGCGACAATAATTGCGCTTCTTATATTTCCGAAAAATAAAAAAAGAATAATGACAACAAGAAAACCGCCTTCTTGGAGAGCTTTGGTCACTGTCTCAAGACATTTTTCTACCAGCTCCGTCCTATCATAAAATGGTTTTATTTTAATCCCCGCAGGCAAGACTTCTCCAGCATTGATCTCGTTAACTTTCTCTTTAACGCGTTCGACAACCTCCTTACCGCTTTCTCCTCGAAGCATCATGACAATGCCGGCCACGCCCTCGCCTTTGCCGTCAACCACTAGTGCGCCTTGACGCACTTCAGGCCCAATCCTAACCTCGGCAATATTTTTTACATAAATGGGATTATGCTCTTTTTCTTTAATGATAATATCGTTGATGTCGTCGATGGATTGGATCAATCCTAAACCTCTGACCAAATATTGCTCTGCCGAATGCTCAATAACATTTCCACCCGCATTGCTATTGTTGGCGGCTATCGCCTCAAAAACTTCTCTTAAAGTCAAATCGTATTTCGCCAATTTCTCCGGATCAACAATGACTTGATACTGCTTCACATACCCGCCAAATGAATTGACATCCGTGACCCCAGGAACCGTTTTCAATATCGGGCGAACAATCCAATCTTGAATGGTTCTTAATCCTATTAAGTCTTCTATCTTATCTTTAACAACAGCTCCTTCGGGTCGCTCTAACGTAAATTGATAAATTTCACCCAATCCCGTGGATATGGGACCCAAGGTTGTTTCAACTCCTTCAGGAAGATTCTCTTTAGCGCCAATCAATCGCTCGAGAACTAATTGTCTGGCAAAATAGATGTCGACATTATCCTCGAAAACAACCGTTACCATGGAAAGCCCGAATTTTGATAAAGAACGCAACTCAACCAACTTAGGCAGGCCGGTCATTTGGACTTCGATGGGGAATGTAACAAATTTCTCGACCTCTATGGGAGAGCGCCCCGGGGCTTCGGCAATCACTTGGACCTGAATGTTCGTAACGTCGGGGAAAGCATCAATGGGCAGTTTTTTAAACGCATACGCTCCTAAACCTGCGAGAGCAATCACCATCACGATAACCAACAATCTTTGTTTTAGAGAAAAGGCTATGATTTTTTCTAACATAATTATTCCCCTTCCAGTTCGCCTTTCAGGAGTTCTGACTTAAGAAGAAATGCCCCCGTGACGACAACATCATCCCCTTCTTGCAAAGGAGGGGTTTCTCCGTGAAGAGGAGTGACATCGATAAAAACCTTTTCCTTAGTTTCAGTTTTCACTTTAATTTTTTTCATCCCAAATGTTTCATCCCCCATTTTGACAAAAACCACCACATCATTTTCTATGGTTTGGACGGCTTCAGCAGGGACCGCAAGATACTTCTCGTTCTTTTCTGAAATAATTTCTCCGTTAACAAACATTCCAAATTTAAGCAAATGCTCTTCATTTTTCACATCGACACGAATCTTGATCGCACGCGCTTCGGTATCCACAGAAGGGGATACAAAAACGACTTCTCCTTCGAATTTCTGATTGGGATAGGCAACCGATTCGACAATGACTTTTTGCCCCAATTTAATTCCGGCAATATCCTTTTCATACACGTTAAAACTTGCCCGAAGAAGATCGGGGTCTGTCACCGTCATAATCGAGGTCAAGCTGTCCACTTTTTCTCCTGACTTTACGTACTGAGCAAAGACAATTCCATGAGCAGGTGATGCAACTTCTATCGTTTCATCTGTCTTTGTCTGAATCACGCACAGCGGAGTGCCTTTTTCTACGGTTTCACCAACTTGCTTCAAAAAAGATTTTAAAAGACCCGGTTGAGAGGGCGTTACATGAAATACCTTCTCTGTTTCCTGAGCAATTTCGCCAACAACCTTAAGCGAGGAAGAAAGCGGCTCTTTCCGGACTTTTGCAACTTCAAGGCCAACCAGCTTTTGAGACTCTTCTTTTAAATGGACAACCTTCGCCC
>CAZOOM010000095.1:8659-9306 GCA_964581425.1 uncultured bacterium | reverse complement strand
AAAAGGTGCTGAAAGAGAACTGGGTCGCCTCCAAGATTTGGATCAAAAATTCCAATCCCAAGTGCGCGCTCAAGAAAAACCAGAAGAATAGTAATAGCCACTACCGGAGTTCCCAGTACCATGATGATGCTGGTCGCGTAATGGGCCCAAATGAAAAGAGGGAGTCGGTACCAGGTCAGGCCTGGGCAGCGCATTTTATGAATGGTGACAATGAAATTAAGTCCGGTCAGGATGGAGGAAAATCCAGTAATAAAAACGCCGGTGGCAACGACCGCGGTGTTGGAGTAGACGCTGCTGTAAGGCGCATAAAACGTCCAGCCTGTATCAATGCCGCCAGCCATAGCAGCCACCATTGAGAAAATACCGCCGACAATAAAAATGTACCAGCTTGCAAGATTCAGCCTTGGAAAGGCCAGATCTTTGGCGCCAATCATAATCGGAACAAGGAAGTTTCCAAGCACTGCTGGTACTGAGGGGATGAGAAAAAAGAAGACCATCACAATGCCGTGCATGGTGAAAATTTTGTTGTAGGTGTCTGAACGGACAAGGTCCCCAGCCGGGGTTAAAAGCTCCAAGCGAATGAGCAACGCAAAAATTCCGCCGAGGATAAAAAAGGCAAAGATCGAAATAAGATAAAGAACGCCAAT
>CAZOOM010000095.1:0-8649 GCA_964581425.1 uncultured bacterium | reverse complement strand
GGTCTGTTGTGAGCAGCCAGGACCGGATTGATTTCTGAGCGTTTAAATAATTTTCTTTGATTGGATTCATGCGCTTTGAGTTCCTTCGGCATCCTGGGGGAGCGTTCCCGAGTTCCATTTTTTAAGATATTCAATGATAGCAAAGATTTGTTCTTCACTTAAGATGTTTTCAAACGTGGGCATGAGCGGCGCGTAACCCTCCACAATTTTGATCTGAGGGGTTTTGATGGATTCACGAAGATAATTCTCATCCGCGGTGACTGTGGTTCCGTCCAGAAGTTTGACCTGTTTTCCATAAATCCCGGAAAGATCCGGTCCAAGCGCTCCAGCAGCTGCGTGATGGCAGGCAAAACACCGGTATTTTTGAAAGATCTTTTCACCTTCGGAAAGCGCGGATGCTCCAGGTTCAAGCATGGGAGTTTGTCCCGTTCTTTCAGAGATCCATTTTTGATAATCCTCCTGGCTCATAACATGAACCCAGCCGATCATCTTTGAGTGTTCTGTGCCGCAATATTCCGCGCAAAAGAGGTGGTACTTTCCGACTTTGGTGGCTTGAAACCAAGTGTGGGTATAACGTCCAGGCACCGCATCCATTTTGATGCGGAAGGCTGGAACATAAAAGCTATGAATGACATCTTCAGAGGTTAGGGTCAAACGCACAGGGTAATTGATGGGAACATGGAGTTCGTCAATTTCTCGCGGGCCTGAGGGATGCTGAAGTTTCCACATCCATTGTTTCCCAACCACAAAAACTTCCAGTGCGTGCGCTGGCGGTCGGTAATTATTGAAGTACAGAACCAGGCCCCATCCAAAAATTGTTAAAGAGATGATCAAAGGAATAATGGTCCAGAGCATTTCAAGTTTGTTGTTACCATGAATTTCCTTTGGCCGGTCGGATTCAGATTTTCTCTTGTACCGGATGGAAAAGAAAATAATCATGGCCGCAATTAGTAACCCAAAAAAACTGCTGATGAAGATCAGATAAATAAAAAGACTGTCCACGGGCTTGGAAGCTACCGCGGCTTGTTCAGGAAGAAAAGATAAGCTCAACAAAGGCATCATAAAGCAGTTTTCGAAGACTCCTGGTTTTTACGGGATTCACTTCTAAGCGCGAGCCCGATGCCTCCAAAAAGGAGGACTGCGGTCAAAATGCCAGCAAGGCGAATCACTTTTGAAATGACGAGGCCGTATTTGCCGGTTGTTGGATCGTAATGATAACACATCAATAGAAGATGATCGACTGCAGAACCGAGTTTTCCTTGAGAAGCATCCACCATTCCAAGCCTCAGATCACGAGGAGAGATTCCGATCCCTGCAAAATACCGGCTGATGACTCCAGTTGGCGTGGTGACAATAACAGAAGAAGCGTGGGCATACTCTCCGGATTTTTCATCATAAGCATAATGAAAACCCAGTGCACTCGTAAGTTCGTGAATGGTCTCTTGATCGCCGGTTAAAAAATGCCAGCCTGTCTGAGCTCCTCTCCGCTTGTAGGCTTCAACATAATTTGCTTTTTTCACCTTGGCAAGCTCTGGAGTTTCTTGGGGATTAATCGAAAAAGTTACGATTTCAAAATCGCGGCCAGGTTCATAAGAAATGGATTTAAGAGCGGTAAGCAGCTCGGTAAGTGTGAGGGAACAAAGCATCGGGCATTTATAGTAAACAGGGGTGATAATCACGGGCTTATGATTAAAAAAACTCGAGAGCTGAACCGAGGCGCCAGTTTCATCTTTAAAACTGAGGTTGAGAGGGATCGAAGAACCGAGCTTTTGATCGATTTTCACCTGGGCCATGATTTTCTTTTGCTCGGCCGGTGTTTCGGCGTGCAAGCTTGTCACAGAAAAAAGCAAAATGCCTGTGATAAAAATACTGCGCGTTAAAACGCTAATTTTCATAGACGCAACCATTAACCTTGATTTGCTGCCGTGGTATTGCTCGAGCTTTTAATTTGTTCCCGGGCATCTGTCCTGACCGGAAACCCTTGTGCAAGCGCAAGCTGCATGGCCCGCTCGATCGGAACGCGTACGATTTTCTGATTTTGATCTTCCCACCCATAAGAATTGAGTGTCTCCGCGGCCTCTTTTTCCATCCGGAGGCGGTCCAGTTTAGGATAGGCTTGAAGCTGGACACGCTGGGTTTCATTTGCTGGAGATGCGGCTGCGGATTTTGGATTTGCAGGCGCAGTTGGCGACAAGTTGATATCCAAAATCTTGAGCAAGACGATCATGGTAACGATCACCATCACGAGACCGATTGTAAATAAAATACCAGCGACAAGCGCCTTGCGGCTTCCGGAAGCAATCTGAGCTTCGTCAGAAGCATGAGGGTCATGGCTCATGTTTTAAGACTCCTTCAAAAATCAGTGAACAGAAGAACCGGACTTCAATACCGGATCATTTTCAATCACTAAATTTGTTTTGGCTAATTTTTTACTCAGCAAAGATACGAGAAAAGCACCTAGCGTGACCCATGCGACAGGATCCGCTGCGCTGAAATGAATCGATTTCCAGAACGCGGGTTTGATAAACCAGAAAAGATCCACATAACGCATTCCAAGGAGCAGCAGCACCACGTAAATTAAAATGCGTGGATTCTTTTTGATTGGCCGCATCAGGAGCAGGAAAAAAGGAATAAAAAAATGAAAGATTACGAGAAAGCGGGCAACCCAGGACCACCCTCCGTTAAAACGCGCGGCATACCAGGTTACGGTTTCCGGAAGATTTCCTGACCAAATAATAATGAACTGAGAAAGGGAAACATAGGCCCAGAGCATCACAAACACAAAAAGAAGAGTTCCCAAATCATGACTGCGGTTTGCGGTCATGATTTGCGACATAGCCTTTGTGCGCTTAAGCAGGAATGCGATCAGCATTGAAAAAGCAAATCCCGCGAGGGTATCTCCGATGATGAAAATAAATCCGTAGATCGTGGAATTCCAATGAGGCTCAATGGACATGGCCCAATCCACCACACTGAAAGTCACGGTCATGACAAAAATCACCATGCCAATTCCGCTGGCCTGTTTTCTGCGGGATTGAAGTCCTTCGTGAATCCGAAAATTTTGAGTGATGATAAAAGCAAGCAGGCTCCAAACAAAAAAATAGATGATAGTGCGGAAAGCAAAAAAAGGAACATTGAGATAAAAGGCTTTTTCTCGGAGAACGGCATCGTGCTGCATTAGATGCGAATCCATCCATGAGTAAAGATATTTGACAGAAAACAAAACCGGGAGAAACAAAAGCAGAAGCCAAGGGGTTAATCGTGCAATGGATTCAAGAATGCGGCGGATCGGATAGCCCCAGTTTCCGCCGGTCAGATTATGGATCATCAAAACAGGCAGAGAACCCAGCACCACGCCGGTCCAATAAAGGAAAGCAATCAGATAGGAGGCCGCAAAAGATTGGTGATTTTGAGAAAGAAAGGCAAGCAGAACTGCGCCCACCACAAAGATAACGGAGCTAATCTTTTGAATTTTTGAAAATGGAAAATCCGAATAATTAACCATGGGCTTCTTGTTTCTTCTCTATTTTAGGAGGATTCAAAAGAAGTTCTTTTTCCTCAGGTTGAAGCTGATCCAGTGAAACCGAACGGCTGAGCTGGAGGGTTCGAATATAAGCAATCACAGCCCAGCGCTCTTCGGCGGAAAGTTCCGGGGAAAATCGAGGCATATTTCCAAAGCCGTAAGTCAGCACTTCAAAAAGATAGCCTTCAGGAATATCGCGCAGGCGCTGCTCGTAATAAGATGGCGGTTGTTTGAATCCGCGGCGCACAATCATGCCGTCGCCAGTTCCTGTTTGATTATGGCAGACAGCGCAGTAAATGTTGAATTTTTCCTGACCCATGCGAAGTGTTTGCTCCGTGATTTTAAATGGGAAACTTTTCACAAATCGGCCATTAATTTTTCCGGTGTAAAGGTGGTCATCTTGATGAAGCTGGCCGCGCGCCACGGTTCCTTCCACTGGAGGACGTGCAGACATGCCGTCTTTGAAAAATCCACTCTTTTCGTAGGGTTTCATGCGTGCATCATCTTCCATATTGTGACAAGAACTCAGGGTGAAAATCATAGCTCCGGCAAAAAAGAGTTGAAGCATCTTCGAAGCAGAAAATCTCATGGAAGCACCTCTTCCACGGATTCCGGTTTTAAGGTGGTTAAAAATTGACGTGCATCTTTAGGTTCGAATTTGGCATCTTCGCTTCGAATGCAGAGGAAAAACCGGTCAAGTGTGGCGCGTTCAAAATTCTTGGCTGAGAAGGCTGGATGATAAGGCGTTGGAAGACCGTTAATTCCGATCATTCCAAATACCGCAGCCGCTGCAGCAAAGAGAATCGTAAGTTCAAAAGTGACAGGAATAAAAGCAGGCCAGCTGTTCAAGGGTTTTCCGCCTGCTACAATCGGATAAGCAATGACCGAAACATAATATTGAAATCCAAATCCTGTGAGAGCCCCGCAGATGCCTGCCATGAGCACAAGAAAAGGGAGGCGCTTGTCATGAAGTTTTAAAACCTCATTCAGTTCTTCTACAGGAAAAGGACTGTAAGCTTCAATTTTTTGATATCCCTTAGCGCGTGCTTTTTTAGCCGCTTCCACAAGCTGATCAGAAGAAGTAAATTCTGCCATCACACCGTAGATCGAAGGGGATTTATTTTCCTGAACTTGCGACATGATCAGTGATCTTCCTTTTTATGATTCACCATGTGCTGCATTTCTGAAATCGAGATCAGCGGCAGCACGCGAATAAAACCAAGCAATAAAACAAAAAAGAGTCCGAAAGAACCCAGGTAAGTCAGCACATCCCAAAGCGTGGGCCAGTAATTATCCCAAACCGCAGGCATGTAATCACGAGAAAGCGGAGTGACCACAATGATGAAACGCTCGCACCACATTCCGATATTGATCAAAATAGAAATGATAAAAAGAACCACGGTGTTGGCTCGTATCCTTCGTGACCAGAGCAGCTGAGGGATGATCACATTGCAAAGCATCATGCCCCAGAGAATGGGAGAGTAGACGCCAGAAATACGATTAAGAACCACATAGCGCTCGTAATAACTGCCGCTGTACCAGGCATTAAAAATTTCCATCATGTAACCATAGGCCACAATCAAGCCTGCGGTGAGCATCACTTTAGACATAATGGAAAGATGTTTGTCCGTGATCATGCCTTCAAGTTTGTAAAATTTTCGGATCGGAATTAAGAGCGTAAGCACCATGGCAAATCCGGAAAAAATAGCGCCGGCAACGAAATACGGAGGAAAGATCGTGGCGTACCAGCCAGGCACTACAGAGACAGCGAAATCGAGAGACACAATCGTGTGAACTGAGATCACGAGCGGTGTGGACATGCCGGCGAGTAAAAGATAAATGGTTTCGTATCGAGACCAATGCTGAGCATCCCCGCGCCAGCCAAGGGCAAAAATGCCGTAGAGTCGCTTGATCCAAATATTTTTTGCCCGGTCACGCATGGCTGCTAAATCTGGGATCAAACCCACAAACCAAAAAAGCATGGAAACAGTAGCGTACGTGCTGACCGCAAAAACGTCCCAAATCAGAGGGCTGCGAAACTGGGGCCAGACTCCCATGGTGTTGGGAAGGGGAAAAAGCCAGTAGGCAAAAATCGGACGGCCGACGTGGATTAAAGGAAAGATGCCTGCGCTCGCTACTGCAAAAAGGGTCATGGCTTCTGCAAATCGATTAATCGAAGTACGCCATTTTTGACGGAGCAAAACGAGAAAGGCGGAAATAAAAGTTCCTGCGTGACCAATTCCGATCCACCAGACAAAGTTAATGATGGCAAAGCCCCAGCCGACGGGAATTTTGATGCCCCAAATGCCAATTCCTTTGATAAAAAGCCAGGTGACGGCAAGCAAAAGAACATTTAAAAGCACAAACGCGATAAAAAATCCAAACACCCAGCCTTTATGCAACGGGCCAAGCGGAATGGAACTGATTTTATCGTTGACCGATGCGACCGTCAGTTTAGGATCCACGATCGGTGCCTTTTCCCGGTGTAAAAGGGCAGTCGTCTCTTCTGACACTTTCAAAACATCTCCTCTTCTCTCTTTTTAAACGGGCAGAGAGTGTTCGCCCATCCGCGGGTGAAGATTTTTCACTTTGGCGTGATAGGTCACGCGCGGCTTGGTATTCAGTTCTTCAAGTAATCCATAATTCAGCGGATGCTGTTTCAACTTTGCCACTTGGCTGTCCGGATTTTGGATATCGCCAAAAGTAATGGCCTGAGTCGGGCATGCGGATTGGCATGCGGTCACGACTTCATTGCCGCCGATCTTGCGGCCTTCTTTTTTGGCCTTGATTGTGGTGTGGTTGATGCGCTGAACACAAAAAGTACATTTTTCCATGACGCCGCGTGTTCGCACCGTCACTTCTGGATTTTTCATGAGCTTTAACGATTCAATATTTTTGTCTGCATACTCGAAGAAATTAAACCGCCTTACTTTATAAGGGCAGTTATTCGAACAGTAACGTGTTCCAACGCATCGATTGTAAATCATTTGATTCAGACCATCAGGACTGTGATTCGTGGCGCCGACCGGACAAACCGGCTCGCACGGTGCATTTTCGCAGTGCATGCAGGGAACAGGCTGATGATGGATCTCGGGTTTTTCCGGCTCTCCTTCAAAATAGCTGTCGATTCTAAGCCACTGCATTTCGCGTCCGCGCCGGACTTCATTTTTCCCCACCACTGGAATATTGTTTTCTGATTGGCACGCAATGACGCAGGCATTGCATCCAATGCAGGAATTTAAATTGATGACCATTCCCCAGGCATAGTTGCCCTTAGCAAGGGGAGGATAAAGACTGACAAGAGGTTCGTGGTTTTCACCCTTGGCAAAATCAGGGTTATCTAAAAAAGTATCCATGGAAGCTGACTTAACGAGTTCGCGGCCTTCCATACTGTGGTGATTTTGTGTACCCACCAGCGTTTTCTTTTTCCCAGTTTTTTTGATGGAGGGAACAAACGCCACGGAAGCGTTGGTGGAAAAACGAATTTCATAGGCATCGAAACCTTGAAAATTTCCAATACTCCCAGACGAGCGCCGCCCATAACCTAAGGGAAGAGTCATGGTTCGCTCTGCTTGTCCAGGCATGATCCATACCGGTGCGCGAAGCAAGCGGTCTTGAACTTTAATCTCGATAATATTTCCACTGGCTAAATTAAATTCTTCAGCGAGCTTTGGACTAATGAGTGCGGCGTTATCCCAAGTTAATTTGGAAATGGGTTTGGGCAATTCTTGAAGCCATCCATTATTGGCAAATCTCCCGTCCCAAATATTCGGGTCACGGCGAAAGAGGAGCTCAATAGAATTTTTTTCAATCGGCAGAACCGAAAAGTCTTTTTTGGAAAAGGATTGAATGGAGGCATTTTCAAAAGCGAAGGAGGATCCTTTTTCGACTCCTTCATGAAGGGCTTTTCGCCAGCGCTTTTCAAATCCTGTTTCACCCCAAATGGAGAGCCAATGTTTGCGAACGATTTTATAAGAAGAGAGTTCTCCATTGCCGGCAAAAACAGAGAGAACTTCATGCGGAGATTTACCGTCGTAAAGCGGAAGGATCAAGGGTTGAACCATAGAAATCGCACCATCCGATGCTCGGCCATCGGAAAAATACTCAAGAAAGTGCGCAGCAGGAACGTGCCACTTGGATGCGCTGGAAGTCTCATCAAGATAAGGACTCAAATGAATGCTGAGAGGAACCGCGTTTAAGATTTTTTCAAATTCGAGGTCAGCAGGTGCAGTGTAGACAGGATTTCCTTCAAGAATGAGAAGGGTTTTTACTTTTCCTTGGCGGATATCAGAAGCAAGATCCAGCAGGTTTCCGCGATCAAGAGAAGTTTGATCAATCGGTTCAATCAACTGAATAGTTCGAGAAAAACTTCCAAGGGAGTCATTCATGGCATAAACAAGCGCATGAACCCAGGCTGGCTGCTGGGGTCCGGCAAGAATTAAACTGGTGCCGCGATGGGTAGACAAATCTTCGGCAAGGGCATTGACCCATTTTGTTTCTTCTTTAGAAAGATCCTGCTCAAGGGTTTCTTCAATCGAAAGTCCGAGTTTTTTGGCCAGGGCTTCTGCCAAAAGTGAGATGCGTGAAGCTTGAACTGGAAGGCGGTGATCTGCAACAGATCCGGAAATCGTCGGCGTTGCTTCTGCGGCGTAGTAGCGGTTCATGCGCTTCAAAGATTTTGGATTTTGACGATTACGCATGAATTCTCTGGCGTATCGCAGGCTTCCCGGAAGCTCGGTCAGAAAATCACAATCCAGCGTTACCACGATTTTTGCTTTTTCAAATTGATAAAGCAGATCCCGCTCTTTTCCGAAAACTTTTTTCTGTGCAGTCCGCTCTTCTTCTTTTGAGACTGGATCAAAGGTATGCCATTTGGCTTTGGGATATTTTTTTAAGAGGGATTCAATTTGGGCGATCAAAGTGGGTGAGGTTACGGTTTCTGTCAAAATACGAACTTGATGGCCGCTCTCAGCAAAAATGGTCTCGTGCTGAGTTTTGAGAAGCTCAACGAGCGATTTCCAATCTGATTTTTTATTTTCAAACAAAACTTCCTTACTGCGTTCAGGATCGTAAAGATCCAGGATCGCTGCTTGATGGAAGATCGAAGCAGCTCCAAGACTATCTGG
>CAZOOM010000094.1:9687-9921 GCA_964581425.1 uncultured bacterium | reverse complement strand
GGCTAAAACCACATCGAGTCTAACTTGTCTACCCAAAACAGAGTGTGTGAATCGCAATATATTTTGCGTATCAGAAAGAATGCATTCTATGACTTTTTTTTGCGCTTTTCTTAACTCTATTTCAGAAAAAAATGCGATTAACCTCAAAATAAACGCCTGCATTTTACCCGGCTTATTGAATGACCACTTTCTCCCCCAGACGCCAACCCTGTGAAAATTGATGTTGCGTATTCC
>CAZOOM010000094.1:0-9677 GCA_964581425.1 uncultured bacterium | reverse complement strand
ACGTACGGTTGAGACAAACCGTAAATCACCTCAAACGCTAAGGCAATTTCATTTTCAGATTTATTGAACTTCATTATTTTTTTGATCAATGAAGGTTTCATTGCTGGAGAAATACTTGAATTTATAAAAGCCCTCATCCAAAACAAATTCAAAGCCCTGATCCAGCTCAGGATCCACGGCCTAGAAAAGTCTGAGTAAACATGGTTATGAGTTTTTAACCATTGTTTTGCTTTTACAGGATTTACAATACCGCCGAATAGAAAGGCGGAATAAGCGCCTTCAATCTCCAAGTAATTATTAAACAAATTATTGTAGGCCATTTCCACACGATCCAGGGTTGGATGGAAGCGGCCAAAGACTAAAAGCCGCAGCCAGCTTCGTAGAATTTCTTGAAAGCCTCTCGACTCTGCGCGGCCTAGTTCGGGAGCCATGGCAAGAATAGCATCGTCTCCTGGTTCAAAATCCAAAGGTTCATCTCTCTCGCCAGTAGGACCGAGACCCGAAAGATTTTTCACCTGCAGCGCAAGTGCTTTCAAAGCCGCGACTTTTTGATCGTTTGATGCTTCTGATTCCTTCAAAATCCTGTGCACTGAATCCATCACAAAATCAGTGTTCTCAAAAAAGAATTGCCTCGTTTCTTTTTCAAACAAAAGAACCTTGATGACATTGACAAGGGTCGTTCTTAGCTCAGAAGCTTGGGGATAACGCCAGATTAAAACCTTCGATAAGAGGTTGGAAAACCAATCGGCCGTCACAAGATTCTGGCCAGCGACTCCGCTATCCAGAGACGAGTAATCGGCCGTTTTGATGCCATCAATGACCGCGGGTTCAACCAGCGCCCATTGTGCGTCTGAAAAATGTTCCATAGCCCCTGTAATCATCTTCCAAGCAGGCTCACCCTCCCAGAAGCCCGCTATCCCTTGTTTAGACAGCTTCAAAACTTTGAGCCCCCAATCAAACAATTCCATCCATGTCAAAATTGTTTCCCCATGGCTTAACAAGGAGCGCGCCACATCATAGATAAGAAATCGGTTCAGCAGAAGATAGTGACGCATCCAGAGCCTAACAAGATCGGCCCTTACTTCAGGACTGATACTGAAATTAATGATCCTAAACAGGCCCAAATAAATCCAAGCGCGCATGCGATCTATCCATGGGAACGCAGATAGACTTCCAGATCGCGTGACATTTTCAATCTGGCTTCCAGTGAGCCACTCGAAATAATTATGAGAGCGATAAAAAGAGACATCACGAAAGCGGCGATACATAGAATAGATGTCCTTATACTTTTCCGAAATTTGATCAAGGCTGGGATTTCGTGTGCCAAAAATCACAAGCCGAATCACGGATCTAAGAAACGCTTGAACTCCCCGCTCTTCAGCTCGGCCGAGTTCAGGAGTCGAAGCCAGCGTGGCATCGTCCCCGGGTTCGAGATTAGAAGGTTCCGCTCCATCGCCGGTAGGACCGAGACTAGCAATGGTTGCAAGATGCTTCCACATTTCTCCCAGAGCAGATTCGATTTGGTCATCAGATCGGTCTTTCTGATCCAAAATCCTGTCGATTTGCTGCATCCATTGTTCGCTCTGTTCGAAAAATAGATTTGAAACTCTCGCATCCATGAAAGCAAATAAATTTCTAAATAAACTCTCCAGCGTACTTTTCATCTTGTCCGTTGCTGCGCGAGGCTGCCGACGCCCCATAGTCAAAACCATGATTTTCGAAAGCTGTTCCTCAGAGAGGGAATCCGCATGATAGCGACCGTCATTTATTAACTTTGCGTAATCGAGTATTGCCGTTTGCACTTGATGCAATTGATTTTCATTCGAAATGAGCTCAAGAATTTCAAGAACAAACTCATATTTCGCAAGAACAAAATTATATATGTCAACCTTAGGAAAGCTTAGGTTTAAGCCCCAACGAACCAAATCACTATAAATCTCAGCATTCGCCTTGTCTCGAACAGATCGCGCCAAATCGTCCAAGACAAGAGAAGCTATGTCGGATTTAAGCAAATCTGACTTTCTGCCAATAAGTCCCATTATTTTTTGCATGATTACAGGTTTGATGGCTACTGGCATACTCAGCCAAATAAGCTTTTGTAATCCCCGGTTCAGAAAATGAGCTAGAAGAAGAACAGGAGTTAAGGTAACCATAAACAGCCATGTCATCAGCCCCATCCATTTACTGCCCTCAAATCTTTCATCGAGATCGACCCAAGGCGTATTAAAATCTCTTCGATAGGAAATGACCAGTTTTCGAAAGACTTGCTCAACACTTGGATGAGGCGTTCCAAAAAGTAGAAATCGGGAGGTTGCGCGATAGATTTCGGAAAATCCTCGCGTTTCAGCGCGGCCGAGTTCAGGAGCCATGGCCAGTGTGGCGTCTTCATCGTCAAATCCCGGATCAAGAAGATCTTTCCTTGTTATATCTCCGATAGGAGTTTGGGATGCACTCTGAGTCGCTTCTACTGTTTTCGCCCAATCGTGCATCTTGGAGTCTAATTCCTGAAGCGATGTAGAGTCCTGAATTCTCTGCTTGAGGGGCTCAAGCGCCGTTGATTCACCGCTTCGAAGTCTTCGCATAATTTCAAACATCACGCGGGCGTAATCATCATTAAAAAATGGCTGTAAGGTTTCATTTATTTTGGGCTGGGGCAACTCAAATTTGGTGTTCATGCGTAAGACCACATAAAATAGAGCACCTTGCGCGCGAGAAATCAGCTGCAAGGGATCGTCTAAATCCATCGGTAATTTAGAATTAAATAAAAGCAGACGTCGTTGCAGTTCCCCCATCAGGCTTAGCGGAGCAAAAACACTGAGAGCAATAAAGCTGGTAGACATAAATGCCAAGTCGATGACCGGAGAAACACCCATGATCTCCATTTGACCCGTCAATCGATCCAAAAATGAGAGGATTTGGTTCCAATCTGAATCCTTTAATCGATTTCTATGCCTAAGCATTTTATGTAAATAACCTTCATTGATTGAATTACTAAAATCAGGCTTAGCGTAAGAGAGGAAACTGGCGGCATTCGACAAGATTTTCCGCCGCGCATCTTCAGAAAGTTGATTTCTTAAGAAGGCGTTGCGATCTTCCTCTAAAAATTTTAGAAGATAATCCAAAACTGCTGGATCTTTTGAGTCTCCTGCCATTCTCGAGTCTCTAAGATACTCTTCGTACTTTTTGAAAATCCAGGCATAATCTTTTTCCGATAAAACTCTTTTCTTTCCATGGTGGTCTCGCAGCCACTTTTCCATTAACTTCAGGCGATCAAGATAAAAGAGATGCTGGTAAGTCTTCGCGCTCATTTCCTCTCCGGCAAAGTTTATCCAGTGATCAGGTTCCCATCGAATCGCTTTTCTAAATAAAAAGAAATGCCGCGCGAGTTTCAGCCGGAAATAACCTTCAACGTAATTGAGAACATATTTTCGAGCAAAGATCAGAATTGGATAGGCGAGTAATCCCAGGAGACCTCCTGCTATGGAAAAAGGCATTGCAGGCCCCAAAACAACTCCTAAATTCTCGGGAAATCCATAAATCTCAAGGCCGTATGCATACCCAGCTGCAATACCGACAGAGACAAAAACTGCATTGATCATTAAAAAAAGAACTTTCTCTGTGAACTCGCTACGGAGTTCGTTGCGGACAAAATCAGGTTCCGCACCGCCTGCATCAGATTCACCGAAACCTGCTGCGACCTCTTCGCGTGCACGGTCACGAAGCCCAAGATTTTCTAGACGGGCTTGAACATAATCTCCGCTGAGACGGCTCTTGTACCAATCCGCCATGTTCACAACTTGAGTGCGGCCGCGTTCCAGTCGGCTTGAGCTCCCGGTAGTACTCGTGTAAACACCGCGAATGATTTGCTGCAGTGCACGTTTCACTTCCGAAGGAAGTTTTTCCATTTCATTATCTTGCAGGAGAATCGCATTTTTTTCGCCGTAGACTTTAAGCACAGGTTCCGAGTCACTTCCAAGGCCAATCGCCAAGAGTTCTATTTTGGTATTCCCGGCACGCCAGCGGTTTTTTCGAAGTTCCTCCATAATTTTTTTAACTTCCTCCGCGTTCCCCATTCCGTCGGTTTTGGTCATGATGTAAACTTTTCGCTTCCCTGATTTCTTGATATTTTCCAGAACCTCTCGAAGCGCACCCGAATCATTAGTCCCCCCCATGTGCCCAATCTTGCTATGAAGATCATCGATAATTTTTTCCTTATTTTTCTTGGTGTCATAACGGTCAGGAATAGGACTTCCATCAGCACGCTTCAACTTCGAATTTCTCCGACCCTGAAAAACTTTGACTGGATGTAATTCGTTTCCATAGACATAGACCTCGGAATCAATGCGAAGAGGCTCAAGCACTTCAAGAAAAAGAGTGGTGCTCATGAGTGCTCGAGTCGCCTTGGAAGCCGTGTTTGGAGTAATGGGTTTTCCAGGCTCTTCATTTCCTCCCATACTTCCGCTGCCATCCACCAGGAGACAAAAGGCGACATCTTTAGAGGTGGGCATCACACGCTGTTTGTAAAAACGCATGCCGTCGGTGAAAGCGCGTCCCAAAGATTGAAGCAAGCGCCGCGGATCAAGCCTGCCTTTTTTGAGGCCCGTGATTTCTTTGGGACGACGTGAATTTTGAATCAGGTTGCGCAAATATCCGGTGAGTTCAGACGGCATTCGCCCAAGCGCGCGAAGCACGTTATCCCTAACGCTGATAGGTTCTGCAATCGACGCTGCTAGTTTGGCCTCTTTGTAGTCATCCGCATCCCCCTTCGTGCGGTCATTGACTCTGGATTTATTTTCTTTATTTTGATCTTCGATAAACTTTCGCTCTTCTGGAGTCAGGCTATCCCAAATCTTTTTCGCGTCTTCCTTCGAAATGGGTTCTCCTTCACCTTTGCCAGGAACCATCTTGCCCGGCTCTCCTTTACCCGGTTTTCCTTTTCCTCCGCTCGCTTGATTCGTTCGATTTCTCGAATCAATGACCGCCCATTTGTAAACCGTGGGCATGATGCCGTCACGAATAATGATTCCCTGATTATTGGCCTGTAAGCGGATTTGATCTTCAGGAGGATGCATGGGAATTTCCAAAGAGCCGTCATCTTTTCGAGTTACCACAAAGGAATTAAAGACACCAGGAACCCTTTCGGGACGCTCCCGCCCAAATTCATCTTTTTTGCGACGATGCGGCCCAAAAGCATCTTCTTCTGTGGCCCCGCCAAACGTCCCAGACAGGAGCCACGACTTAACGTCTGGGCCTCGGTTAGGATTGATTTCACCACTAAAGTAGCCCGCTTCCATTAAGTGCTTGGCATCTTCGCGAAGTTCGGGATCCCGCTTTTCAAGCGCCGCTAGAAATTTTTCAATGGTTTTTTCTACGTAAGGCTGGGATCCCCGTTTGGCAAGAAAGAGAAAGAAATTCGTTAACGCGGCATAGTGCCCAATGTCTTTGACTTCACCCGTTGTTTTATCAGGCACACCAAAAATAAAGGCCTGAACGAGCTCATCGTCCGATTCGAAATCAAAGAGAAATTTATCGTTCAGTTCTTTGAGATAAGGTTCTGCACCCGAAAAAAGAAACCTTGCCCAGTTTTCGATGCGTCCATCTTCTAAAATATTAAACACTGCCTGAGCCGGAGAATTCTCTTTGAGTACGTCATAAAACTGAATGGAGTAACGCGTCACCAAACGGTGCATGGATTCATGGATGGCGACCCCCATCAACTCTTTGAAACCAAAGGTCATGATTTCTTCTGCGTTATAAATAAGTGTGTTGGTTTTTGAGGCGTACGCCCAATGATGTTTCCCGTCAGGAAAGGGAAAATCAGCCGACGATGCGATATTGATAAGACCATTACTCACGGCTCGAAAGGTTTCTTCAAAAATGTGTTTCCGTTTTTCAAAGGAGGAGTATTTCCATTCTTCTTCAGAAATCGGAATTTCATTGGGGCCTGCCGCAGGTTTTGCCATCTGAACGGGAAGATCCCGGCTCACAGAAGATTGGGGAGCTGCCGGAGCAGGGCTTGGGACGGCTGCATGCGGTCCCGCCGGAGCTGCCATTGAAACGTTCTCCTGGCTCACCTCTCGTTTCTTATTCCAACTAAAAGGTAAATCGTGAAAGGGATCTTGCTCTTCCTCGGGGACCCCGCTTGCCATGATGGCGGAAACTAAATCCTGAATTCCTCCCAGCGCGATACGATATTTTTCTCCCTTAGTTTTTTGCACACGCACCCAAACTTCGCGGAAGCGACTGCGCAAAGCTGGAGAAGGCGGAAGGCGTCCGGTGTTGGTTCCGGTGACACCCTCAAGTGGATTAATCGTGGCAAACAACCTGAAATTTTTGTGGATCTTGACCGGTACTTTTTTCTCCTGAATGGTCATGGTCCCGCGGTCAAAATATTCATTCAAAATTTCTGTGACGCCGCTTTCAGCCATGTTAAGTTCTTCAAGCGAGACCGCGTAACCGGCTTCCATCAGTAAAACCAAAATCCCTTTTCGAAAAACCAAGGCACCGGTTTCTTCATCCATCGTAAATCCACCGATCAATGATTCGACTGTCATGTTTCCAAGCGAGATGGCTTGATAAGCCCAGTTGAGATCCCGCGCGGCATCGGCAATTAAATCCGTCTTCCCGCCACCTGAGTGACCATTGGCAAGCACAGGTTGAGACCGGTGCACGTACACCACGTTCCCTTGACTGTCTTTTTGTTCTTTGAGCCCTCCATCCCGGAACCCCTTAAGAATTTGCGCGCGTTCGATGGCGTTTGACTTCAACTGAACCATCGGAGAAACACGTTCGGCTTCAGAATAGAAAAATTCTGCCAGGAGTTGATCCAAAACTTTTTCACCATCGCGAACAGCAGCCAGTTGCGGAAGCAACAACTCTTTAGCCACTTGCCGGACCACATTTTTCCGCGAAGCCTTGCGATCAAGAGCCATGCGCCGGTCCGCCTCTTTAAAAATCCGGTCTAAAATTGGCTCTGGAACAGGATCTAGGTGCTGGGCGTTTCGATCTAAGATCTCGCCACTCTCAATTTTTTGATTAAGCCTTTGAAAAGCGCTTCTGAGCATTTCATTCGGAGAAAGTTTTCTGACTTTCACCCCTTGCAGCATGAGAAATTCATCCTGACCTTCAGTCACGGTCTTAGTTTCGTAATCCGTTTGCGAATGATCGGGATGATAAAGATCCACTTTTTCTTTTCTAAGCTGCTCCATTTGAGTAAACACATCGCAGCTTTCTTGTTTTGAATCCATCGAAAAAGTGGTCTCGAGTAATTGTTTAAAATACTCGTTATAAACCGTTCTCATCTGACGAAGAACCGCGGCGCGCATGGTGAGCGTAGGATCCTTTTCTTTATCTTCAGCAGCCTTTTGCATCACCTCCGCCTTTAATGCCTCTGGCAGCTGAGCTTTAACCACACGCTCGGCCCCTGCGCCCTTTTTGCGAGGTTTAATTTTGATTTCTCCGGCGTCCACTTTCTTTTGAAGTGAGGCGTGAAAATCATTCAAAATATCATCAATAATTCCGAGCTTGGAATCGAAAATTTCCATCACCGTGCGGATATTATTTTTGTTCGGATCGTCCTCCGGTGTGCTTTGACGAAGAAGTCCGCCAAACTCCTTAAATGCCTCTTCTCGCAAAATGTCGAGCGGACGTGTGGAATCACCCCCGCGAACACGAATCATCACATCACGCACCACGCGCTCCAGATTTCGCAAACGAAAACGGTAGGTGTCATCAAGATTGAAATCATCAAATTCACGTCCTCGACTGGCTTGTTCAATCATTGCATGGGTCTCGACGAGCGACGTCAGCTCTTGGTCGCTGATGACCGACTTTGGAACTTCAAATTTTTCACGGAGAATCAAGACCATGTCCTGCGTTGTCAGCTCCGGAATGTCATACATGAAGAAGCGGTTCATAAACGGTTCACTCATTCGGTTGCGGCCGGCATAAGTGGAAGGATTACCGCTGACAATGAGTTGAAACCCTTCACCGGGGAAAATTTTTCGACCTTGAAACTCGATGTAACCAAGCGTGAGAAGCTGATAAAGCATCGAAATTGCATCTTCTCCGGCAAAATTAAACTCATCCATAAGAAAGATGTAACCTGGGATTCCTTTTTCACGATCCCCGAGCGCATCCAAAAGCGCACCCGAAGTAAATTCGAGTTCAATTCCAGCAACACCGTTAACCATTAAAATTCCAAGCGTTTTCATCATTTTCATCATGTGCGTGTTGCTCTGCCTGACTTGCGTCATCATGAACTCACCGGCAAACGCAAGGATCACTTCATCATCACTTCGCTCGTCCTCAGCCGGCCAACCCATCATGGAGCGCATCACAGAAGGCTCCAGATGCAGACGTTCAAAGGCGGTTTTGAGTTTGATCACATTTTTATTTTGAACCGCCTGATGCACCACCTCAGCGGCTTCTCCCAAACTTAACCGGGCTTCGACAGGATGCTGACTCCCCATCAGATCGTACTCATCCGTGCGCTGAGTGGTTTGAAATCGATTAAATTTACTTTTCAAAATGTAGGCCGAGAGTTCGGCCATCGTTGATTTCCCTACTGAGGTTTCTCCGTAAAGCATGATGGGTTCAAAATTCCGAACCACTTTTTTCCCGTCAACTTTGAGGCGGCGCTGCATGGATTCAAGCACATACCCAAGTTGTTCTTTCCCCGATTCGGTCAAAATATATTCTCTTTCTTTCAGCGTTTGCTTCTCGACAATCGCAATTCGATTTTTACCGCGCAAGACCTCCCAACGATCGCCCAGATCTTTCCAAACATATTCTTTTTGTTCAAAGTGAAACTTGGGGAAAATATTTTCTCGAACAAACTTGCGATCTTCCTCGGAATGCAGACGAAGATAAAACACCCGCTTCAGGGCAAAACGCAAAGCCTCTGCTTCCGAAATTCCAGCTTGCATGTCTTGCGCCATGTAATCAATGACTCGCACGACATCGCGAAGGGTCACGTAATACCCCTCGTCTTTTCCATCCTGCCCAATGGTTCCATCCTCCAAATGCGCTTTTCTAAAATTCGTGTACGCGTCGTAAATTGCATTGAGGGTTGAGCCTTTGACTTTAAGCTCTCGCTTCTTAAATTTTTTCAGCATGATTTTGACAGTTTCAGTTTTAGTCCTGACGTTCGAAACCCAAGCTTCGAGAAACCGACTTCGCAGGGCCGGCGAAAGTCCTTTCCGCGCTTCGGCTGCGGCCGCGTTTCCGTCATTGGGATTCATGGTGGCGAAAAGTCGGAAGTCTTTGTGGATCTTTCCGTTTTTGTAACTCATCACCTCTCCGGTAAACGGATTGGTAAAACTTCCCTGATCAAAAAATTCGTTTAATATTTCAAGCATTTCAGAAGGCGCCATGTTGAGTTCTTCGAGAACAAGGATCGAACCTTCACGCATGGCTTGAACTAAAACCCCCATGATGTAACGCATCTTTTTGGTCTCTGAATCCATCCCAAATCCACCGACAAGTCCTTCGAGCGTGCGGCTGCCAAGAGAAACCGAGCGATACTTCCAACCCAGACGGCGCGCTAAATCTCCAATGATTTCTGTTTTCCCTCCGCCCGCTTCTCCCACCAAGAGGACCGCGGTTCGCGGATCGATCAGGCCTTTCATCACTGCCATGCGAATGATGTTGGTAATTTCACCTTCTTCGAGTTCTTC
>CAZOOM010000093.1:0-10069 GCA_964581425.1 uncultured bacterium | reverse complement strand
GATATTTTGACCCGGAATCGGGAACCGAAAAAATCTATTCATGATTACAAAATTGATAATCAGTATTTTCTTGAGCCCGGGGATTTGAATGTGCGCGCGGAACTGGTCAAAATGGTGGGAGAGATTGTGAAAACTTATCCTGCGCTGGACGGGCTGCAATTTGATTACATCCGCTATCCTGATAGTCATCCGGAATATGGCTACACGCCTCAAAATCTTAAAAGGTTTCAGGAGAAAACCGGGATTGATCCGAAGAATGTGAATGAAAAAAATCAGGCCTGGCGTCATTGGAAGCGCGAGCAAGTCACCGAGCTTTTAGATGCCTTGATTGCCAAGGCGCATGCGCTTCGTCCTGAAATCCAGGTCTCCACCACGGGATGTATGAATCTTTTAAGAGCGCTTGAAGAAGCTTTTCAGGATTGGCCGCTTTGGCTTTCAAGTCATCGGGTCAATTTTGTGACTGTAATGAGTTATCCCGCGGATCTTCCGAGTTTTGAGCGCAATATTATCGAAGCCAAAGCTAAGGCGGGCGATGATTTTAAACGGGTTTACATCGGAGTCGGTGCTTATAAGCAGCTCAAAACCCCTGAAATTTTCTCAGAACAGTTTCAGCTTTGCGAAAAATCAGTGGAACGCGGTTGTGCGATTTTCCATTACGGAAGCATTTTGGAAAGTCCAGCTCTCGCCGATCCTTTACTTCACTCCAGGGACGGTTCTCGCTAATTCGTTGCTGTTAAATGGGTTAAACTAGAGCTGTCCCCGAAGTTATTTTGTCGAGTGAGTTTGAAAAGGGGACGGGTCTTGTGTATATCATTTAGCCATAAAGAGTTACTGAGAACCGTCCCTGAAATAAATAAGAAATCTCAAATCCCAAGCACCAATAACCAAACAAGAACCAAAATCCAATTTCCAAATTCCAAGCAATGTGATTTTGATTCGGTTGTAATTTGAGATTTGGAAAATTGTGATTTGTTTGGAATTTGGGTTTTGGAATTTATAAATTCAATTTTAAGGAGTTAAGATGTCCCAAAATATTCATGGTCACGAAGTTTTAGAAATGATTCTTGAGGCTAAGAAATCATTTACAAAAAAATCTTTGGAAGAAGCGATCATCAAAAAATTCGGACCCGATGCCCGGTTCCACACCTGTTCCGCTGAAGGGATGAGCGCCCGCGAATTGATTGATTTTCTGGAGTCACGCGGTAAGTTTGTGCCTGCTTGCGGAGGGTTTACCACGGATCCTGAAAAGATCTGTAAACATTAATGATGGTTTTGTAGAGCAAATTGCCCCGCAAATTACAGATTTGTCGACTTCTTCCAGTTAGAGACGCCTTTTTGCCTATCCTTTAATCTCTTCAGCGATTTTCTCTCCTCTTGCTTCGGCTGCTCTTAATTGATTTGGCATGCTTTTTGATATTCCTTTGCCAAGATATTCAACAAAGGAGGCTGCCATGAGTTTGCGATCATCGTCTGTGACCCCAAATCCTATCTATTGTATGCTCGCGCTTCGCGCTGCGATTCGAGAAGAGGCATACGAAATTTGCGAAGATCTTTGGAAAAAGACCATTCGCTTGGGGGCGCCGAAGGCAGCGGTTCGTGTCATGATTTCAAACCCCGAACTTCATGTGGAAAATCTGGCAGAGGATTTTACGACCTGCCGATTGTAAACCAGGAAAATCCGAGGATGGTTATGAAAAAAATTGAAGTGATTATTCCCCCGAAAAAATTTATCGAACTCGAAGAAAAACTCCGTGACCATGGTGTTCATGGAATTACGGTGACGGATCTCAAAGGGTATGGAAATCAGCAAACGCGTCCTGAAAATTACCTTTTGCTTCCAAAAACCAAAGTAGAAATTTACGCCGTGGACTCAGACCTTGAGATGCTGATTTCCGTGATCATGAAGATCTGTCAGACCGGGCAGCTGGGTGATGGGAAGATTGCGATTTACGATGTTCAAGACATCATTCGAATCCGGACAGGGGAGCGCGGTAACTCAGCAGTTTAGTTCGTTGATTTTTCTACTTGTTTCGGTTTAGCATCTTTTTCTGCTGCAGCAATTTATAAGAGCTTAACAACCTTTATGTGATGGCCCTTAGCGAAAGGCCATGCTCCTCAGGGGACAGACATTCACTGCTTGTCTGTTCCCTAAGGAAACCTACATTTTAAAGCCATAGCTTTTTCTTTCTAATCCGCTAAAATAGCTACAATCTTTACTCCTCAAAAACGCGGAACCTATTTCCTAAATGAACCTTTTTCAAAAGCCAGATTCAAACGAAGAAAATGATCCAAGTGATGCAAAAACCATGCATTTTGTGGATCACCTTGAGGAATTGAGACATCGCATCCTTGCCTGGCTGGCTGTGCTTGCAGCTGCAACCTTGGGGAGTTGGTTTTTCGGGATGCGTCTTATGAAAATGGTGCAGGCCCCGATCAGGCGCTTGGAAGGAAAGCTGATTTATATTGATCCCACCGAGGCCTTTGGCGCGTACATGAAAATTGTGCTGCTCGCGGCATTTATGGTCAGCCTTCCTTTTATGTTGTATCAAGCCTGGGCTTTTTTATCCCCGGCTTTTGAAAAGCGCACCAACCGCCGGATGGTGCTTTGGCTGGGAATGATGCTGATTCTGTTTGCAGCCGGAGTTCTATTTTCCTATTTTGTGCTGATTCCCGCAGCGCTTGGTTTCTTGATCCAGTTTGGACAGGGGATGGCTGAGGCTCAAATTACGATGGAACGTTACGTTGCTTTTTTTGTCATGTTGATCTTGGCCGGCGGATTGGTGTTTGAAATTCCAGTGGCCATGGCTTTCTTGGCAGATCTTGGGCTGGTCAAAGTTCAGATGATCAAAAAACAGCGCGCGGTGGCCTTTGTGTTGATTCTGATCGCGTCAGCGGTGATTACGCCTACGCAAGACGTGATCAATATGATGATCCTTGCGGTTCCGATCTATTTACTTTTTGAAATTGGAATCATGATTGCCGGATGGCTAGAGCACCACCGGTTGAAAAATTACAAATCCCAAAATCCAAATACCAAACAATGACTATATTCAAAATTCCAATTTTCAAAATGCTTTCTTCTATTTGGGGATTTTAGTTTGGGAAATTGTAATTTGTTTGGGATTTGCTTTTTGTAATTTGGAATTTATCTAAAAACTCAGGAGTTCCTAAATGAAAAATCGTCCGCTGCTTTCCATTTTTTTGATTGTTCTAATCGATATTCTTGGGTTTACCATTATTCTTCCGCTGCTTCCTTTTTATGCGGAGCGGTTTGGTGCGTCTCCGGCCGTGGTGGGTTGGCTGCTTTCTTCTTACGGGATATGCCAGCTGATTTCAGGTCCGATTCTGGGGCAAATCTCGGATCGCATTGGGCGTAAACCGATTTTGCTTGTGAGTCAGGCTGGAACTTTCATTGGCTTTATGATGCTCGCGCTTTCCAATAATCTTGCGCTGATTTTCATTGCTCGAATTATTGACGGGCTTACGGCGGGAAATATTTCAGTGGCTCAGGCTTACATTGCAGATGTTACGGATCCGAAGAATCGCGCCAAGGCCTTTGGGTTGATCGGCATTGCGTTTGGCTTTGGATTTCTAGTGGGTCCTGCACTTGCGGGGTATCTCAGCCAATTTGGTCATGCCATGCCGATTTTTGCGGCTGCTGGACTTTCAGGCTTGAGCATTTTGGCCACGGCTTCTTTTCTTCCTTCAAAACCAAAAGTGGAAGGGGTCGAGGCCTCTTCTGGAGAATCCACTGGCGGACGCTCACTTAATTGGAAAGTGTATGCTGGTTTTTTTCAAGAAGAGGGGTTGAAGAATCTTCTCTGGCAGTTTACTGCCTTTGTTTTTGCCTTTTCGATTTTCTTTTCAGGATTTGCGCTTTTTGCTGAACGGAGATTTTCCTGGCACGGTGTTCCCTTTGGCCCGCGTGAGGTTGGGTATGTGTTTGCTTACGGCGGAGTGCTCGGAATGTTCATTCAGGGTGGACTTATTGGCCGGCTTGTGAAATGGTGCGGGGAATCCAAATTAGTAAAAACAGGATTTCTTCTGACCTGCGCAGGTTTTCTCGGACTTGGCGTGGCGCATCAAATTTCAGAGCTCATGATTGCGATTACGATTTCTTTTGTGGGTGTTTCCATGATTCGGCCTGCACTGACAAGTTTGATCACGCAAAAAGGAGGACGGGAACGTCAGGGGACAGTGCTCGGGCTTACCCAATCCCTGATGTCTGTCAGCCAAATCACAGCGCCTTTTATTAGTGGCATTCTGATTCAGCATCAATTTCTGAGAGGCTGGGCCTGGGCTGGCGCTTTGGCAGCAGGTTCTGGCTTTCTTCTCTGCCGCCTCAAACCACAAACAGCCAATCAAAATCAGTTATAAATCCAAAATTCGAAGAAATTTCGAGTTTTATTTCTGACACTTTTCTCGAATCAGAGCGTCTAATCTTTCATCTGGTAGCGAAGCGGAATAATTTCAAAATTCGAAGGAGAAGTTATGAATAAGGTAATCCCTTTATTGAGTTGCTTGGCTTTATCCATCGGGGCAGTGGGATGTGTGACAACTTTCCCTGAGCTGGTTTATCCCAGGGGGAATGAACAGTTTGAGGTCGTGGCTTTTAGTGCTAAGGAATCAGGCGCTATGAAAGAGGCCCTGAAAAAAGCCAATCAAACCTGCGCGCTCGAAAGTAAAAACATGATTGTGCTGGACCGCACCGTGGCCTATAACGGCGTATTAAGTGAAGAGGGGAATAAACTAGCGGACCAGCTCAGTAAGCTTGCTTCCCAAGCTACAGGAGAGCATATTCCTAACGGATCTACCTCTGAAGACTACAAAGTGACCTTGATGATCGAATGCCGGGCGGCATAGGGCAATGGGATATTCTCAAACTCCCTGTATTGACTAGGGGATTGCATCAAAGAGTAATTCATAGCAGCTCATGCCAATCTGGTTTTTGGATTCTGTGACCTAGCCTCAGCGTATTGATCCTTTTCTCAAAATATGCTAAATTGCCTCTTCACCAGCGCGGTTAGTAACGCTGTTTTCCCATCCTAAAATTTAAGGATTTATGAGCCATAAAGATGTGCCAGACCTCCAAAAGGAAGAGCTTGGTTTTTTGAACCCGCGTAAGCCTGCTCATTTGAGCCGAAAAGCAGTCCTTGCCTTAGGGCTTGGAGCTGTCGGTGCATTTCTTTTTTCCTGGATGCGCAAGCCCTTTCATTTCTTCTCACCTAAAGCCAAACTTTCCTCCATCTTTTTTGATGCGGGCAAAGCGGAATCCTATCTTCCTGGAAAAGTCGATGGCCGCTGGAAACAGAGTCACGGGGTTTGGATGGTTCGAAATTTGGAGGGTATTTATGCCCTTGTTGCCAAGACCGCTGAGGGGGATCTCGTAGATTGGAATGAAAAAGAGCAGTGTTTTATCAGTCAAAAGGGAAACGCGTTTTACAAGACAGGGGTTTGTTTTCGCGGCATCCGCAAATCTTCACTTGATCGTTTGGCTGTGACCTTGAGCTATGATGGAAGAGTTTGGGTCGATCTTTCCCGAAAATTTCGCCATGATAAAAATGAATGGCATCATGCACAAAGTTTTGTTTCTTTTGCCTCGGCACCTATCCGGCAGGAGTTACTGCCTCTCTAAATTTTCTTCAAAGAAATGAGCTGCTTATGACCTCCTCTTCGAAAAAACTTTATGGATACAATCTTTTTTTGGCCTGGCTTACTTTAATTTTGATTGGGGCAGGGGGGCTTGTCACGAGTCACCAAGCTGGGCTTTCAGTTCCTGATTGGCCGCTCTCTTACGGACAGGTCTTTCCTCCTATGCACGGACTTATGATTTGGGAGCACAGCCATCGTGTGATTGCTGGTGTGGTAGCAATTTTGACTGTGATTTTTACACTCTGGGTCACTTTTCAGGAAAAACGCAAAGGCTTGATTCTCGCGGCGTGGTTTTCACTTGGACTTGTTTTTTTACAAGCGCTTCTCGGAGGCTTAACCGTTCTTCTAAAACTTCCGCACGCGGTTTCCATGTCGCATGGCGTGATTGCTCAAACTTTTCTCGCTTGTCTTGTGAGCATCGCTTTTTTTATGAGCCCTTATTATGAACGCGTCCAAAATGCTTCTCCTGCGCTTCGTGACCGGAAGCAAATTCGGCTTGTGATCTCCTGTCTCGCCTTTGTTTATCTCCAAATTATTCTGGGTGCTTTTGTCCGGCACGCAGGAAAAGCAACGATTGAACACGTCGTGTTTGCTCTGGCTGTGGCAGGGCATCTCATGGCCCTTGCCTTTTATGTGGTTTACAAACATTCTGAAAATAAAACTCTGATCGGACTTGTGATTCGTGTCGCAGCCGTGGTTACGATCCAAATCTTTTTTGGTATTGGCGCTTTGACCTATCGACTTTTAGTCCCTGCAACCGCAGTTCCCCCTGTTGGCAAAGTTGTTTTCACAGTGCTTCATCAAACCACAGGAGCTGTTTTGCTTTTCCTCGTGGTCTTGATCGGCCTTGTTTCCCTTTTTCCAGATCCTGCCCGGACCATAAAAAATTAACGGAAATATAATGCTCAATCCCATCAAAAATAGCGGAACCCTAACCGCAGATGTGCGCTCAGCGGACTTTAAACATCGTCTTTCGGTTTATTTGCGGCTCGTAAAATTGCGTCTCGTGCTGCTTGTGTTGGTCAGTTGTGCCACTGGCTTTGCTTTAGCGAATCGCGGTCCTGTGGATTGGTCCAAATTTTTGCCTGTGGTCATGGGGGCCGCGTTGATGGCTGCCGGCGTACTTGCCTTGAATCAGTGGATGGAGAGGGAATATGACAGCCGCATGGTGCGCACCTCTTCACGGCCTCTTCCGATGGGAGATCTTAACAAGACCGAGGCCTTTGGTTTTGGTTTTCTTTTGATCCTGGCCGGCAGTTTTGTGTTGTTGTTAAGCGCGCAGATCATGAGCCTCAAGCTGGGACTTCTGACCGTGATTCTCTATCTTGCTTTTTACACTCCCATGAAACGCTGGACTTCACTCTGCGTTTACGTGGGTGCTGTGGCCGGTGCGCTACCTCCTCTTATGGGATGGGCGGCGGTTCGTCCTGAATTCTCAGCCGGAGCCTGGACGATTTTTGCCATCCTCTTTTTCTGGCAACTCCTGCATTTTACGGCGATCGCATGGGTGTACCGCGAGGATTACCGCCGCGCCGGATTTGCGCTTTCAGAAATCCGCGATGTGAGCGGTGTCCGGACTTCTCGCAAGGCCTTGGTATGGGGGATTTTTCTTGTGGCCGTGAGTCTTATCCCCACTCTTATTGCTCTTTCCGGCTGGGTTTACTTTGCAGCTGCGCTGGTTCTTGGCGGATGGGTGCTTTCGCTAAACCTTAATTTTATGAAAAGACTTGAGTGCAAGTCAGCTAAAAAGCTTATGCTCAGCACCATCCTTTATCTTTTCCTTCTTCTTGGTTTCATGGTTTTCAATAAAATCTAATTTTAAAATTCCAAATCCCAAGCACCAAATTCCAAACGAATTAAGATTCTCAGGTTTTTATCCTCTCATTGGAATTTGGTATTTGAAAATTGGGGATTGGTTTTTGGTGCTTGGAATTTAAATCTTATGAATTTTTTTTCTCCGCTTCTCAATGCTAGTCTCAATGGTTTAAGTGCGTGTCTGCTGGCGCTGGGTTATCTCGCGATCAGAAGCAAGCGAATCAAAGGGCACCGATTTTTCATGAGCAGCGCCTTTCTTTCTTCCACGCTCTTTCTGATTTCTTATCTGAGTTATCACGCACAGCATGGATCCACAAAATTTGGCGGTCAGGGTTGGATCCGCACACTTTATTTCTCCATTCTGATTTCTCACACGATTCTTGCTGTCGTCATTCTTCCTCTGATTCTCATGACCTTTCGATTGGCGTTGAAGGGTGCGTTGGATCAGCATAAAGCCTGGGCGAGGTGGACACTGCCTCTTTGGTTTTATGTCTCAGTGACAGGGGTCGTGATCTACTGGATGCTTTATCAAATGTAGATTAGGGACCGGTCAATGAGATCCGGGCGCCGGCAATCATGAAAAAGCAGGGGACCGACAGGAGGTTTTTGCGTATCCCTTGTTTTATTTGGAAGGCTCGCCTGTTCCTTTAGGCACGAGATAATGCTCAGGACTTTCCGTGATCCAGCTGGGGCCTAAGGTGGACGTGTCCCAGTTTCGGGTCAGATAATCACTCATCAAAATCCCCAAGAGCAGTACCAGCCAGAGAAATCCTGCGCCTGCAAAGATTTTGACGAGATTCATCGAGTGGCGCAGATGCATAAAGAAAAGGAGGATGAGCGCTGTTTTCACGCCTGCGATCACGATTGTAATGATGATATTAAAGACTCCAAAATCCACGTAGGCAGTTCCTACCGTGATGGCTGTCAGCACAATCAGTGCGGCAAAAATCTTTAAGTAAACAGAGATCGGTTCTGCTTCAGCGTGCATGATCAGTGCCTTTCAATCAGGTAAAGAAGCGGGAATAGGAAAATCCAAACAATGTCTACAAAATGCCAGTAAAGACCAATCATATCAATCGGAGTGTTGTACTCTTTTGAAAATTTTCCGCGGGAAGTCTGATACGTCAGAATGAACAAAAACACAATTCCAATGATCATGTGAAGCGCGTGAAGGCCTGTCATGGCAAAATAAAAAGAGTAAAAAAGCTGTGCCCCGGCGCCGGGATAGGCCGGAAACAAAAAAGATTTACCTGGAACCAAGTGATCCACAAACTTCCCATGATACTCAAAGGCCTTGATACCGAGAAATCCTGATCCTAAAAGAATGGTGAGCAAAAGGAAGAGGATCACACGTTTATTTGCGCCGCGTCGTGCTTCATTCACCGAAAGCACCATGGTTAGCGAGCTTGAAATCAAAAGGAGGGTATTAAATGCTCCAAGCGGAACATTCAAATGATGACTTGCGAGGCGAAAGGCCTCAGGGTACATGGTTCGGTAAACGGTATATCCGGCAAAAAGCCCGCCAAAGAAAAGAATTTCAGTGACGAGAAAAAGCCACATGCCAAGACTGGATGCTTCGTATTGCTGCGGCAGACTGTCGAAATGAATCTGAAGTTTTGGGTGTGATTTTTCGTGACTCACAAATTATTCCTTATCGTACGCGTAAGCTTCTTCAGTGACCACAGGCGTTGTTTCAAAATTATGAACCGGAGGAGGTGAGGTGGTTTGCCACTCAAGACCTTTAGCTCCCCAGGGATTATCACCGGCTTTTTTGCCCCAAAAGGCAGAAGCGGTTAAATAACCCATGGCTAAGAGATAACCAATGCCGAGGACCATCGCACCTGCAGTGGAAAGCTGATTTAAATGTTGAAATTCAGGTGGATAAAAATGATAGCGTCGTGGCATCCCAAGATAGCCCATCAGAAATTGGGGGAAAAAGGTCAGGTTGAATCCCACGAAAATCATAACCGCAGCAATGCGCGCCAGATTTTCGGGATACATCTTTCCAGTAATTTTAGGCCACCAGAAATGAAGCCCGCCTAGAAAACCAAGGACCACACCGCCAACCATGATGTAATGAAAATGGGCAACCACGAAGTAGGTGTCATGGACATGAACATCGACTGCCAGAGTGGAAAGAAAAAGTCCAGTCAGTCCGCCAACGGTAAAAAGCCCAAAAAAACCATATGCGTAAATGAGGGGGGCTTTGAATGAAATCGATCCTCGGAAAAGCGTGGCGGTCCAATTAAAAACTTTAACTGCTGAAGGAATGGCCACGAGAAAACTCAGGATGGAAAAAATCATGCCTGAATACATGGATTGACTGGCCACAAACATGTGATGGCCCCAAACCAAAAAACCGAGAAGGGCAATAGCGACGCTCGACCAGGCTACGAACTTGTATCCAAAAATGCGTTTGCGTGAAAAACAGGCAATGAGTTCACTGATGATTCCCATGGTTGGAAGAATCATAATGTAAACCGCCGGATGCGAATAAAACCAGAAAAGGTGCTGAAAGAGAACCGGATCTCCGCCCAAGTTGGGATCGAAAATTCCAATCCCAAGTGCGCGCTCAAGAAAAACCAGAAGAATAGTAATAGCC
>CAZOOM010000092.1:2746-10655 GCA_964581425.1 uncultured bacterium | reverse complement strand
AAGAGGATAAAGACCGAGAATAGAAGCGGTTGGATAACATCCCGGATTGGCAATCAAATCTGATTTTCGAATTACATTTCTGTTCATTTCCGGAAGTCCGTAAACCGCTTTGGGAAGTAGCGCCTTCTCAACATGCTTCACGCCATACCACTTTTCGTAGGTCTTCCAATCTTTAAGTCGAAGATCTGCCGAAAGATCAATCACCACTTTTCCTGCTTTGAGATACACAGCAGCCGTTTCCATCGCTTCAGTATGCGGCAAACAAAGAAAAACAACTTCTGCAGATTTGGTAATTTCCTGGACAGAGTATGTCCGCACTTCCATTTGGATCGAAGGCGGCAGGGACGGAATCAGTTGATGAAGCGGAATGGGTTCGTTTTGCCGGGTAGTTAAAGCAGTAAGCTCGACCTCAGGATGACGGAGGAGAATTTTGATGAGCTCGACACCGGTATATCCGGTCGCTCCTAGGACTGCACACTTGATCATTCGTGTTTTTGGTTACTCTCCTCTGAAATTTTTTAGATCTTTAGCCTTTAATAAAGGCCTTAATGACCCATGAGTCGCGTATTATAGGAAACAGACTTATCCTTTGTCAATTAAAGAAGTTATAAAAAATGGCCGTTTTAAGCCTAAATAGAGCCTAATTCCATACTTATTCAGTGGAGAGGCTCACGATTTCACCCAACGAAAACTCAAGAAGAAAGACTCAAGATGCCTACTCAGGATTTGAAATTAGTTGAAACCCATCTCAAAAAAAAGATGCGGCTTCAGTTTCGAAAAAAAAATCTACTCGCATCTGCACTCACCCATCCCTCTTATAAACATGAGAATCAATTAAAGCATCTTGATGATTTTGATCGTTTGGAGTTTTTTGGAGATACGATTCTAAATTTTATTATCTGCAAAGAACTCTACCGGAAATTCCCAGAAGAAAAAGAAGGGATGCTGAGCCGTTTAAGATCGATTTTGGTTTCGAGAAAAGTTTTATCGCGCATCGCCCGGGCCCAGGGCCTTTTCAAACACATCCGTCTTGGAAGAGCCCTGCGCGAACAAGCCGAATTTTCAAAAGAAAAAGTTCTTGCCGATGCTTTTGAAGCTTTTCTTGCCGCACTCTACTTTGATCGTGGTCTGAAAGCGTCAGAAGATTTCCTGCTTAAAGTTTTTAAGCCTTATCTCGACATCAAGAAACTTTTTCGAATCGACCCGAACCCTAAAAGCACGCTTCAGGAACTTTGCCAAAAAAAATGGCAGAAACTTCCTATGTACGAATCGACCGTAGAAGAAAATGGGATCAAAGCCGTTGTGTCCATCAGTCGCAAATATAAGTCTACTGCCATGGGGAAAAACAGAAAAGAAGCTGAAGAGAAAGCAGCGCGGGATTTAATCCGAAAAATCCGCTGAGGGCGGATTGAGACAGATCTATTTCAAAAAAGATTTATTTTTTATCGGCCGAAGAAAAAACTTTTTCTTCAGGCACAAAATTCCTCAAAATCTGCTGAGTCCGTTTCCTGAAAAGATCCTCTTTTAAGTGATCCAGTTGACGCGAGTCACCCTGGATTTTAGGCTGAGTCGAAGGTCCTGAAAGCAGAAGTGGCAAGGGCCCAAATTGTTTTCCCTGAAAATCCTCTGTTCCTCCAAGGATCGGCGTTAGAAAATGGGTTGTCAGAGCCGTGGAAAGATAAGTATTCAGTCTAAAATTGAGCAAGCCATCAAATCCTGTTTCGCCGCTTCCGTCAATAGAAAGATCCTGAGAATAAAGCGTCATTTCATTAAATGAGATTTTCCGGTCTGCAATCCTAAATTTGCTTCGCCAATCCTTAAAATCGGTTTTCTTATTGGCCAAAAGTCCCACTTCTCCAAAACCATCAATTTCGCCAATGCTTGCCAGAACATCAATCGTATTAAAACTTCCTTGTGTCACAGAGACATTTCCAGAAGCCGTCATTTGCTTTTCGATCGAATCCCAGTCCACTCCGGTGGAAGAAAACTTTCCATCCAGAAAAAGCTTTCCTACCATAAAAGGAATTTGAGTTTCCGTTTTGGGAAGATAATTCGCTAAATTCCAACCCGTAATATTAGCAGAAAGATTCGCCTTCCAGGGATGAGGATTCAAATCAAGATCTCCGCTCCCGTCGGCTTGACCAGAAAACGCGTCCATCTTGAATTCATCTAAAAAGAAATGTTTCTTTTCATAATGGAAAGTGCTGGAAAATAGATCCACAGGGGCATCGGAGGGAAATGATTTTTCCAAAATCTGTCTGAGCAACACAAAAAAAGGTTTCTTTTCCTCAAGAGACCACTGCGTCTCCATTTTACTGATGACTTCCGCAACACTTCGCGGATGAAGCTGCCGTGATTTGAGACCCCCACGATAATTAAGATTATCTTCTAAATTATAAACCACCAGATTGGATTCAAAAGTGGAGTCGCCAATTTCAAAACTTCCATTTCGAAGCTCAACGGCAAGCGGACTGGTATCTAAAATTCCACTGACCTTTTGAATAGCCGGCCACCCGTCGCGTTTGATCGCTCCGTTTGAAAATGAAATATTCAAAATATTTTGTCCTGCCGTTCTGGGATCTAGGTCTTCAACATAATTAAGGAGGAGCTTCATTTCCCCATCAAGCGTAAATCCATTCAGCGGAGGAAGCAGGCTTTCCCATCCTTGCAAACCAAATTTGTTGGAAATGATATTTACCTGCGCTGTTTGATCCTTGAGATTAAATTTACTGATAGTCCCTTTACAGGACATATCTTTTAAGCGCACCGAAAAATCGCCTGAGATTTTTTGTCCGTCATCAAGTAACAAATGAAATAGCGCTGTCAGCGGAAGTTCTTTGGGTTTGGTAAAGAAATTCCCATAAGTCAAAAGAGTAGCTCCCAAATCCCAGTTGGCATCAATGGACAAATGATTCCACGTACCTTCCATAGAAGTTTCAAGACCGCTCGTGCCGGAAAAACCCACCCGAGCTGGAATCAATTGGCTTAAAGGCAAAATGTACTGGGGGATATTAGCAACCAGAATATCGGGAGCGCTGATACGAAGCTCTTTGATTTCTCCAGTTGATGACAAAATTTTCCCTCTTAAATCAAAATGTCCAAGCGGAGTTACCAGAGAAATCCCTTGAAGAATCCATTCTTGAGAGGAGAAATCATAACCAAAATCAGCTTGAGATTGGATTTGGAAAGGCGGTGAAACAGAGCTGCTTTCTCCGTGCTTCATTTCATAAATTACTTGATCTGCTTGGAATTGACTTTTTAAATCCAGACGCGCGGATCCGCTTTTTTTAGAAAAATGGATTTTGCCGCTTGCCTGCCCATCACGGATGGAAAAAGGAACTTCAGGGCGAATGACATGGCTGATTTGAGAAAGTATAAACCTCTCCAACTCAATGTCCCCTTCAAATGAAATTCCCGTCCAATTTTTTTTGCGAGAACTGAATTCGGGATAGACCACACCGGTAAGATGAA
This sequence comes from uncultured bacterium, assembly GCA_964581425.1. Taxonomy (GTDB): domain Bacteria; phylum Omnitrophota; class Omnitrophia; order Omnitrophales; family Aquincolibacteriaceae; genus CAZOOM01. The sequence goes on along the minus strand of CAZOOM010000092.1, from coordinate 7,184 downwards.
GTGCCCTCGGCACATCCACATAAGAAGCACGAATTTCAACATGCGCGGGTCCCATGCCCCCCAAATTGTTTGTGTTCCAATCAACATCACTTAAATGAATGGGAGCAAACGAAGACTGCGGGCCTGAATCTAAGACCCAATCTCCTCCTTTGAAGCGGATCGAAGAAAGAAGCGGCTGATGAAATAAAGCCGCCATGATGGAAATTCGAAGATTGAGGTCGCGCGCTTCTAATCGCGACTGCTGAGAAGGAATCTCAAGAACAAATTCATCCGCTCTCGCCCGAAGCAGAGGCCAATGCTCCACTCGGAAATTTTTAAAATCAACGACAGCACCCAAACTTTTTTTGGCGTACTCTCGAATCGAGCTCTCAACGCGAGAAGAAGTCACAAAAATAAAGACAAACCCGACAAGAAATAAATAGGAAACTAGAATGGCAGAAATAATGATGGAGAGGATGCGTCTTAGAGAAGACATCCAGAAAACCTTTAGTAGGGGTGAGATGAACTCGCCGAATCGCCCAGCGGACTGAAGCTGTAATCGTCGAGGGCGGCACAAGAAATAGCTGTTCCTGCTAAAGTCAGCAGAAGAACAAGGAAAAGAAACTTGCGCATTATCGCTTCGTGTACTGGAAACTCCGGCGGGCTGATTTCCGACCCGGTTTTTTTCGTTCTTTTTCGCGCGGATCCCGGGTTAAGAGTCCGGATCGCCGCAAGTTTGATCGTAAATTGGAATCGAACTCAACCAAAGCGCGTGAAATTCCGAGGCGAACAGCTCCGGCTTGTCCAGCAATCCCACCGCCCGCGACATTAACACGGACACGGAACTGATCTGAAAGATTCGCTTCCTTAAGTGGCTGCTCCACGAGAGTTTGAAGATCCGGACGAGGGAAATAAACACTGAGGGCTTTCCCGTTTACATGAAAGCCTTTTTGATTTTTAAAAATCCAAACTCGGGCAGTTGCAGATTTACGTCGGCCAGTTCCATAAAAAGATGCGCTGTCAGCAGATTTTGCCATAAATTAAATTTTCACTTCAATGGGTTTTTGGGCCTTTTGGCCGTGTTCAGTACCAGTATAAATTCTTAAACGACGGAGCATTTCGCGGCCAAGCTTGGTGTTGGGAACCATGCTGGCTACCGCACGACGAAGTACCTCTGTCGGTTTCTTCTCTAAAAGGTTTTCCATGGTATAAGACCGAAGTCCCCCAGGATAGCCCGAGTAATGCGTGTAAACCTTATCTGATTTTTTGCGGCCTGTCACAGAAAGCTTTTCAGCATTCACTACCACAACCTGATCTCCACACATCTGATAAGGAGAGTAAGCCGCTTTTCCTTTGCCGATTAAAATTCCGGCAACGCGTGTAGCGAGGCGTCCGAGCGTTTTGCCCGAGGCATCGATCAAATATGTCTTTGTGTCAAAATCTTTTTGCTTGGATACGTATGTCTTCATGAAGATTAAGCCCTTTCGAAGAGCGCAGAGTATACCAAAAAGGTAATAGCCTGTCAAAAAAAGTTAATTAAAAGTTGTATCTCTATATGATTCAATAAGTTACATTTACTAAACAGAGTCCGTCTGCAGGCGCAGTAAAACCCGCACTCCTCCGATCTTTAGATTTTAAAATGGTTTTGATGGCTTGAATTTTAATTTTTTTTCTCCCCACCTCGACAAGCGTCCCGACCAGGTTTCTTACCATATGATAAAGAAATCCATTGGCTTCAAAAGTCATCACGATCAAGGATGCTTTTTTTGAAAGCGTGATTCGAAAAATTTTACGAACCGTGGTTTTTTCTTTTCCTGATGGATCCGAAGCACAAAAAGACCGGAAATCATGTTTGCCTGTTAAAATTTTTGCGGCTTGTTTCATGGCTTTGAAATCAAGCGCATAAGGAATATGCACCGCCCTCTTGCCACAAAGCGGTGACCTCACCAAATCATTCCAGATTCGGTATTCATAAATTTTTCGTTTTGCATCGTAGCGCGCATGAAATTTTTTTGGCACTGTTTCAAGACCTCTCACAGCAATCGATTTGGGCAAAAGTGCGTTTAATCCCTTTTTCAAATCACGGTCTTGAAATTTCGACGGCGCAAAAAAATGAACCACTTGCCCCAACGCATGCACCCCGGTATCCGTCCGACCGCTCGCAGATCCAATCGAAATCTTCTGGCTGAAGAGCTTAGAAAGCGCAGTTTCAAATGCTTCTTGGATTGTAGGATGATTCGGCTGGCGCTGGAATCCAAAAAAAACCGAGCCGTCATACTCCAAGACGGCTCGATAGTTTTTCCAGTCCGAGGGAATTTGCGAACGAGTTTTCATGCCTTTACTTACGGACGTGCTTCAACCAATGCTCGGCGATTTGAACTGCGTTCAAGGCCGCGCCCTTGCGAATCTGATCTCCGGCAATAAACATGGCAAGACCATTCTCAGTAGAAGGATCCTTGCGAATGCGTCCAACAAAAATATCATCAGTCCCGCTGACCTCAAGAGGCATGGGAAAATGATTCTTGGCCGTGTCATCTTGAATTTTAACTCCAGGAGCTTTGGCAAGAATTTCACGGGCCTGCTCAGGCTTGATCGGCTTTTCAAATTCTACAAAAAGCGCTTCGGAATGCGCGCGGTATACGGGAACACGAACGGATGTGGCCACCACGCGAATGGATTCATCATGCATGATCTTCTTGGTTTCCTTGATCATTTTGATTTCTTCTTCGCAGTAACCGTCTTCTTTAATCGCACTGTTATGTGAAAAAAGATTGAATGCAATCTGATGAGGAAAAACGTCCTTTGTCGGACGCTCGCCTTGAAGAACTTGGCGCGTTTGATGCTCAAGCTCGTGCATGGCTTTTGCACCCGCACCACTGACCGCTTGATAGGTCGCAGCAATCACGCGCTTCATTTTGGCCACTTTGTGAAGGGGCCAAAGAGGGACCACCATAATAATCGTTGAACAATTAGGATTTGCGATAATCCCTTTGTGATTTTGAATATCGTCCGCATTAATTTCAGGAACCACAAGCGGAACCTCTGGATCCATACGAAAAGCACTCGTGTTATCAACCATCAACGCCCCTGCCTTAACAATATCTTTAGCAAACTGCTTGCTGATGGAACCTCCTGCGCTGGAAAGCACTAAGTCTAAACCTTTGAAAGAATCCGCCGTGGCTTCTTCCACCAAAATACTTTTCCCCATAAATTCGATTTTCTTTCCTGCAGAACGCGCAGAAGAAAGAAGCTTCAGTTCCGACATGGGAAATTTTCGCTCAGCAAGAATGGATAAAAATTCCTGACCTACTGCGCCCGTGGCGCCTAAAATGGCAACTTTCAGTCCTGACATAAAAACTCCTTCAATATTAATTAAATGGCTGCGGCGACAAGATCTCCAACCTCAGAGGTTGAATATCCCATTTTACCAGCGGCAAGACTCTTCAATTTTTTCTCCGTCACATCCATGACGCATTTTTCGATTCGATTCGCCGCTTCGGTTTCACCGAGCGTGTCAATCATCATGGCTCCTGCGCAAATAGCAGCCAGCGGATTGATCACATTTTTTCCCGTATATTTCGGAGCTGATCCTCCAATGGGTTCAAACATCGAAACGCCTCCTGGATGAATATTCCCGCCTGCTGCAATTCCCATACCGCCCTGAATCATGGCTCCAAGGTCGGTAATAATATCACCGAACATATTGTCCGTGACAATCACATCAAACCACTCTGGATTTTTCACCATCCACATGCACGTCGCATCCACGTGAGCATAATCGCGTGTAATATCGGGATAATCTTTAGCCCCGATCTCATGAAAAGCACGTTCCCAAAGATCGAACGCATAAGTGAGCACGTTGGTTTTGCCGCAAAGTGTAAGTTTCTTATTTTTATTTCGCTTGCGCGTGTATTCAAAGGCATAGCGAAGACAACGCTCCACACCTTTTCGAGAATTACGGCTCACCTGAATCGCAATTTCATCCGGAGTTCCCTTTTTCTGAAACTCGCCCTCACCTACGTAAAGACCTTCATTGTTTTCGCGCACAACCACAAAATCAATATCGGAAGGCTTCTTATCTTTAAGAGGACAATCCACCCCGGGATAGAGTTTGACCGGACGCAAATTAATGTACTGCTCAAGTTCAAAGCGCAAACGAAGCAAAAGGCCTTTTTCAAGAATACCAGGCTTTACATCCGGATGTCCGACTGCGCCTAGAAAAATCGAGTCATAGCCGCGTAGCTCTTTGAGGACAGAATCAGGAAGCACTTCTCCTGTCTTTAGATACCGGTCGCCTCCAAGATCATAAGGATGCAAATCCATCTTGAATCCAAATTTTTTTGAAGCAGCATTTAAAACTTTGATTCCTTCGCGCACAACTTCAGGACCGGTTCCATCTCCAGGAAGAACCGCAATTTTATAATTCTTCATGACCACTCCCTTTTTCTGACTTATGAGT
>CAZOOM010000092.1:0-2736 GCA_964581425.1 uncultured bacterium | reverse complement strand
TCGAGGAGAGTACTGCAATTTATTATTTCTTAAGCGCTAAACCTTCTTGAGGACTTGAAGCAGCGGCATATTCCTTGATCGGCATGCGTCCGGCAAAATAAGCTTTGCGTCCGGCTGAGACAGCTTCGCGCATGGCCTCGGCCATCAGAACAGGATCTTGCGCCTGCGCCACTGCGGTATTCATCAAAACACCGTGAGCACCAAGCTCCATGCAAACCGCAGCATCTGAGGCCGTTCCCACACCCGCATCCACAATGACGGGACAAGAAACCGCTTCCATCACAAATTTTAAATTAAGACGATTTTGAATCCCCCGACCGGAACCAATAGGTGCTGCGAGCGGCATCACGCAAGCCGCGCCGGCATCTTCCAATTTTTTTGCCATGATCGGATCATCGTTTGTGTAAGGCATCACCACAAAACCTTCTTTGACACAAATTTTGGTCGCTTCAAGAAGCGCCTGCGTGTCTGGCATCAAAGTTTTAGGATCTCCCAGAACTTCGAGTTTTACAAGATTGCCGCAACCGGCCGCTCGCCCAAGACGCGCAATCCGGATGGCATCCTCTGCGGTATAAGCTCCAGCAGTGTTTGGAAGCAGGAGATATTTTTTCCGGTCAATAAAATCCAAAATATTTTTTTCATTTCTGTTTTCAAGATTCACACGCCCTATGGCCACAGTCACCATTTGAGTCCCGGATGCCTCAAGGGCCTTGACCATGACTTCAAAGGAAGAATATTTTCCAGTTCCCAGGATAAGTCGAGATTTGAGCTCGAGTGCTCCAATTTTCAACACATCGTCTGACATTCTAACCTTTCCTTAAACCAGGTCCCGGACGGCGGCTCGTGGATTCAAAAATTTGAATGTACTTCTTCGCAGAGGCAGTCCAGGAAAAGTCGCAGGCCATAGCGTTTCGTACAAGGCGGTTCCAATACTTGGGATTATGATACACCTCAAGCCCGCGATCAAGGGCCCATAATAAACCGCCTGTATGATAATCCTCAAACACAAATCCGTTTCCTTTTTGAGTTTTGATGTCAAAATGCTGAATTGTATCTGCAAGGCCGCCCGTAGCCCTTACCACTGGAATAGTTCCATAGCGCAAAGCAATCATTTGACTCAGACCGCAAGGCTCATAATAGGAAGGGATCACGATGAAATCAGAGCCCGCGTAAATACACTTGGCCATTTTGGCATCAAATAAAATGTGAATCGCACACTGGCCGCGTTTTTTTCGCCCAATCTCCCGAAGTACTCGGTGATATTTTTCTTCTCCGGTTCCAAGAAGCACAAATTGAAACCCATTCTGAAAAATTTTTCCCAAACTCTCGATTAAGATATCGAGGCCTTTTTGTTCCACAAGACGGCTGACCATACAAATCACTGGGGTCTTCGGATCAATATCCAGACCGTTTTCTCTTTGAAGAGAGGCTTTGCACTTCGCCTTTCCATCAAGCTCCTCCGGATTAAACAACGCGGGAATTTCAGTATCTTTTTCTGGATTCCAATTCGCAGGATCGATTCCGTTCACAATTCCTTGAAGTTTGTCTCGATATTCCACAAGCACACCTTCAAGATTACATCCAAATTCCTTGGTTTGAATTTCACGCGCATAACGTTCACTCACGGTGGTCACGACGTCTGAATCAATGATCCCGCCTTTGATAAAACTGAGCTTACCGTAAAATTCCAACCGGTCCATGGTGAAATGGCCCCAATCAAGCCCTGTGAGCGGCATGGAATCCGGAGGAAAATTCCCCTGATAACCAAGATTATGAATTGTGAAAACAGTTTTGACTTTGTTAAAGAGTGAGTCCTTTGCATAAAGCGTTTTGATATAAACCGGAATCAAACCCGTCTGCCAATCATGACAGTGAATCACATCAGGTTTCCATTTCAAAATCCGAAGCGTTTCTAAAATAGCTTTTTGAAAAAAGATGAAGCGTCGATCATTGTCCGGATAATCCGCCAAAAGAGGCCCGTAAAGCTGATCCCGGTAATAAAAATGCTTGTGCTCAATCAGATAAACAATCGTCCCATCCGTAAGTGTGGTTTGAAAAACCTTTCCAGTTTCTTCTTCTCCGCCTAAATGCACCTTAACAGATTCCACAGCAACTTGAAGCTTATCCGCAGGAATATTGACGCTTTTATAGAAAGGGAGAAAAACGACTACATCATGGCCCATTTTGCGAAACTCAGAAGAGAGTGTCGCTGTCACCTCGGCGAGGCCACCTGTTTTAGCGAGGGGTACCAACTCAGAACAAGCAAATACGATTTTCATGGCTCGCCTCTCATTCTATGGTAGAAAAGATTTGTTTAAAAACGTTTTTAAACTGCGTTTTTAGCGAACAAAAAGCGCATTTTCCCTCGACAATATCATGCGCCGTACTCGGTGACAAAATAAGATATAGGGAGTTAGGAAGTATATACCAGAAAAAAGACCTTGCCAAGAACCTAGTCTTGACTATAATTTGCCGCCATGCGTACTTGTTCCATTTGCGGTAGAAAACCTTTAGTTGGAAAATCCATTGCCCGTCGCGGTCTTGCCAAAAAGACCGGAGGCATTGGTAAAAAGATCACCGGCATCACCCGCCGCAGGTTTCTTCCCAACTTAAAACGCGTCAAAGCGCGTCTTGCCAATGGAACTGTCCGCCGCATCAAAGTCTGCGCAAGCTGCCTTCAAGCAGGCCGAGTGACCAAGGCTGTTTCTTTTGGAAAGAAAAAAGAAACCGCTAAAG
>CAZOOM010000091.1:0-10953 GCA_964581425.1 uncultured bacterium | reverse complement strand
TAAATTTCTTGCAGAACATTCTTTGCAGCAATTTTTTTCGACTAAATTAGTTTCTGCTTGTTCATTCACAAGGCGAAGCAATTCAAGAAGTTCAGGTTCCCACTTGGTGTGCCAGGTTTGAAATATCTCCACAGTTCGATTGCGGTAAGGAGTGTGATCCGACGGCGAATCTTCTAAACTGTGGATCATTTTTTGTCGGGTTGAATTTAAGAAAATAACAAACCCATCCTGTGTTTCCCCCAAGCTTTTGAGTAACGAATGAAGCGCTTCAGCCCAGTAGGCTTGGCAATTTTGATAAGCCCAGGCATCGCAGCAGTTCTTTGTTTCGAGACTGAGTGTTTCAATATGCTCAATGGTGGTTTTAATCAACGTGGATTCTTCCATCATTTCAGCCCACTCATTTTCAGCCATGAAACGATAGCGTTCGCTTTCAACCTCACCTTCGGTTTGTACTTGAGTTGAGAAAGGGTCCTTTTTCTTTTGCTCAGCTGTCCAAACCGCTTGATATAAAATTTCCCAAGTTTTTCTGGCCTTCCAAGTCATATTGGAAAAGGATTTTTCCAGCTTATGTGTTTCTTCGAGGATTTTTTCACGTTTGAGATCGAGCGCTTTCTGACAGGAGCTCTGAGCGGTTAATGGGGTTTCTTCCGGTGAAGATGGCGATACCGCCGCCTCGAGAATATGCGACGCAAAAAGCGCTACAATGATAAATCCAAATAATCGACGGATCATGATAGACGCATACTTGAATAGGAATCTTGTGAGGGCGAGGTTTGGGATTTAAGACAACAATTGGAGCGCATGAGTTTTTCGCGATAAAAAAAACGGATGCTTTCTAGAAGTCTCAACATTTCATTTTCGTCTTCAAAACGTTTACTGTTGCGATCGTTTTCAAAACGCTGAAAAAAATCCTTGTGTTCAGCAGGCTGCTCCACGGTGTCTTGAGGGTATCGTCCGTCAGTGGATCCTACTTTTCCGGAAACTTCAACTTGATAGTCTCTTTCAGATTCAAAAATTCGATTGAAAAGTTTCAGTGTTTCTTCTAAAGAAACAATTACGGGCTGAGTGGCACTTCGAAAACAGTTTTTATAAACAGGGTCGGAGAGCTGAGATTTCAGGTAGTGATCCGGAAGTTCCATTTTTTTTATAAGGGATAAGAATCGGTCCGCTTCAAGATTGGCAAGAACACCTTTTTCCTGAATGAGTTTTGTGTAATAAGCGTCAAGGGTGTTTCCTTGATTGCGCTTTTCTTTATCAAGCGGATCCATGGCAAGCCTTCTATTTTCCCAAATGGGTTCGTAGTAAAGATAGCGAATTTCCCGCTGATGGGATCGAAAGGACCAAAATAGAGCTTGGGCTTGATTCAAATCAGATAAAAGCGAATTGACTGCTGAGGTTTCATATTTCATGCAAATGCTTGAAGTTGTGTCCGCGTTTTCAGCGCCGAGTTGTCGGGATGAAAACAAAAGACAAAGAAATATCGCAAGAGCAGTGCAAGTCAGAAATGAAGGGGCGACCTTCACGCCGCGGTGGAACACTTTTGGCATGTACCAAAAAGTCTGTGGTCATGAAAAATTAATTTGAATTGATGCTTTGCAGCAATTTGATTTTGAAGCTCTTCAAGTTCCGGCGAATGAAACTCAATATAGGATTGGCATCGGATACACACCATGTGGTCGTGATGTTCCGTGGCGCTTGTGCGCTCAAAAAATTCCCGCTTACCGTCTCCCACTGATTTTTGGACAACGCCGCTTTCAAGAAGCAGCGGAAGGGTTCGGTAGACTGTATCGCGTGCGATTCGAAGTCCCCGCTTTTTAAAGCGGTCATAAAGACTGTCTGCATCAAAATGAGTAGAAAGGCGAGAGATCTCTTCCAGGATAGCCCGGCGCTCGTAAGTGTATTTAAGTTTCTTTTCGTTTAGGAGAACTTTGAATTTCTTGGCGTAATCATCAAGCATTTGGCTCATAACATCCTCGTAGGTGATGAGGAATTATACGCTTTTGATGAGGATTCGAAAAGAAAAACTGTTTTGTGGAATAATCAGCGAAATCGTTTTAAGCCGATTGTGATATTTTCTCTGCGCTCTTGAGTTTTTCAGCGATAAAGTCACCCAGGAGTTCAGAAAGATTGTAGGATCTTCCGCTCACCACAGGTCGCTCACCCACAATGACGATCTTACCTTGAATCGTAGCAGCTCCAAGGAGCGCTGATTCTCGCGTGCGTGGATCTTGGCTCAGGAAATTGGGATCTTCTGAAAGTTGAAGCACATCTTGGATCTTGAGACCTAATTTATCAGCACGCGCAGCGACAAAACCTTCGTTAAGCTCCGCGCCGGCAATCAGCTCAAGCCGGCCTGCGAGTTTCCATTTTCCTAACTCGCGATCGAGAAGCGCTTGAGCTTGAGCGAGCGATGCCTGATCAGCATTTGTAAGTGCGATCAAGGTCGGGCTTCGTTTTACAAGATTCGTGATAAAAGGAATCGATGAGCGCAATTGGTCAAGTGTCATTTGTTTCACAAAAAGTTGAGCATCTGAAGCTGTTCCCTCCAGCCCAATTTGTTTTTCGATGGAAGCTCCGAATTCTCGAGCCAAGACACGATCAAGCGACTCATTAAGATCTGTGACGTGATCATTATAATTTGTAATAAGAGTTGAAAGCACCATAGTGCGGCGCATCACGCTTGCTGCTTGTAAAGAATCAGATGTCGAAGTTGATAACGGGCTGACTGAGGACGATTTGCTCCTTTGGCTATCCCCAGCGGGTAAGTTTTTAATAGGTAATTGTTCTCTAAGCTCGCTGCGATTTGACGGCGGCAAATCTTTCGTAGACCGCGAATCTGGAAATAATCCCCATTCTGTCCAGTCAGATAAGTTGGCAGGCGCTAGAAAAACAGCTCCGGCCGTTTCAAGTTCAGTGGGTTGTTTGGCTTGAGCGCCGTCCGGTGATTCTTGGTGAAATGGGTTTGTTCCAACAGAAGTAAATCCTGCTTTTGAAGTTGCCGCATCTCCTTTTCCATCACCAAAATGAATAATTTGAAAAGGCTCAATTGCATCTGGATGACCACTAGAGGCTAAATCTGCGTTGAGTCTTTTTCGAAATGCCTCGAGATGTTCTGTTTTATTTTTCGGCTCTGTATCTGGAGGATTGACTTTTGCACCGATCACATTGCCTCGGTCAAAAAACCCAGGAAGAGCAGATTCAAGAACTGCCAACGCAAATTCCTCCATAGCTCCAGTCAGGACAACATATGGAATATGATTTACTCGCAACCGGGTTACAGCTTCTCTGAATCCTGTTACTGGCAATAAATTATTTTTCCGCCCTTCATGAATGAGTACTTGTTCATGAATTTTAAGATAATAATTTGCAGCGGTTTTAAGTGCGCTTGAAGAGTTGCGATAATCATGCAAAGTTTCTACCGAGATGCCAAATTTAGGACCAATAAATTCTGCTCTTCGAATTAAGATATCTAAAACACGTAATTTCTCAGCTTCTCTTCTAGCGGCATCTGATATTGAGCGTGTGGCATTGTCGAGTGCTATCAGGATGGCGCCCTCTACTTGTTCCGTTGAGAGTTTACCCATGGTTTTTTTAAGATAAGCGATTCCATCTTGTAGCACCGGGTCATTATTAATGGTTCCAAAAGCTGCTGCTGTCGGATGGTCGGAATTACGAAATTTAAAATCTTGCCGATCAGACGCGCCTAGCGTCACAATCCAGTAGTAAAACATTCCAAAAGCAAGCTCTTGAATGGGTAAAGTGTCTAGGAAAATAAGCCCATCCATATCAAAGCTTACGCCTCGAAGAGGACGCTCTTGCGATGGAAGGCGGTCTTCCGCTAGCCGAGTCTCTCCCAATGTGGTGCGTTTTAGAGTTTGTGATCTGCCATGAACGACGGCGTCGACAAAGGCTGCAAACTGAAATGGCTGCCAAAGGTCTCGTTTTGATTCAGGACTTGCTGGCCGCATCATCTCAGGGAGCATTTCCATAAAGAGTTTTACAGAATCCGGATCCGCCAATGCAAGAATTTCTTTGAGTGACATTCTTCCTTCTTGGATTTCCTCAACCACAGGAGGCAGGGCTACTTCATAATCACGATCTTCGCCCGCTTTGGGAAGACGGACCGCCTTTTCAGGGTCGCGAGATTGTAAGAAACTTGGTTTGAAGATCTTAGCTTCAACCACCGTTTCACCGTTCAGCCTTGCTTTGAAATTGGTATCAATGGGAACCACAATTCGGACTTGAAAGATTTCTCCATTAATGCGGATGAAAATATCAGTGGTGAAAGAATTTGCAGGGGCTGAATAGACCCCGCCTACCGAAACTACGCGGAAAATAATAGAGTTCTGAGGAACCACAAAACGTCCCACGCTGTCAATGGCAGTGCCGTCGATCTGAGATCCTTCTAAGATAACATTGGATCCAATTAAACTTCCCGTATCTCCTAATTTCGTTCTTATTTCCATGACAGTATTAGGATCCCTAAAACCCACACTAGGATCTGAAAAAGCAGCCACAATTGCCCCTGTTTGATCCGGAGAAGTTCCCAAACTCGCTACATTAGAAAAAAATCTTCGAATAACAGCATCTGTGGGACGAGTGGAATGCAACACATCCGGAATAGACAAGGCATAGTCATAAGGCGAGTTAATGTGAAGCCAAACAGCCGCACCTGTATCGGCTAAGTCTAAACCATAGTGCTCTCTCCCCCATTTGGCCATTCCTTTTAAATCCTCCCTAAGCAAAGCAGGAAGTTTTGAATACCGTTTATCAAAATCGGGATTTGTTGCTGCTTCAAAAATAACTTCGAGCAGATTCAAAGCATGATCGGCGAAGAATTTTTCAGGATCCGTCTGGGCCCCGTATCGACCTGCCTTTATGTTATAAGGAATTCTTGCAATTTGACCCTGGAGCCATAAATAAGCATCCCATGAAAACTTATAATCAGCCATACTTGCGTTGACCGGAGATGATCGATCGGTGAGAAGTTTTGGAAAACCGTTCCTTTCACGATAATCTAGTGTTGTTTTTTCAGCGGCAAAATGAACTTCTCGAGGGCCGCCTGTAGTATCGGAAGCACCTTGGCTGCCTTTCTTCCCTTGAAGAACACCGAGCTCGTCAAGTGTTAAGTCAGAAGCTGCTCTTCTCTGAGTGACTACGCTTATGCCTCCTCGTCCGGGATTTTCTGGATCCAGATAGCTTTGTGGCTTTCGGAATCGAATGGGATACTCTGGAATTTTGATGCCGTCATTGGAAAAAACATAAACGCCTTCTGTGTCGCTTCTGTCCTCCTCGGGATCCATAAAGTAAAAGCGCTGGGCTAAGATTTGAGCGAGGAAATTTTGCGCTCCTGGAAAATCCAAGGAAAGTTTTCGTCCGGGAACAGGTGTCCTCTCGCTCTTTCCTGATGCGGTGAGTACGAAAATGCGCTGACCATTCAGTCGATCTGCCTGACCTAAAATATCTCCATCCGGGTAAAGAATCTTTAACGCCTGATTGACACCGCCCTGGAGATCAATGAGACTGCCCTGAGCATTTTGCGAAACCACAATGACTTTCAGGCTAGATGCAAAAAGTTTTCCCCTGAGACTTTGGACAGCAGCCTCAACAAATGCCTTGTCAGAAGGATGAACAATCAGAACCAGCGCATCATAATCTTTCGAAGGATCTTGGAGAGCTGTTTTTAAACGTTTGAAGTTGATCTCGAGATTTTCTTCAAGCATCTTCTCGCGATTTCTCTCCTCGGATCGAACAGAGGGTAGAGATATTTTAGGTTGTCGAATTTCGGTGCGCTCTCGAATTTGTGTTTCGAATAGGTGCTGAACAATACTGGTAAAACTATTGGAAATCGCATCTCTCCAAACGGGAGTCATATTGTCAAGTGGATTTCGCAGATCAAGAGCGGGCAAATAATTTAATATCATCCTTGCAATCTCTTCGGGATCTGCGTTTGGATTTCTCGAAGCCTGACGAATATCATCCCAATTATTTGCCTGACCTTCTTGGTAGGTTTGAACGATGTAGTCAAGCATTGTGCGCAGTTCGGGATAGTATTGGGCGCTGACTTGTTTGCGAACCATTTTTAAACCCAGCATCAGTTCAAAATTCTCACCCGAGGAGAAACGGGAAATTAAGAAGAGATCAGCAGCATCGTTAATACGGTGATCGCGCCAGAAAGTCATTGATAATTTACGGTACCAACCGGTTCGAAGTCGGTAGTCTACGCCGATATAACGGGTATCAAAAATAAGAATCGAATTTCCTCCACCGCGTGCGATGGGAATAGTAAACATCTGGATCGATTCATTGCCACTTAAAAGATGGTTTTTCAGTAGTTGCGCATTGCCACCAATTTCGTCAAGAATTTGTCGGATGCTTAAAGGCGCAAAAATGTTGACGAGTTGATCTGCAGTTTCTTGATCAATGGCGCTGAATCGCAAGGTGAAGGTTTGTGAAGAAGCACCTAAGCGGTAAATGAAATAAAGGAAATTTGCCAATGCTTGCGGGCCGCGATCGCGATCAACCAACATTCTTTGAAACAGAATGTAAGTATCGGGTGTAAAAATAGCGCGGCGGTAATAAAGGTCAAATGCATCGCGATCAGCATCATTTAAATTCGCTCGCATAGTAACGATTGCGTCTAGAGCGTCTGTGTCTGAATTTGTTAGAGATGTAAAACGGTCAACCGGCCATTGCTCTTGAAGTTGAGCCAAGCCATTAGGAGTTGATGTTTGAACAATCGTATCCACAGGAATAACTCGGCCAAAAGCTGTTTGATCGATGTAAGCCATTACGGCATGAGCCTTATGAATCAACGGCTCGGTGTAACCAGAAACTTTAAGAACTTCCGCTGGAGAGCCTTCACCGGAAATTACACGGCTTCGAAATTGTAGCAGCTCTAAAACACATTTTCTTACGCGCGCGGTATGAGCATACGGAACTTTAGGATCAGCGTCGGTTGGAAGTGGCGGATATCCGAGTTTGGTTAAAAGCTCCATTTGATCGGCAATGCGCAGCGCATCAAAAGGATAATTACTCATGAGGAGCATGCCATAATCAAGAGTCAACGTCGCAACAATTAAAGCTTCATAAAGTGCACGATCGCGTGCGCGAATTTCATCAAATAGGGCTTGAACTTTATCAGCCGGTACCGCACCTGCGTGATTCAAGACCAAGTGATTGAGGGTTGTGATAGCGGCACGTGCGTGATCAGCGGCGCTAATTTTTTGGCCAGCAGCATTAACTTTCCAGCCCACATGACTCAAAGCAGATGCCTGAGCTGTAAGGTCTTGTTGAAATGTTTGAGCTAAATCGGGTAGCGTTGAGCCTTGGGGGGCATCCATCACGCGAGTAAGAGCCTCACGGAATTGTCCGCTTGCCTGTTTGGTAATTCCTTTATGGATATTTCCAATAAGTTTCTCAATCGTTGAGCGCATTTTACCAGCTGTTTCTTCAAGCCGCATCCGACGTAAAGCAGCGTTTTCCATAACCTCTGTGAGGTTTGTCCATTCTGCCGTATAAACCTCACCTGCCTTTTTTTCAATGTCCGCAATGAGTGTATCTAGGGAAGCATATTCTCCATGGGCATCGGGTTCGGCATTTTCGATACGCAAAGTTGCATCATTAGGAACGTTTCCCTGAGCATCTGGTTCTTTTTCAAGCGCTAGCTGAATTTGATACGTCCACTCGGTTAATTGGCCGATCCGGTCTTTTGCAGTTTGAACGCAGGCGTCGACACGTTCTTGAAGGAGCGCAGTCAGATCTGCGGCATTAGCCCAGTTCGTGACTTGATCAAAAGGATTGATGAAATTATAAATTTCCTGAAATTCTTGAGCACTAACACCCTGAGGACGGCCAGCAACTTGTCCGTAATCTTTCCAAACCGAAAGCATGACACGGGCACGCTTCAAATTAATCAAGGCTTGATCCGTTTCTTTATCATCCCATGGAAGATCGTTTTGCTCCGTGAGCATCACTTGGCCCATCATGAAGAGGTTGTCTAAGTGGCTGAGCCGGTTATTGGCGACTCCTTTTGCAAAATCTTGGGACCGTACCCATTTGCGAATGGCAGCGCCCCAGACCAAAGTAAACGGAATTGCAAGAATAACTGCGGTCCAAGGAATCAAGAAAAATGAAAAGACAAAAAAAGTAACGATGCCAGCGACTAGGGTGAGTAGGTTTGCGGTCCACATTCCCTTGCGGTTAACTTCAGGCATGCTTAGCCGGATCATGCCAATGCGCCCAAGTTGATTGGGAGTAAGCGCATTACCCACATCTGCAAAACCCGCAAAAATAGGAAGAGCGGCGCGAGCTAGTCTCCCTCCTTTTCGAGCGTCTTCAGCATAACCAATAATCAGTCGGGTATTTTGACGAGATTGGAGTAGAGAGAGCCCTGAAACCCATTCAATGGTATGGAATGGAATCGCATCGGGATGCTCAGCGTCAGCGGTAATTGCTTCTATTCCATGCTCGTTATCCTTGAATAGCAAGGTTAGATTGTCAGAAATTGGAGCATCATCCTTGCCAAATATTTCTTCTTTATTAATTTTCTTTAGGAAGTTGTCTTTAAATTTCTTTTTTCCACCTGATTGAGCAAGAGCTGCTTGATGGGCAGCAATCGCCTGGGCTCTAGCATTTGGATTATTGGCGCGGTTGATACCATGAATTTTGATTAGCCAATTTTCTAAACTTGAACCGGGTTTGACATTATTGGTTGGTCCATCACTAAAGAAACCATCTTCGGTAATGTTAGCTTCAATATATTTTAGTTCTTTAAGAGCAATATCTCTATCTAATGTGCCATGGTTAGCTTGAACTAGAGTTTCGCGATGAGCCGTATCAGTCAATGCAAGCAGCCAGGTTTCTGCAGCGGCAGTTTCATTCTTGAGATCTTCTAGAACTCGTTCTCGATTTTCAATCACGTCCAGTGCGATGTCGACTTCCGAGAAAAATCCCAGATCAAAGAAATATTGCCACAATTTAAAATTAGCTTTGTAATTTTTTCGCGGATCGAATTTTTGAGGTTTATCCTCGGCCTTAGATTTTGCCTCACCTTCTTGCGCAGGCGGTTCCTTGAGCTTGAACGGCCCGAGAGTATCTTCTCGTTGCAGCAAGCGGATCATTTCCATTCCGTCAAACTCCGCTGCTTTACGAATGTGGAGAGGCATCATTCGCAGCACGCGAATAATTTTAGAAAGCGTAGCGACTTCTACAGTTTTAGAACCGCTTTCTGATACGAGTGTCCATGTTTTTACTGCTTTGATGCGGCGTTGTTCGGCTTCTGTCGCGCCCGCAGGTACATCAATAGTCAGGAATGAAGTTCTGACCTTTCTCTCAGGTGTTCCAGCAGCCCGATTGGCTGGAGTAGTTTGGGTGCGAAGAATGCCCAAGTCATTAAAAGTACTCCCAAGAGATTTAAGGATTTCAAGACGTTCTTCAAAGGTTAAATACTCCCAAATATCGGAAGGATCATAAATCATCTGCTCAGCGGTAATACTTGTTGGGGCGCTGGGCTTTGCGTTCATCTCAAGGCCCATTGGAATTAAAATTCCAGCAGTGAATCTTGAAAAGAGTTGATCTTGCTCCTGACCTGTAAAAATTCCCGGAGTCTCAAAATCAAAAATTTCTCCTGCTGATTTTTGAGCCAGCTCCATGGAAGGTCTTCCCTGGACATTGAGGCGCGGCTTATTACCTTTATGCGTCTGGTGGTAAAGGAGAACAGCTCGCGCAAGAAGCATTCGCTTGGCGTGAATATCATTTTCTTCGTAGGGAGAGGCTTTTCCTTCAACTTCTTTAGTGATTTTCTGGTCAATGATGTCCTGCGCATCCTTATAGGGAAGCGTAAGCGCATCATAACTCATTAAGTGGGTATACAAATTGTAACGGAGGATGTCATATTTTGAGAGGCCGTAGTGTCGTTCCAGGAATTTCGAGAGAGAGTAATGGTCTTCATCTTCCATGGTTCGTTCTCGTGCGCCGGCGGCAGGGCTGCTCGAATCCAAACCTGCTGATCCAAGGTCGGTGGCGGTGTCTCCTTTTGAGCCGGAAGAATTTGGTTTTCCAAATCGATTACGTTTATTTCCAAATTGTTTAACAAAAGATGAAAGACCGTTCGATGTGGGCATTAATTCGGCTCTTAGTTCAGCACGGCCCGTGGTTGCCCTGGTTAAGGATGCTACATCGCGGTCAATATTGAAATTAACATGGATAATTTTGGATTCCATTAAGGCATAAACCGCGGTATTGCAGTCAGTTTCAACGGCGCTATCGCCAATGACCATGAGCAATTTTTCAAGTTTTCCTGGTTTTTCAACGAACGCAGAAATATTTCCAGCTTTGAGTGCATCTTGAACAATGTTGCCAAGATCAAGAACGAGTGAGTTTGTGGTTGGAAGACGGAAAGAAAGAACGCTGAATCCATGTTGCGGTATCGCTGCCTGGTCAAGCGTCCAGGTTCCGTCATTAGAAAGCACACGCAAGTTTTGATCGACGCGCATGGCCAAATCGAGGACGTAGTGATCACCGTCTTTTCGTATTTGCGTAGAATGCAGTTGATAATTGGGAGAACCTTGTAATTCAGGGATAACGCTTTTCACCGCTTCCATCATTGCGGACGGCTTATAGCGAATAAATTTTTCGGTTTCAGGAATGGCAACGGTTACAGGGGTGTTGTGAGAACCACGAAATTCTTTGCTGTAAGATTCAACTTGCTTGGCTTGGACAATAACCTGTCTTAGGTACTCTTCTCCATTAGGACCGCTGGTGAGACCTTTGTTGACCTGCCCGCGTGCCATTAAAGGAAGTGGATAGAATCGGCTTCCAGCTCCGGCTGATAAAATAATATTCACATCATCATCAAGAACACCCATGCTTCTGAGGAAATCTTTTTTGAGCTCTGATTGAGCCCTTCCCAAAATGCGGTTTAATAAAACAGAGTTGGGGCTTAAGTTGTTG
>CAZOOM010000090.1:0-11727 GCA_964581425.1 uncultured bacterium | reverse complement strand
CGGCCACATCCGCCGTCGCTGCGTCATGATCCGCATCCACCATCCCACTTGACCAAGCCGTACTGTTATCACTCACTTTCACTCCAAAACTTCCCACCGCAACGGCTCCGGCTTTCACACTCCCATCATCATTCACATCACTCGCTAAATATTGCGTCAGCAGTCTCACTCCGTTCGTCACACCTCCGTACACCGTGCGCCCGGCCACATCCGCCGTCGCTGCGTCATGATCCGCATCCACCATCCCACTTGACCAGATCGTCGAATCTTCATTAATACCAATCCCACCAACTGCATTATCACCACCCAAACTTATGCCGGATTCATTTTCAGTACCGACCACTTTTACCCCAGCAGCATTTACTTCAACAGAGAAATACAAAGCAACATTGTTCGCGAGATAATGAATTAAGGAAAGGTTGTGGTGGAACGCACCCGCCGAATCCTTATTCCAGCTGTCCATGTAGCGCAGCTTTCCGAGCGAATCGGTCCACTGTTCAAATTTATTTCCGTTCTCATCAAAACCACGGCTCTGCACAGGAATTTCTGTCCCACTTTCAATATCGCGAAGAGCTTCATCGCGCTCCGCTTTAGAAAATGGGCTGCTGCGGATCTTATCCATGAGAATCTTGAGTGAAATCTTAGTTTGAGATGAGAAAGTGGATGCAAACCCTGTCGACCCATCCGCAAGTTTGATCTCGCGTGCGCCGATCACAAATGTCGTCGGACCCACGGTCCAGGTGTAGCTAATCTCGGTCGGTTTGCTACCAAGACCTGTAGTGATTCGAAAGAATTCAGTTTCACTTGGAGCTTGAAGCAGCGCATCAAGAGCGGCTTTTCGTTCGCCACCTTTTAAAAGACTGTCGATGATTCCTTCCGTATCGGTTCGTGAGATTTCTTCAAATTGATTAAGGTTCCAGGAAATTTGAGTTCCATTTTGATCCGTACGTTCACGGGTGGATAAAACAATTAAGTGGTCTTCGGACATCCAGGAGAAGCTGGCGGCGTCTTCGGTGGGACTCGTGCCATTCGTGATAAAGTTTGCATTTGGACCAGCCCGCGCAAATAATTCAAGAGCCAAGCTTTTCAGATCCGGATCTTTGATTCCGTTTAAAATTGCAAAAAGCGCATCTCTTCCGATCTGAGTAAATCCTTCCTCATCAGCAGCCACCGCTTTTTTGGCAGGTAGTTCGGTTTGAACTTTATCCAAAACCGCATCCCTCGAAACACGTGTCTGCACGGTATAGGAATTCTTAAGAACATTTTGACCATTTTCTTTGACGTTTTGAGCGCCAAGAACATACGATGAGGCCCCGTAGTTCCAATCAAAACTTTTTTCGGTAGGAGTTCCTGCACCTGATTCGATGCGGTAAAGGGAATGATCCACGTTAAGATCACTCAAAAAGGCAGCAAGATCACTCGATGCCTTTGCCTTTTCATCTAAGGCAAGCGTGCTTCCATTAATCGCTGCCCGCATGGCTGTTTCAGAAATTCGAGTTTGAACCGTGTAAGTGGCATCATAGCGAATCAATTCCCCCTTAACTTCGATTGCTCGACTTCCGGCAGAATAATTCGAAGCCCCAGCGGTCCAGGTCCAACTGATGTCTGAGGGCTTGTCAGCCAGATCCGACTCGATGCGGAAAAACTCCTTCCCAAGTTCAAGTTCACGCAAGGCCTTTTGCTTGGCTTCCACAGAAAGATTCGAAGCGTCGATCTGTGCCTTAACCTCGCTTTTCTTAATTTTGATTTGTTTAACCACGTGCCATTCGTAACCGATTTTTTTTCCTTCAATTTCAACTTTTTTCGCATTAAACGAGAGGCTCGTGTTTCCGCGGTTCCAGGTGTAGCTGATATTTTCCGGACTTGCGCCTGAACCCGTCACCACTTTGTAAAAATCGGCTTTTGCTGCCATATCACGAATTAACTTCAAAACAAAATCCTGCAGCACTCCTTTAAAAAGATTTCGGGCCACTTCTTCCATGGCCCGCAAAGTAACACGCTCGCTAACCACGTAGTGCCATTCGTAAGTCACCGGCTGATTTTCAATATGAATTTCCCGAGATTGAATTTGATAAGACTTACTCCCAATGGCCCAACTCCAACCCGTAATACGCATCTTGCCATTTTCCTCGACACTAATTTGGGTATATTCAGTCGCAAAATGAAAATCATGAAAATCATCAACCGCCTGATCCTTATCCGCTTCTGTAAGAACTTCACTGATGGCATGGCGGATATCACCCCGTGTCACTCGAGTTTGATACGTGACTTCCCCTTGTGGATCAATCACTTTTGTCATGGTTCCACTGATTTCTTGATAAGTGGTAACCTCGGGAGATCCATCATCAGGATTCACTCGCGAAACCCGGGATTCTGTCCCTGAGATTTGTTCTTGGAGAGCTTGATTTCCAAAAGAGTCTTTAAGGACAACCATGTGTGGAGCAATCACTGTTTGAGTACTCACGCGGCCATCAGGATCCGTGGTCTCGGTAGTCCAACGATCAAGGACTTTGATGGTAGATACATTTCCTGATTCGTCAGTGATTTTTGTCGTAGATCCATCCACCTGCTCTTGAGTTTTTACAACGCCGAGATCATTTTTGATTGAAACTTTATGAGCGCCAACCTGCGTCTGCGTAGAAATTCTTCCAAAGTGATCTTTTGTCTCCGTCGTCTTTTTTCCTGTCTGGGTCACGGTTGACACCTGACCCCACTCATCAATCGTTTGTGTCGTATCAGTCCCTGTCTGCACTTGCGTTTTAGTAATATTTTGACTATCTGTAATCGTCATGGTGTGGGGCGCGGTTTGCTTTTGCGTTGTAACTTGACCCAAATGATCTGTAATCGTGGTTGTCCATTTATCCACTTCAACGGACGCTGAAACATTTCCCCATTCGTCTGTGATCTTAGTGGTCCGATAGTCTGTTTGTTCCTGAGTATGAACAATTCCCTCAGGATCAGTAATTTCTACCCTGTGCGGTCCCACGATTTTTTGAGTGGTTGAATTCCCCCAATGGTCCGTGGTTTGAGTGGTCACACCATCGAGCTCGACCACGGTTGAAATACCACCCCACTCATCCGTCACTGTGCTCGTGGTTGCATCTACCTGTTCCTGGATCTTTTTGACTCCCATAAAATCCGTGGTTTCGATACTATGCGCGCCTAATTGCTTTTGAGTTGTCACCCGCCCTAAATCATCGGTAAGAACGGTCGTGTTCGCATCCGCTTCTATAATAAGTGAGGTTTTTCCCCACTCATCGCGGACCGTCGTCACATTAGAATTAACCTGAGTTTGAAGTTTGGTAATTCCCTGAAAATCAGTAATCTCCACTTGATGAGCACCAACCGTTTTCTGCGTCGTGGTCTTTCCCCAGTGATCCGTTGTCTTGGTCGTTGTGGCATCCACTTCAATGGTTGTCGTCACTTTCCCCCACTCATCGGTAGTCTGCGTCTCATTGCCAGCAGTCTGTTCCTGAAGTTTCGTCACACCAAAGGGATCTGTGATCTCTGTTTTATGCGCTCCGATTTGCTTTTGAGTCGTAGTTCTTCCGAGTGAATCCGTTGTCTGAGTTGTAAAGGCATCGACTTCAACCACCGTCGAAGTTTTTCCCCATTCATCGGTAATTTTAGTGGTCGATCCATTCACTTGCTCTTGAGTCTTCATCACTCCTTGAAAATCAATGACTTGGGTGGTGTTCGGAGCGACAATTTTTTGAATGGTCACGCGACCTAAGTGATCCGTTGACTTCGAGGTGGTGGCATCAATTTCTTCATTAATAGTGACATATCCCCACTCATCCGTGGTTTGGGTGGTATTGGCCGCCGTTTGGTTCTGGACCTTCTCATTTCCGAAAGAATCTTTGATTGAAAACTTATAGGCTCCAATCTGAGTCTGAGTCGTTACGCGGCCCAAGTGATCCGTAGTTTGAGTGGTTTCAGCATCAATCTGAACCGTGGTCAAGATTTGGCCCCACTGGTTCGTTGTTTTAGTGGTAAAAGCGTCCACTTGCTCTTGAGTCTTTTTCACTCCGATAAAATCCGTGACTTCTGTTTTTAAAGCATCGATTTGAGTTTGAGTCGTCACCCGGCCAAAGTTGTCTGTGATTTTGGTCGTTTGCGCATCTATTTTCTCACTCACTGTTTTGACCCCAAACTCATCTGTTGTCTCAACCTTACCGGTGCCTAGAATTTTTTGGGTTTTTGTTTCTTTAAATTTGGAGTCTGTAATTTCCGTCGTGAGCGCTGATGTTTGGACTTGCGTAACTTTGTTAAGCAGAATGTCTTTACCACTTTTGTTAGTGCCAAACTGAGAAACTTCGCTAGTGACACTATCCACTTGATGCACTAAACTCCAACTCCCGGAAAGCAGAAGATTATGAGTCACTGTATCACGAGCATTTTTTTGCTCAACCCGCTCCCGTCCTAAAAGGGTCTTACCTGCATAAGTTTCTCGAATGTTGGAGGTCGCTGATTCTGCAATATTTCGCGTCAAAGTATGATCGTTATTATTGAAGGACTCGGTCGTGAGACCATCCACCTGAGTAGTTGTCTCATCAGAAATCAGAATCACGCGGCCCTGATCATCGTTAGCAAGCTGCTTCGTACGCACTTGAGTACTGCTCAAGACTTCACTCACGGACCAACCGCTCGTGGCTAAATTCGTGGTTCGCGTTACCCGCGCACTTTCAGTATTGACACGCTCCGTGCGCAAGACACCTTCATCATCTCGAGTCTCGCGCCAGGTAGCAGTACCTGACTCAAGAATACTCCGCGTCGTTGTTTTGCTGATGGCGCTGTATGATTCAGTTTCGACAGCGCTCTTGCGCGTTGTTGTCTGGTCTTCTAAAAGGATGCCTCCTTTAGCACTGTAAGTCTTAGCTCGAGTTTGATTCGCATTTAAGATCTCTTGCTCCGTCACTTTTCCACTGATGGTGTCTGTAATTTCGCTGAGATAAGCGTTCACCTGAGAAATCATTTGAGAACTCAAAATCCCCTTGTCATCCTTAACAATTTGTTTCGTTTGAGTGGCCGATAACTGCTCCTGCTCAGAAGTTGTCTTTAAAATCAGATTCGAGGTCTCAGTTTTTCGTCCATCCACAACCTTGATCTCCTGATGTTCAATCAATGCCCCTGTCTCACTCTTATCCGTATGTTCATCATTCAAAAAATAGCTTTTGATTTCTGTGGTTCGCCCGTCTTTCCAGATCCGATCGATAAAACTGAGCAGTTTTCCACTTTCATCCACCGCGGTTCTGGATTCATTCAGGACATAAGATTTAACACGCGTGGTGTCGGCATCAAGACGCTCCTGCGTGTCATAACTTAAAAGTTCGCGATTGGCGCTAATATCTGTTCGGTCCGCATTTAATTTATAGGTAAGGACTTCCTGAGTATTACGATCCAGCTCCCGCTGAATCACATAAGAAAGAAGTTCTCCAGAATCCGCAGGTCCGCTCCCTCCGTCATTCAATTTGAAGGAACGCAACAAAGTTGTATCGGCATCCACTCGGGTCATGATTTGAAAATTCAAAAGTTTTCCTGGCGCCCGGTCCGTTGATGTTTCATTTAAAAGAAAGGTCCGGATTTCCGTATCGGAAATAGAAACTTGCTTTTGATTGGAATAACTAAGAATGACATTCGAAGCGTCTTTTGCGGTCCCGCTCTGATTGAGCAAATAGGTTTTAATATCTACTGAATCATCTTCAAGCACCATTTGCTCCTGATACGAATCCAGCCGACCTTTAGGATCAATCGCTGTTTGATCTTGGTTCGTTTTGAAGTTTTTCAAAATTGCACGATTAGTGCCCACATCACTGCGCCATTGAAAGGAAAGGCTACCCTGGTGATTCTTCATCATGGAAAATGTTTGGCGATGATCTTTGCTTTGAATGGAATAACCTTCCTGAGAAATGTACCCCCCAGAAGCGCTCAAAGCATCTGAGGTGGTTTTGACGTAAGAAATGGGACGATCCGCCCAATTTCCCTGACTGAGATCAATTCCAGCAAGAGGTGCGTTCGATTTCCAAAGATCGCCAATGGTTTTTCCCGCCACAAAGGATGGGGCTAAGTCATCGGCTTTTTTCTGGATCGTACGGCTAATTTCCCCAAATGAGCTGCGAGTCAGTGAAAGCGAACTAATGCCGTCCTTAGCAGAGACTTGAAATCCTGCCGAGGTAATTTTTCTTGCAGCCACATTGAAAGCTTCCGAAGAATCTTCGGTGTAAAAAATATCCTGGCCTTTCCAATTCAGATCTTGAGGATCGATCCCTTCAGAACGCAGCGAATCATCCATGAGATCCCCCACAGTATCCGTTTGCGGCGTGGATGCATTATTAAAATTTGAATTGATATCAGTGCGCAAAACCTGGTTTCGCAAAGTAAATCGAAATTTTCCGCTCTGGGCATCGTAAGTCGCAAGCCGCGTATTTTTTTGATCCTTTGAAGTAACCTGATAGACTTCACTGGTCAGCGTGCGGTCCGCTTCATCAAACCCGCTCTCGGAAGTCTGAATGTAAGAAATAGACTCATCCGCCCACGCAACGTTACTCGCCGCATCTCCGAGTAAGGCATCTCGCAGCAAAGGTTGTCCCACCATGCGATCATCACGCCCATTCACGAGATGTCCAGAAGCAAAATGACTTAAATCTTTGGGCAGCTTGATTTGTTCAGTATAGGAAATTTCTTTGGTAAAAGGATCCCAATTCGCGGAACGAGTCACCAGTCCGTCGCGAGAACCAATTTGATAGGCTTCGCGTTCTAACGCCTGATCAGCTGAATTAAAGGAAGTCGAGTAGGTCGAAATGTGAGTGATGGTCTCGTCTTTCCAATTTGGATCCGCGGTTTGAGCGCCAAGAATTTTTTCACGGATAGTTTTTGAATCGCTGAAACGCGAATCTTTTTCACCCTTTTCCACTTTTCTAAGTTCCGAATAGCTATATTCACCCGTCTCTGGGTTCTTGTCCAAAGAACGCGTGTAGATTCCATCTCGAGAAGTAATTGAATAAGCTTCGGATTCTAAGAACCGATCCATCACATCAAAACCCTGACGAAAGGTTTGAACAAAAATAACGTCTTCAAATTTCCAGGCCATGTCATTTTTCGCATTTCCCAGAAGAACTTCTTCAAGCGTTCCCTGACCGTCCGGAGAAGCTTGTGATTTCTTACGGACTTCCTGGAGGCTGTACGTCACTTCCTCCGTGTCTTTCCCATCGATCACACGGATGTTTTTCATGTGTGTCAAAGACCCATCGCCCCTCACATCAAACTGAACCGAGTGGCTGAGCATGGCCTTAAACTCAGAATAATGAATCGCGTTATTTTGATCGCGTACCATTTTGGCTTCATCGTAGGTTCTGGTCTCAACCCCGTATTCATCAGAGGAAGGATCTCCATCCAGATCATCACCCACTAATTTGCGGATGGTTTCAATGAACTTGTCGTCCGTAGTTCCTTCTTTAAAGTCTGCACCAAAATCATGAACCACACTTGTAAAGTCATCGATTTCCTCGGAGCGAAAAACCTGTTCGAGTTTGATATTTTCCGGTTTGGTAATATCCGTAGGATCTAAAACTTTGAAGCGGTCAAGGTAATCCACCTCATTGGTCCCGGAAACAAAATGGTAAACATCTATGGAATCCGCACGGCACGTTGCAAGATCGGTGCAATCGGTTCCGTCCTGAGCTGCTTTGTACGTGATGGTCTTTTGAAGCTGCACACTTGTGTAATCATAGAAGACCAGCGAATCAAAGCGGGATAGCGAGGATCCCTCATCGGGTTTAAGGTAATTCCGGATGGTTGCAATAAGCCCGACCCGATAAGGGTCCTCGCGGTAGGATTCGGAATTACCGTCGCTGACAGACAAATAAGAGACGACCGTTTGCAGCCATCCGCCGGAATCTGCTGGCGAGACTGCAAGATTTTTCTTTTCTTCCTCCGTCATGTCTGGACGAGCGAGCCCGGAAACCTGGATCGCATTCATGTCCTGGACATTGAATGTTTTCACTTCCTTAAGCATGCGGAAGTTGAGGTCATTCTCTTTCGAATCAGAAAAATAGGAGTATTCACTGCGCGATTGGATCTTGGATCCATCTAAGGTAAATCGAAAAGAGGTTTGAATGCGGCCATCACCATCGTAGCGCGTGACATTCACGAGAGTTCCATCGGCTCGCTTTTCAATCGTCTCAAGAAGCGTGCGCTTACCATCGCTATCGGGCGTGGAGTAGGTGTAGGTCGTCACGTGCCCCAGAGAACTGACCACGTGATCCACAAAACCTGATTCCGTGGTTTTATCAATTTGAGTTTTACCCGCAGCATCCTTTAAATAGTAAAGCGTGGTGCCGTCGCTCCGGACTACATAATCCAAATCAGGGTTTTTCTTGGCTTCTGCGCCGCCAAGAAGTCCTTTGTCATCGTAATAATAGTAGGTCTCTTTTTCTCCGAAAATATTAACAGACTCGACGAGTTGATACTGTCCAGCAATCTGCGAAAAGATCTGCTGATTTCCGTTATTAAAGGAAACACTCAAGCGTCCGGTTTTTCGGTTCAAAACCCAGGTAAATTCAAGCGCTTGAGTGTCTGCGACTTCTCCGATGACTTGCCCCTTGTCTGATTGTTCGTAGCGTTTCACCACACCACTTGCATAAATGGTTTGATATTCTTTAAGACCGTCTCCGTCCTGATCTCCAAGAAAGAGCGTAATATAGGAAGCGCCTTTGGCATCAAATCCAATATCCGTAATTTGCCCGGTCAGACTGTTAACGTAATGCGTGTAATCGCGAAGCACTTTTCCTGTCTTATCCACCACAGAAATGATGATTCCGCTTTTGTAAAAGGTCGTGACTCCATCCTTATCGGTCACTGAAGTCAAATCACCACTCTTGTCCCAGGTGCGCGTCGCAAATCCGCGCTTTTCCTGAACCAAAGTTGCCAAGCGCAAATTATCCGGATGCGCAGGATCAAATTCGTAGACTTGAGAAAAATCCTCCATGCTCGAGCTAACCGTCACTTTATGATTGGCATCATCGTAAGTAAAGCGAACCTCATCACCACTTTCAAGATTCTTTCTGACAATCAACCGAGCGCTTGCATCATAAGTATTTTCAAAAAAGGTCTGGGTCAAGTCATCAAAGACACGCTGAGTGACGATGCGCTCATCACCGCTTGCTATGAATTTATCTGCTCCAAGATCCAGAGTTGTTCGATCATAAGGCTCTGTTGATCGAGTCCCAGATGCAGTAAATCGATAAGAAGAAATTGTGACTTGATTTAAAGCATCATTCCAAGCCTGGGAAATCAAAACGTGCGTTGCTTCTTTGGCTGCCTGAGACTCCGTAAAAACCCGAGTTCCTTGCGCATCGATCCACCGGCCTGAAGCATCTTGTTTGGGAATCGTTTTCCATCCGTCATAGCTGATCATTCTCCCCTGATCATCAAACACTTCCGCAAACGCGTGTGAATTTTCAAAACCTGTGACTGACACCATGCGGTCATCAGCCGTTCCGAGAATACTGTCTAAGCCAAGCTCAAGGAGAGATTCTTGTAACATCCCGTTTCCATCCCCAAGTTCTGTGCGAACTGTGACTTGAGTTCCTGAATATCCAAAACGAGTAAGCGTTCCCAGGTTTTTATCGCGGATTTCAAGGATTCTTCCCTGATCCATTTTGATTTCAAGATTCGTATCTGTTCCGCCAAGAAGAAAATCATCGGCAGTCCCTGCCTTGTGGTCTCCGCCAAGATTGACGATGCGAGTTTTTCCATCTTGCATTTGAAGGGTGACTGAGTTGGAAGCCCAATCATAGGCATAAACAGTCGTTTCATGAGTTGCCTCATGAGTTAAGGATTCAATATTTCCAGCCGCATCATAGATTTGATGAATCATATTCCCTGACTCATCGCGGTAAGAAAGGGAGCGAAGCGTTTTACTGGCAAAAGGATCCGCGGCATCGGTGAAAGAATACTGATAGGAAGACCCGTCTGATTGTGAGACCACAAATGTTTTTGCCACATCGTCAAAACTCAAAGTCATGATCACAGCACCGGATTTTTGAATTTCCTTGGGCCGTCCAGTACTTCGATCATAAATCCAACGGAACTGTACGCCGGCCAAGTCCGTCATCACGATTTCAGAAAGCTCATCATCACCGGTTCCAATAACGCCATCAGAACCTTTGAACCAGATTTGCTCCTGACTATTAATAGTAAGGTAGACACTACCATCCGGATTTTCAGCACTGACAACCCCTGGTTGATTGATGGGAGCAGATCCGGAAAATCCAAGCTGGTCGGGTAAGAGCACGGGAACCGGAGCAGGATTTCCATAATTTAAGTCGCGCGCACCCTGCCCGCCGTTACCTAAAGGAAGCCCAAAAAAGGCAATGCCGCGCTTGGTGAGCATGTCAATTTCACTCAAGAGCTGTCCTATCGCGGCACGGATTTTATCGCAGTCAATATTATCGCTTCCGCTTTCTGCAACGCATTCACTGTACTGGCGCATTTTTTGTGCAAGCTCGCGAAGCTTTTGATCCAGCTCAGGATTTCCATTTGGAAAACCCCTGAAATCTCCACTCTGATTTTGAGATGCGGTATTTTTCTTCCGAGGATCCGATGTGCTCGAATCATCTGAGCTCATCATAACGCCGTCCGTCCCGTAGGAATAAAATTTCACTTCTGTTTTTCCTGCCTCCTGAATGGAATAAGTATGATCCACATCATTAAAAAAACCAGTAGAGAGTAGTGCCCCAGGTGTAAGGTGATCATTTTGAAGCTGATAAATCTGAAAGGACTTTTTAACAAAATCCATCTCAACAAGTTGATTCTTAACGAGATCGTAAAGACGGATCGTCAGGAGCTCATTAGTACTTGCGGCGTAGATTCGCACGCGGCGCTGGTTTTGAAAAACATCCTCAACATAATTCTGACCGTTTTCCGACCAGGTCTTTTTAGCAGAATCATTGTCTGAAGATATTGAAGGTTCTGAAACAGGCTGAGTTTCAGCAGAGGCTTCTGCGGTAGATGGTTGCGTTAATGATTGTAAACCTGAGGAACTAGGTTCATATTGAAGAAGAGATTGAGAATGGGAAACAATAGATGGCAGATTTAAATTTTCAATTTTGAGATCAGGAATCGGGGGGCCGCGGGCAGGGACAAGGCCCAAGGAAATACTTTGAAGCTCTTCCATCTTAACTGAAAAAGGATTATTTTTTTGATCCAGAACCTTGACCTCGTGATTCTGAACCGTAAAGGTTGTTTTCGTCTGATGTGTCGAAGCTGAAACGATGAGCCCCCCTTCAATGACTTCGGGATTCACATTCAGTTGCGCTGATGATGATGCATCTTGGGAAGCCGCTTCTGGCAATAATTCGATTTTAAGATAAGTACCTTCCTTATAATTGAAGACCGTAACAATGTCGTGACCCGAAGCAGTGTCTTTATCATAAAAGAATTCCTGATCCACTTCAGTGCCTGACTCATCAAGCCCTCGAAAACGAAGAACTCGACCAACGCCCCCTTGAGGAAGCATTTCTCTAATCAAAAGATCATCGGGCCGGAGCGAGTTTGTCATGACATAAGCTTTAACGCTTTGTGCACCATCCTGAAGTTCCTTGATTTCCACCAAACTATAAATAGAAAGCGCTTCCCCTTCCGCCGGAACTTTCTCAAGCGAACCCATACGCAGTAGCTCGCCTGACTCCGTCTCATTCAAAAGCGCGTGGACTTCAAAAGTCTTGG
>CAZOOM010000089.1:0-11802 GCA_964581425.1 uncultured bacterium | reverse complement strand
ACCTTCGCCCCTTCACCCTGTTCAATTTGTTCGTGTTCATTTTTTCCGCCTGTCTTTCCACAACCCCCACAGCCGGAGAGCATGGAAATCATAAAGCATAATAAAAGTATTCGGATCATTGCTTTACTCCTTCGGGTATCGGTGTTGCCTGAATAACTCTTTCAAGTTCTGCCACCTGGTTTTTGTAATTGCTAAGCGCATCGTAATACGTCAAGCGCGTTTCTTTAATGGTTCTAATATTTTCCAGATAAATTAAAAATGGGACTTCCCCTGATTCATATCGAATGGTGATCTGCCTCAATAACTCATTGGCTTCATCCAGAGCCTTCTTTTGAAGCACCACTTGCTTGTCGGCCAATTCAGCTTCAAGAAATGTTTCATAGACCTCAAGCCCTACTTCACGTTTTAAAGCGCCCAAGATTATTTGCTGCTTTTCTTTTTCGGCTTTCGCTTCCTTAACCTCGCCCAAGTTAAAACCCCAGAGCGGATAGGATGCTTTTAAAAGGATAGCCGTATCATTCTCATAGTCCGTTGTCGTTCGCTCAACGCCGATTCCCATTTGAGGTAAGACAACCTTCAAAAGTGCTGACCAAAAACCTTTCTTCCTGGCATTTAGCCGTGTCGTTTCATTCCGAATATCCGCTCTCTTTTCAAGCGCTTCCTTCATCATTCCTCCGTATTGAAGCTTAAGAGATTCGTAAGACAGGGAATCGCTTAATTCAAACGGAGTTTCCACAGTGCGCCCAAGCGCCAGATTCATTTTGCCTTTGGAAACTTTAAGATTCTTTTCAGCGATTAGAAAATCGTTCTCTGCCCGTGAAACTTCAATGCGTGCGCGGATGACATCACTTTGGAGAGCACTACCAGATTGATACCGCGTTTCGACCCGTGTAAAAAATTGCCGTGTAGCATTTAAATTTTCCTCGGAAATCTCAAGCGCTTTTTGATCCGTCAAAATGCTTGCATAGAGTCCGATGACTTCTTGACGCACGCTCGCCCAGGTAAGCTCTAGACTTCCCTTCGCGATTTTAACCTCATCCCAGGCAATGCGTCCTCTTAGGAATCTTGTGCCGAGAGGGTCAAGCGGCTGCTCAATCGACACCGTGTCAATTTTTCCTTTTCTAATCTGCCTATCGCTATCATCCTTAGCATGCTTTTTGAGGCCCCCAACGTCTATCCCGAGTTCAGGATTCGGAAGCGCCTCAGCCTGAATCCATTTGCCTTTCGCCGCTGAAATTTCCTGCTTTGCTTCCTGCATTTTAGGGTGATAGATATAGGCAATTCTCAAAGCATCTTGAAGATCCAAATTTTGAGATTCTGATTGGTTTGCAAATAAAAAAGGCGGAGAAATATTTGCAACCATCATGAATAAAAAGAACAATTTTCTCACCTGCTTATGCCCTTGCATTGCTTTTGCCCTTTCAGAATTTGATATGAGCACACAACAAACCCGACACGGTTCAACGAAACCAAACAATAACGAACCGTCTAAAAATAACTTATTTCTGCGAGATGTAAATATTTGAAAAAGAACTACACAGAGGACTAGAAAATAGAAGGCGGATGGAAGATGGATTTTATGGGAGGTTCAATAGAAAATGAGGGCAATGTTGGATGGGTATTGTGAACAAAAATTTGAAATTCAACCATTTGATTGAAGTGCGGTATAAGCCACTGATGACCAACCTGGTTACACATAAAACAACCATGAGAATTCGTTTCCGTGCAAGCTGCCCCACTATCTTTGCAAGCAACTGCAGGTTCCATGAAAAGACAGCTTCCAAAACTGATCAACACGATCACAGCAAGAAGCCAAACGCATTTTTTTCTCATAGATTGAAAACTATCATTATTCTTTATCAATGTCAATTTGTGATTTTGCGTTCTACGGTAAATCATCTTGATTACAAGCCAAGTTGTTGCTTGTGTACTTTATCGGCATACATCCTGATCGATGAAGCTGCAACGGGACGCACTTTTCCAGATAGTCCCCTCAGCTAAGGGTTGAAAAAATTCTCTCATTTGAAAATACGTCTATACCTTACGGCCTTCCTTTTTCGTCTTCCTTCACGCACATGCCAAACAATAAAGGCTGGTAACAACAAACCTATAATGATATGCAGCCAATGTGCAGCCAAACGCAATGCTTCTCCGCCTGCATAATAGAGAAGATAGCCTGTAACAATTAAAATCACATTCACACTGATTAAAAAAAATCCATTGTTGCGGTTGATCCCTGAGGCCAAGCCTCTTTTTATGTGCATAGGAATTAATGTTCCTAAAATAATTAATACAAGCATGGCCGTAGCTCCATGAACCTTCAAAGCCCATGGCTCAAGAAGATAACTCCCAGCGTCGGTTTGATCTTGATTCGAAACCACATAATGCAGAATCAACCATACCAATCCGGAAAAAAAGACAAGTATGAAACTCGTATAAAACCAAACTCGATGTCTTTGGGAAAGCTTCATTCCGTTCGGCCGCATGGTTTATTTCCTTGTAGGCTTTTTGAAAATAATCGCACAAGCAGAAAATTTTTTTAAAAAAAATGCCCTAGGATTTCCTTCGAGCATCACAGCTTTGGTCAAAGCATCCGCCGTCATGCACAAAGGCGCAAAAACCGAGACACTTGCAGGAAGGAGGCATAGAGACTTATCTTTAGGATTCAAAATAGCCGAAACCTGTTTCTTTTGCCATTGTTTTAGTGAAAAATAATGCGCTGAAGTCGCAAAAGCAAGTTGACGTGCAAAGCCGAGTAAAAAAATATTCCCAGGATTCACCATGCTGCGAACATAAAGAGGTTGTTGTCTATTTCCAAAAATCCTTAAGTCTCCTCCAGCATTAACGGAGCCATAAGAGATTCCCTGCATCTTTAATTCTTTCACGGCCTGATCCACGGCAAAACCCTTGGCAATTCCTCCAAGATCAACCGCCAAAGGCTTTTTAAATTTTACTTTGCGCGAGGGAAGGATCTGGAGATCTTGAAAATTTCCCGCCAAATCGTTTTGAGAAGTTGCCTTGGCAGGCAAATATTTCCAGCGAATCAGAAGCGGTGCAATCGTACAATCGAACAATCCGTTGGTCTGAATTGAAATCACCTGAGCCGTTTTTAGAACTTTGTAAGTGAAGGGATGGACTGAAACAGGTTGCTTGTAAGCGAACCGGTTGATATTCGAGACATCGCTTGTTTCATCATGAAAACTCATCAAATGATGAACGAGTTTGACAGTTTCAAAAGCTTTATCGATCGCGCGGTGAAGTTTATCTTTTCGAGCTCCCCCTGCACAGATTTCTACAAGGGTTCCGAGCAGCGGCTGTGCGCGCCGGACTTCATTGGTTCTTGAGAAAGAGTTCATACATGGTAAGGACACGTTTGACCCCGTCTGTAATATGGCGGCAGGAAAGTGTAGCTCCTCCAATATTTTTGATATCTCTATCGAGCTTAAATTCCGCCGTGCTCGTTTTACCTACAAATTGCTGGCGCCAGTTCGGATTTCTAATTTCGTATCCATAAGTCTCGCGGTAATCCATGATTTCAATCTGTTTTACACTTCCGTCTGGATTTAGGCCTATGGCATAAGTGATGAATTCGTGTTTACCAACAACCTCATCCACGATGAAGTAGCCTCTAGAACTTGTACGCCAGATCCGTTGCACCTTGACTCTTGCTGGAACTCCAGATTTTTTCTTGATCATGGCACGCTCTTGATCCGTGAGCATGAGAGGAAGCAAAGTGAAAGTCTCTCCTGGGAAAATGGCTTGCTGAACTTGCTCAATGGAAAAATAAACCGTCGCATAACCCGCAGAAGGCAAAAACGAGATCACTGCAGGAACAACAAGCAAACTTTTCCAGGATTTTGAATATTTCTTTACTCGCTTCATCTTAAAAAAGCCATCCTGTTTTTATGCGCACCTCGACCGATTCGTGTTCTCCGCCGTAAATTCTTCCACCTTTGGTGGCTTGTTGTTGTTCTTCATTATAGGTAGCCACAAACGGAAGCTGAAACAAAACCGCAGCTGTCACCCAAAACCGCTGGCGCGCATAATGAATATTGGGTCCAAAGAGAAAAGCCGTATGTTCAATATCACTGGGCTTAAAACTCGCAATCTCATTGTGAATTCGTGCCTCTAAGCCAGCAGACCAATTTCGGGCAAACCGATAGGATGCTCCCAGATCCACTTCAATGACAGATTCTTTCCCCCAATGGGTTTTTTCAAAACCAATCACATCACCAGTATCTTCATCCTCGATAGGTGCACCGCCTTTTTCACGTTCCCATTCAAGCTCATGCCAAATATTCATCACCGTAACTATCCTGTCTTCTAAAAAATTTTTTTGCAGAATCAGCTTGGATTCAAGCTCGACTTCATTGGGGCCGAAAGAAGGCTCAAAATAAAGCGCAAGTCCGATCGGATATTTGTAAGGACTCAATATTCGGTAAATATTTTCCATGGAAACTCCTTCCCAGCTGAGACCATTAAAAGACTTGTCTCCTGAAAAATTCGCAGGAAGATCCTCACCTCCCGTCGTGCCATCATCTTCAGTCTTATTAGAATAAACATGCCGCTCATTCGTGTAGAGGGAAACTTGATAATTATCCGTGACTCCATATTCAATCTCGGTCCGGTAAAGAGAGTTGGCATAATCGCCATGTTTCTTCCCGTATTTTCCCCAATACCATTGCTCAAACTCCCATTTGTTCTTGGGCATGGTGTCCGTTACATAGCTGTAACCGAACAAACTTTCACCCGCCATCGCCGGTTGCGAAAAAGCAATCCCGCTGAGCAGTGAACAAAAAATTGAAGCACGCAAGAGGCCCAGCCATCCTCCACGAAGATTTTTAAATAACATCCTCATCGTTATCTCCTTGTTGATTTATATTTTTGGCTAGGTACCCATAAATGAATTTCGGCATCCATCCCTGGCTGATATTTTTGATGCCAAAATGGCCTACTTGTTTAAAATCAATTTCCCTGACTTTGTAATTTGAAGCCGGTATTGAGCCTCACCGTGCACAATCACAATTTCTCGCTCACCGCCAAAAAGTTCCTCAGAGCAGTAAATCTTTTTCCCGTCCGCGACAGAGAATAACTCCGGCTTCTTCTTTGTATCAGGATGCTGGAACGAAAATAATTGAGACATCATACACTTCTTTTATTTTTCTATTTTGGAGACCATTCAATCATGGATTCAGGGAATGAGTTGTCTTGGCTGGGTACTTGCGGGTGGTGCCGTCCCTGGCTAGCTGTTTGTGCAATCCAATTTTTTTATCTTTTACTCATAGTTTTCCTCACTCCATGCGTCTCAAAAATCCATGGAAAGTCATGAATATTTCTTGCGAATCATCATCATCTGCATTCCAGCCCCCCCCCAATGGATTCTCATTTCTGCGACCCATGCATTGATTTCCGCAAAAAGGAAATTCATCGCGCATCATAAAAGTTTGCGGATAGAATGAACTTGTAGGCGCTGGTGAAAATGACGGCGAAGGCAATCAAACCCTTTGCGGGAATCAGCGCCAAGCGCCCAAATAATTCCTCCCAAAACTGACTTTTTTTCAAAATCATACGACAAAATCCAACGGCCAACTTCACATAAATCCAAACGGGTCATAGTCTCAATAACTCGCTGGTAACGATAGTCCAGCAATTCTTCAATATGAAGAGAAATGAGGTTTTCAGAATGGCAGCACTGGTGAATCAGGCTGTAGACTTGAACTTCAAGAACATTTTCATTCCCGGAGCAATGAGGGAACTTTCTCTTCATCAAATCTGCAAGTTCACGCCATTCAAAAGAGGCTGCAATTACTGCTTCCAGAGACCGACAATCCATTTCCCAGATTCGTTTGCGGATTAGACATTGCGCATTCATTAATTCACTCCTTACGATTGGCAATTTTGACAATATCCAAAGAGCCTGTGATCATGAAAAACCAGCTTGAATTTATATTTTATTGAAAGTTTTTCTTGGAGTTTTTCAAGATCCTCGCTGTGAAATTCGACAATTCCCTTACACCCAAGACATACCATATGATCGTGGTGTCCCTTGGTGCTAGTCTTCTCATAAAATTCGCATTTACCGTCTCCCGCGGATTTTTGTAAAATTCCAGCCTCAAGAAGAAGAGGGATCGTCCGGTAGACCGTACCGCGAGCTAGTCTAATGCCCTGGTCCTTGAAACGCTGATAGAGGCTATCGGCGTCAAAGTGTTCATGTATTTGCTGGATTTCTTCATAAATACACTGTCTTTCGTGCGTATATTTCAATTCCTTTTGATCAAGTAATTTTCTAAATGCCAACAATGAGTCCTGTTGCTGCTGCATTTATGCCTCCTTTTCAGGCGCAGTGGATACTGAGACGTATATAACTAAGACTTAATCTTATTTAGATGTAATCTAATTTAGATAATATCTCATGTCAACGTTTTTTTGAGACGTGTTTTTTGAGACGCTTTTACATCATGTGATCAAAAAGATACTTGTCGGTGATGGAGCTCCAAGATCACTGAGATCTTTCAGGAGTCCTTTCGGTACGAAACAGACTATCAAGTAACCTGTGCCAACAACGGTGAGCGGGCGCTCGATCTGATTCGGGAAAATCGACCGGACCTAATCGTCTTAGACTGGAGACTCAAAGGCGAGGTGTAAGGAAAAGAAGGACTGCTTTACAGGAAGGCGAAATTCCCCAAAACTTCCGTTTACAGCGTCACCGCCAGTATCCAGACCCTTAAAGAAATCGAATCCCTGGGAGCCAACGCCTGCTTTCTCAAATCCTGCGAAGACCTCAAATCCAAAATCAAATCCGCCTGCACGAAAGTTGATAAATTACCGTAAACCGACTTGTATTGCTAAAGTTCATTACGTCGTTTTTTCCACTTTTACTATGCGATTTTTTCCACTTCTTACATCAGGTAAAAAAAGTTGTTTTGAGGCAAAATTTTCATAACTATATGAAAATAAATAAGTTGCATCTTGAGTTTTGGAAGGGTGAAAAGTCGAAAAAATGAGTGGCGGGCCCGACGGGACTTGAACCCGCAACACCTGGATCGACAATCCAGTACTCTAACCAATTGAGCTACGAGCCCTAAGTCAAACTTAAATACATCAAAGGCAGGTTTTGGGAGCAAAAAAGCTCCGACATGGGAGACAATCGGCTGGAAAGTCTTTTGAAAAAAGAACCCATGCCGGAGACAAATCCGAGGTTCTTATTATTCTGGTCAATCAGCCGATTGGTCTTTTTCATGACGGAAATTTTACTCCCGTTGATTTTATTTACAACTACTTTTTTTCTTTTTTACATCTTTCAGCAAAGCGCTCAATTCATCAAGCCCCATCAATGCAATCGACCGCATGAACAAATCCTTGATAGTCAAGTTTTGCCTGGCCGCGTGCATTTTAAAAAGCTTGTGAACTTCTTCGCTTACCGTAAACGTCACTCGCTTCATATTGCATCCTTATGTTACTATGCGTATTTTAACAAATGTAACGGACGATGCAAGCTATTTCTTTAGCTGTTTTTTATTCCTTAAAAATGGCGTAATGACGCGGTTTGTAGCTAGATGCACTTCTTATACTGTTCAAGAAGCGATTCTTTTTTGTGGTGGATATAGACCTTTGTAGAAGAAAGAGATCTGTGACCAAGAACATCAGCGACAACACTTATATCTGCCCCTTTTTGGATCATCCTGCCGCCAAGGGAGTGACGGAATTTGTGAGGGTATATCCTCACCCCAAGCTTCCTCCCCATCATGTAAAGTTGTTTCCAGAGGGTGTGCGAGTTTAGCGGCGTGAATTTTTCAGTTGTAAAAAGCATTGGCCCTGAATAAAAATTAGCAAGGTCGTTAGTGTATGTTGTGAGCCATCCACGGCACTCATCGTCAATCGGAGCATACCTGTCTCGACCACCCTTGCCCTCCCTTACCCTAAGCCAATCCCCTTCCCAATCGTTTCGCATAAGACCGCAAAGTTCTGAATTTCTGATTCCTGAGCTTCTTAGGGTGTGGAGAATTGCCTTCAGTCGTATTGTGATGTTGGGCGAACAGATGATCTTCTTAAACTCTTCTGAGTCCCAATCGAAAAACTCTGCTGGTTTTCCTTCGCTTTTCTTAAACCCATGTCCTAGACGCATCGGACTGTCTTCTATGATGCCCTCCCTTTGCGCCCAATTGAAGAATACGGCGCACATCGAGGCGGTTTTGTAGGTCATCCTATCAGACCATCTTCTTTCTACCTTGATCTTGGTTATGGCGTTTGCGACATCGCGGTAATTCTTATACGAGATGGCGTCTGGCAGGTAGGAAAGGTGCTTTAGGTAGGCTTTTGCGCTTACAGGCTTAAGCCCCTTCTCATGAAGAAGAAACGATTCAAAGCTTGTTAATATTGGCGCATTCATGTCGCCAAGCTATTTACACCAGCTTTCAGGTCTTGTGGAAATTATTTTTTAGCGGCTAAATTTGGAGTCTATTAAAAGACGATACAAACAGGATGGATAATAGATAAAATCTTTTTAAAATTATTTATCTTTGCAGGCTTTCCAAAGCCCAAGCTCATGCTCTTTGGCGTACTTTTCTGCTAGATAAAACTCTTCGTTTTTTGATGTTGGGTAGCGGAGATAGGCGCGAGCATAGCCGCGACGAACCAGTTTCATGTTGAGGAAGAACATATCTGAGGCCCGGTAGACCCAAGCGAGATCCCGTCCGTACTTGTCTTTTTTATTCCCCGGATCTTGAACCAAGAGGACAGCCTTGCCTTCAATTTCGTGCTTAGTGAACTCTTTTGCTTCTGGGCCGTAACACTGGACGGGTTTTAATGGATGAACGGTTTCCGGGGTATCGACCGCAAGTAGTCGAATCTTCTTTCCGTTTGAAAGCTTTAGAGTGTCCCCATCTACCACGCGCTCGACAATCGCAGATTCGGCAAAAGCAGGTAATGTAAAGATGAAGGCCGAAACGATAATAAGTAAAATCTTATGTAATCTTGGGAGCATTGAGCATCGCCCTCACTTGTTCAACAACCTGTTCCTTCGGTGGAGCGTCGAAAGCCAGATACTTGTTGATGTAGTTTTGCGTGATTTCGGGAGTTTTCTTGCCTTTGGTCAAATTCCCTATGCCAGCGTTGTACGATATGATCCGATTCTCCAGAGTGTCAGGGATCTTGAAGTAATTGAGCATTTGAGGAATCCTCTTATTCAGATACCAGTCGGCCACCTGCGTAGCTGTTTCTTCGTTCAGCATATCTTTGTGCTTCAGCTTGGCCCCGGTGAATGAATTGTACTCCTTCACCACAGGAGGATGGATTTGAAATTTTCCGAGCGCGAGACCGTTATCCCCAACCGCATCAGATTTCCCGCTGCTTTCGATCATAGCGATTCGGTCTAGATCTATTTTGAAGCTGTTCTTGGACGCCATGTTAGACCATCCCCTGCTTGTGTATGAGTTTCCCGCCGTTGTGTGGATGCTCAAGAAGGTCGTGCAAAAGATCAGGGGAAGCAATGCGCCAAGGAACCTCATTGTGATCTCCG
This sequence comes from uncultured bacterium, assembly GCA_964581425.1. Taxonomy (GTDB): domain Bacteria; phylum Omnitrophota; class Omnitrophia; order Omnitrophales; family Aquincolibacteriaceae; genus CAZOOM01. Next base: position 2,285 of record CAZOOM010000089.1, on the reverse strand, counting down.
TCTTTTAACCGATAGCTTGTGAATTTGTGGAGTCCATACACGACGAGTTGGGAACAAACCGGGATCGAAAGAATCCCAAACTTAGAGGTAAAAAAGAAAACTGGCTTCTTGTTACCCCAAAGCTTTGACACCTGAGTAGCGATACCGTCCATGGCGAATAGAGGGATCTTCGTAATACCATAGGAGTTCCCGGCAATCTGCATCATGCCGTTCCTGAATCGGATTCGGTCTGAGATGGTAAGCGGTAGCCTCCACACCTCAATGCTTTGGCTTGCATATTTTTCAATAGGATTGATCCGAGTACGCCAGAGGGCTTCTATCAGCATTCCCTCTCCAAGTCCGGCTGCGGCGTGGCTAAATTCGGCTTTGCCTGTCTGCATGGATTCAAAGAATTTGATGCCCTTGGAGAGAATCGAGTTATTCGCGCTCAGGATGATATCTCCAGACCATATTTCGGGAAGCATCAGAACTCTACCTTACCGCCCTTATCTGCGGCAATAATAGCCTTTGCCGCGAGCCTCGCGGCGGCTAGGCCAGCTTGTGCGAAAAGCTCTTTATCTTCGTCAGAAAGGCCGTTCCAAGCTGTTTTTAAGGCATCTGGCGGCCTCTTTACGACCTCGACAATGCCCTCGCATAGCTCTCTTGGCGCCAAGCGTAATGCTCCTTTTGTAAGTCTTTTACCGATCCATTCAAGCATAATCACCTCTATCTATGGATCGGGCGCCGCCCCCCCTTAATTTATTTTCCACACCGTCGATAATCTGCATTAAAATATTCACGCTTATGAAAAAACTGATTGCGTTCATGACCGTAATCTTGATAGCGTCCCTCGCTCTAAACGTCTATCTGCTCCTGTCAAAAGACAGATTTCAGGTCATTCCCACTATTCAGGCAGGAGAAGAATCATTCCTTAAGGTCGATAAATCTACCGGGCGCACATGGTACTGGAATTGGAATATTCCCTGCTGGATCGGAATACCTACCGCGCAAACTTTTGAATGGAACGATGCGGAGAATCAGCTTCGTGTTCTTATGAAGATGAGCAAGGAAAGCATGGGGGGGGGAAAGAAAAATGAAAAAACTTAGTATGACACTTGTTTGTTTACTGATATGCGAATCTGTATTTGCTGATTATCGAAGCGACCAAAAGAATCTTGCGATTGCTACCGGGATCGCTAAGGGAGTCAATCAAGCTCTAAGCAACAACAATCAATATCAAAACAATGAAGGGAAAGAGAATTACGAAGATTGCTATCAAGCTGGATTCATTGAAGGGTATAAAATTAGCCGCCCAAACTCCATTAACCCTGTGCCTCCGATAGCACCAACACCTCAGATCGGTCGAAGCTCTTGCCATGATGGGTACAAAAGAGGGATTATAGACGGGAACAAAACAAGCGAGCGAGAATGATGGATTGGGTTTGGTTCATAATCCGATTACTTTGGCTTCCAATAGCCTTCACCATGACTATTGGAATAGTCGCAGAGATTGCAAAGTTATGGGGCAATAATCAATCTGATCGAGCTACCACTAGGCAAATCGTTGTTATCTCTTTGGTTCTTGTCTCGGCGTTCATCGCATTTGTTGGGTTTATAAAATCAGCTTCACGCCAGTCGATACCAGAAGAGTACGCTCAAGAGTACCCATCCTAACCCCTATCTGAAAGTCTTCTGGTAATATTCCTCGGCTTTTTTCAGCTTCCGCTTATCCCTAGTAGATAGATAGTTACCGACAAAATCATTTTGATCGGATTTGCTCAGTCCGTAAAGCGGGTGCGCGTGATCCATGGCAGTTCGGAAATCTTTAACCGTTGTCCCAAGCTTACCAAGCTCTCCCATAATCCGCTTCTCTGCATCATCGTCCTTATAGATCATGGCTTTTTTTAGATTACGGATCAGGATGCTTTTGGGTGAGTAATAATCGCCTGAGCCTCCCTGCCCCTTAACCTTCTCCTTGTAGTCCCACTTCATAGCCTGAATACTTCGGTAGGCGTTTTCTCCGGGATCTTGAGTTGTGATAAAAGCCTCAAAAAGAGAATGGAAATAGCCGCGAGAAGGCTTATTCGTTACAAGGTCGTACTCATTCTCAAGCTGCAACATTCTAAGAAAGTACCGAGTCTTGTCTTCGATACGCCCAGGCTTGTCGTCAAAGACAGGAAGAGATTTCCCAACAAGAAGTTCAAATGGAAGTTTAAAAAATGGGTTAATTGATCTTACTGCCTTCATGAAGGCAGGCTTCATTCCAATCTCACCAGTCACAAAAGGAACTTTCCCGAATATGTCAG
>CAZOOM010000088.1:10142-11885 GCA_964581425.1 uncultured bacterium | reverse complement strand
AAATCCACTATTCTAGAACCGTCATAAAGACCATGGGAAACTCAAGCCCTTTAGCGGTGTGAAGTGACATCAGCGTAAGCACGTCAGAACTTTGATCCCAGGTATCGAGATCCGTAACAAGCGAAATTGATTCCAGGAAAAGTGCCAATTTCGTGGTTGGAATTTCCGTAGAATGCTCTTCGTTTTCAAAATCCTGAATCACACTGAAGAACTCTTGAATATTTTCAATGCGCGCCTGGGCTTCAATTGATTTTTCATCACGAAGCGATTGCAAATATCCAGAACGATCCAAAAGGAAGGTTGCAATATCCTCCACAGAGTCGCAATCTATTTTATTCTTTGCAGCCTCAATCGTATTGACAAACGAAGCCACGGACTTTTGAACTTTTGGAGATTGTTCACGCAGCCATGCCGAATGTTTGAGAATCTCATAAAGAGGTTTGGATTCACGGGCGCCCGCTTGCTCAAGTGACTCGAATGTTTTCTTTCCAATTCCTCGTGGCGGCACATTGAGAACACGCTTTAGACTTAGGTCGTCGACTGAATTATTCGTGAGGCGCAGATAGGCTACCAAATCCTTGATTTCCTTTCGATCATAAAATCTCGTTCCCCCCACGATTTTATACGGAATCCCTGATCGTCGAAGCGAATCTTCAATTGGACGCGACTGGGCGTGTACCCGATAAAATACAACCATGTGAGCTAGACGTTTACCTTGGCTCAGCTGGTCCTGAATTTTGCTGACAAGATATTCTCCCTCGTGGCGCTCATCTAAAGCTTCATAAACCGTAATCTTTTCGCCGTCTTCACGTTCCGTCCAAAGATTTTTAGGTTTACGAAACGTATTATGGCGGATCAGTTCATTGGCAGCATCCAGAATGGTTGCCGTGGATCGATAGTTCCGCTCGAGTTTGATAATTCCGCACTCAGGATAATCTTCTTCAAATCGCATGATGTTTTGAATATCAGCACCGCGCCAAGAGTAAATCGATTGATCAGGATCCCCGACAACTGTGATCTGTCGTCCAGAGCCGGTCAATTGATGAACTAATCGATATTGGGCATGATTGGTATCTTGGTACTCATCAATCAGAATCGTTTGAAAACGCCGCTGCCAACTCTGCAAGATTTGAGGATTTTCCTCATAAAGCTTCACCGTCTTAAAAATCAAATCGCCAAAATCACATGCATTTAACTTCATCAGCTTAGCTTCATAGAGTTTGTAGGCTTTCGCCACGATTTCATCAAAGTAATCCTCCACCTGACCTGAATATTCCTCAGCCGTTAAACAATCATCTTTTGCGCGCTGAATGCGCTCGAGAATTCCTCGAGGATGAAATTGCTTATCCACTACTTTCAGTTCTTGCAGGGATTCTTTCAGAAGCACCATTTGATCTGAATCATCATAAATCGTGAAACTGCGGTCCATCTTCAGAGCGGTAGCTTCCTGCCGCAAGATACGTACACAAGTCGAATGAAAAGTACTGACCCAGACTTCTTGTTGAACCAAGCGCTGTACGCGGGATTTCATCTCGTTTGCAGCTTTATTCGTAAAAGTGACTCCAAGCACTTGATAAGCAGGAACTCCCTGGGAGATCATCCAAGCAATACGGTGCACTAAAATTCGTGTCTTACCACTTCCCGCTCCTGCTACAATCAAAAGCGGTGTTTGGGGCCACGTAACAGCTTTTGTTTGTTCCTCATTGAGATTCGCTAGCAGCTCACTCATGAGATTCTTCCTCT
>CAZOOM010000088.1:0-10132 GCA_964581425.1 uncultured bacterium | reverse complement strand
TGGAATACGACTTGCAGCAGAAGATCACCGAGCTCTTCCTCTAAATCTTCATCAAAAGAAACAAAAAGAGCGTCCTTTAAAACTAAATCCATGGAAAAATCTTCCAAAGTGTCTGAGTCCTGCTTTGCAAGAAGACCATGGCCTACTAAATCAAATACAATATGGCCAATATCTTCCGTACTGCGTATTCCCCATTTTGAGAAAATAAAAAATGTAAACACACCGTATCTTTGCTTGGCAATGTCAAAAATCCCCGATAAAAGTTCACGCGCCGAGATGTGCCCCTTTCTCCCGAGTGTGCGCGCCGTAAGCGTTACGCATTCTAAAATGAAGGCATATCCATCACGGTCATATTGAGTGACGCGCCCTTCATCTTGTTTCTTTTGAATCAGCTGTTCAATGGCATCCATGATTAATGGTCCTTCAAACGATTCAGCGGATGATATTTGTTATTTGCCAACTTCTTCGCCTCACTCAAATGCTCTGGATTTATCATTGAAGATTGAAATTGAACATCAAATATTTTCTGATACCCCAAAAGCAGGGCATTGCGAAGTGAGAGTGATTGATTTAAATTTTCAAGCTGAATCGATTCCTGATGCATCAAAAAACCCATGCTGCGCTTTTGTGCGCCTCCGGCAATCTTCTTAGAAGCAAGACTAATATCACTCGTAATGGGCGAAGTAAAACAATCGGTTCCGATTTTTTGAGCTTGGTCGGCTTGAAATAAAGACGTTTTGAGTCCTGCCATTTGAAATCCCGCATTAAGTGCTTGATGAATCTTTGCATAGCTTTGTCGGACATCTGAAAAAGACATATGATGGTTCTTATGGGCAAAGAGGGTCATGACAAGGTCATGCCCATGAAACACTCGCCCTCCTCCGGTAATGCGTCGAATGAGATTCGGATGCTCATGGTCATAATCGTGGCAGAAATATCCAACAGATACCCAAGGTTCTGATGAAATGTAGAAACGAATCATTGGAGCCAGCACGTCAGCATCGGCGCTCGCAGGAGCTTTAAAAGAAAGAAACAAAACCTCATCAAGTGCAAGTTGATAAGGCATGGGGGCAGACAAAAATGGAAGCAAATTCCACTTGTGCATCATCATGCTAAACGCTTGCAGGATTTTCAGCTTGCAAGACCTTTTCCCGCACAAGCTCGCGATAAGTCAGTATAGGCTTTCGCGCCGCAAGAACTTCGTCAGGCCTCGTGATAGGCAGATTTTGCGGAGCGTTTTTAATACGCTCGGGATCTTCTTTAATTTCTTTGGCAATGATTTTCATGGCTTGGATAAAAGTATCCAGAGTTTCAATGGTTTCCGTTTCCGTAGGTTCAATCATCAAAGCTTCCTCAACCACGATTGGAAAATGGACTGTCGGTGCATGAAATCCCATCTCAAGTAATCTTTTCCCAATATCTCCTGCATGAATGTCAGCAGCTTTTGCATCTTTTAAGGTCAGCACAAATTCATGCATACAAGATTCGTCAATGGCTACCGAGAATAACTTTTTGAGCTTTGCACGAAGATAGTTCGCATTAAGGATCGCGCCTTCGGAGCATTCAAGCAGACCGTCCATACCCAGAGACATAATGTAGACAAGGGCACGGAGAATCATGCCTGTATTTCCATAAAAAGCTTTTACGCGCCCAATCGATTTTGAACCCTCATGGTTCAGGAAATAACTTCCGTCCGGCTTCAAATCAATTAAGGGTCTTGGCAAAAATGGCACCAAATGTTTTTTAACACCAACCGGACCGGATCCAGGACCGCCGCCACCGTGAGGCGTGGAAAATGTTTTATGCAGATTGATGTGAACAATATCAAACCCCATATCCCCGGGCCGTGCAATGCCGAGAAGTGGATTTAAATTTGCACCATCGTAATAAAGCAATCCACCCGCCGCATGAACCAATTCCTTGATTTTTAAAATATCCTCTTCAAAAAGGCCCAGGGTATTGGGATTGGTGAGCATCAGACAGGCAGTTTCTTCAGAGAGATTTTTCTTAAGCACTTCAAGATCAACGCGACCTCGTGCATTTGTCTTTAACTCAATCACACGATATCCGAAAAGTGCGGCGCTGGCTGGATTCGTGCCATGACTTGAATCAGGGACCAAAACTTGCGTGCGTTTTGTGTCTCCGCGAGAATCGTGATAGGCCTTCACAATCATAATTCCCGTGAGTTCTCCGTGAGCACCAGCGGCAGGCTGCAAAGTAAATCGATCCATGCCTGCAATTTCAATAAGCATTTTTTCAAGATTATGAAAAACAGAAAGCATGCCCTGTAGCGTCGATTCGGGTTGAAACGGATGAAGCGCTTGAAACTGCGGAATTGCAGCCGCAAGCTCATTGATCTTAGGGTTGTATTTCATGGTGCAACTGCCTAGGGGATAAAACTGCGTATCAATTGAAAAATTCTTTTTTGACAAATTCACAAAATGCCGAACTACTTCAGGCTCGGTCATTTCAGGAAAAACAAGCGGTGATTTGCGCTTCAAGTGGCCCCAAGTATCCGCGCCTTCAGGTTGAACCTTGCGAGCCGGCAATGAAAATCCCTTACGCCCCGATTTACTCTTTTCAAAACTGAGTCGACTATCTGATGAGACTAACATGATTCAAGTGCTTTCAAATATTGATCCAGATCAGCCTGGGTTTTGGTTTCGGTAGCACAAACTAAAAATTGATTTTTAAGTTCAGGATAAAACGGTTCCATTGAAACGCCGGGAAGAATACCGGCATTTTCCATTTTTTTCTGAAGATCAACCATGGGTTTGCTAGATTTGACCACAAACTCATTAAAAATCGGTGTTTTGGTATCTACTTGAAATCCTTTGATATTTTGAATTCCTTGCCTCAAGTAGGTCGAGCGATCTACATTCAATTCCGAGACAAGCTGAATGCCTTGACGCCCCATCAGAGTCATGTAAACACAGGCCGTTAGCGCACAAAGGCCTTGGTTGGTACAAATATTCGAGGAAGCGCGTTCGCGACGAATGTGCTGTTCTCTCGCAGTAAGCGTCAGAACATATGCGCGTCGATCCTCAGAATCACGGCTTACTCCAACAAGGCGGCCCGGTATTTTTCTCATTAAAGCTTTCGTGGTAGCAATAAAACCAAGGGCAGGACCACCAAACTGAGGACGAATGCCGAGTGGCTGCCCCTCACCAACAGCGATATCAGCGCCCCATTCTCCAGGAGTTTTATAAACCCCAAGTGATAAGGGGTTCACGACACTGATAAGCAACGCTCCTAGCTGATGAAGAGATTGACTTATTCCCTCCAAATCCTCCACAACACCAAAAAAATTCGGAGTCTGGAAAATAGCCCCAGCAATATTTTCGGTAAGCTCTTTTTGAAAATCATCCCGCGAAAACCCACCGTGAGCCTCGAAACCAATTTCACGCACCTGAAAATGGGTGCCCTTTAAATAGGTCTTAAGAGTATCGCGATAATGGGGGTGAATGGCACGAGACACTAAAATCACTTTCCGGTCAGTATGTCGAAGAGCCATCAAGGCCGCTTCACTCATAGAAGTTGCCCCATCATAGTGAGATGCATTGGAAACATCCATCCCGGTAAGCTCAGCAATCAGACTTTGATATTCAAAGATCGCCTGTAAAGTTCCTTGAGATGCTTCAGGTTGATAAGGGGTGTACGCGGTATAAAATTCATTGCGCGAAACAATTTGCGCCACTGCAGAAGGCACAAAATGGTCATACATGCCGGCACCGAGAAATGAGGAAAAAGATTTTTGCTTGCTGGAAGCAAACAGCTTTTGCAGTTCATTTTGGATCTCGAGTTCAGACAGGCCGGCAGGCACTGCAATTTTGGGATAGCGAAGTTCCCGAGGAATCCCCTCAATGAGATTGTCCAATGACGCAACGCCAATCTCACGGAGAATTTGTTGCTTATCTGATGAAGTGATCGGATGATAATGCATGAAAATAACTACAAATTATGACTTAGCATCTTGTTTTAAATGAGCCGTATATTTTTCAGGACTTAAAAGCCCACTTGCCTCAGTAGCAGCCTTGCCTTCAATCTCAAATAGCCATCCGGCTCCGTAACAATCGTCATTGATTTGAGCAGGATTGGATTCAAGATCAGAGTTAATCGCAGAAATCTTGCCGCTTACAGGAGCATAGATATCAAAGGCAGCTTTAACAGATTCAATGACAGCTACCGATTTCCCCTGTTCGACCGCCTGACCCACCTTAGGTAATTCTATAAAAACAATATCAGAAATTTCTTTTTGTGCATAATCCGTGATTCCGACACGAACTTTTCCTGTAAGGTTCTTGGCCCATTCATGTGACTGAGTATAAAATAATTCCTGTGGAATTTTCATAATCCCTCTTCGTTATGCTTGAGATCTTTTATAGAAAGGCATCGCGACAACCGTCGCATCCACTTTCTGATTTCGGATCGCGATTTTGATTGATGTACCGATTTTACCATATTCTGGAGAAATTAATGCCATCCCAATATTTTTTTGAAGCGTAGGAGCCAAACTCCCACTAGTGACAACGCCAATGCGCGTTTCCCGATGATAAACTTCGCAGCCTTGCCGAGGAATTCCCCTGTCATTTAAAATCAATCCCACGCGCTGTTTTGTGAACGGAGAAGTCTTGATTTTGAGAAGGGCCTCCCGACCCACAAAAGCCGGTTTAGTCAAATCCATGGACCATGCAAGCCCCGCTTCAAAGGGATTCACCGTCTCATCCATGTCGTGGCCATAGAGTGGCATAGCGGCCTCAAGGCGCAAGGTATCGCGAGCGCCGAAGCCAACTGGCTGAACCCTCTCAACTTCTACTAAGCGCTTCCAAATCTTATTCAATTCGACTGTGGGCACCATAATCTCGAATCCATCTTCACCTGTGTATCCAGTACGCGCTAAAAACGCCCCTTCTGATTCCGTAAATCCGTAATAAGGAACTCTCTCTAGTCCAGCTTTGGGAAACAACCGACTCAAAACACGAACACTTTCGGGGCCCTGGATAGCAAGTAACCCCACCTGATTTGAAAGATTGTCAAAATTGACACCCGAGATTTTTCGCGAATTCATCCACAAAAAATCTTTTTCCACATTATCTGCGTTCACGATGACAATAAAGTGTTCCGACGAAAAACGATAGAGAATGATATCGTCGATAATGCCGGCAGATTCATTAAGTAAAAAAGTATACGCTGCTTTTCCATCAACAATCTTAGATACATTTCTTGGTACTAAATGATCTAAAAAAGAAACAGTCTGTGGGCCTGTTACCAGGAATTGACCCATATGGGAAATATCAAACAGACCTGCATGCGATCGTACAGCACGATGCTCTTCTAAAATGGATGAATAATAGAGGGGCACATTCCACCGGCCAAATGCACCGAACTTAGCACCTAACTTGGCATGCTCCTGATGAAGAGGTAAATCAGTGATGGGTAATGTAGAGGTAGACATAGGCGGACATTATAAAATGCAAAGTAGAAAATTCAATCAAAATGGAGGCAAAATTTAAAAATAGCTCGTAAAAAAATCGCGAACTTTTCCAATAACTCCGGGAAAGCCCGATTCACGTCGAATTAATTCAAGAGAATTAGCTCGATGAGCCTTAAGCCATCGAAAAACAGAGAGAGCTGAAGTCAGGGATGGATCAACAAGCAACTCCTGCGACGCTTCAATTTTATGCACTAACCCCAAACGGCACATAATCCCAAAATCCTTCGCCATGAGCTCCATTAAGCCCTCGGGAGAGGCTCCTCCGCCTGTAAAGACATAATGCGGGTGGATCACACCCGCGCGCTCAAGAAAAGCCTGAGAAAGGCTCATTAATGAGCTTTTCCAATTTCCCATGATGGGTTCATAAATTTCATGAAATTCACGCCGTGTGATCTGCTTCAGAGTTTTCCCTCCCCGCTCAACTACAGGAATTAATTCATCCAAAATATTACCCTGACTCACAAGCGAGCCGTAGGACTCTTTAAGTTTTTCTGCATCTTCAAAATCCAAATGAAGCTGTTCCGCTAATTGCTTGGTGATGTCATCACCGCCAAGCGGCAGAATTTCACAATCTTTTAAGCGTCCTTCTTTCCAGAGAGCTGCCTGAGTCACATCTCCTGAAATATCAAGCAGGAGCACCCCGGCATTTTTTTCTTCTTCAGTCAAAACCCCTTCAGAAAGCGCAAGAATTTGAGGGACAAAACCATCTATTTCAAAGTCTGAAGCTTCCAAGGCCCTAGAAAGATTTTTATAGTCAGGATACGGCATGGTAAAAAGTTTGAGCTGGACTCCTAAGCGCTTTGCTTCAAGGCCAATAGGATTCTTAACTCCTTCAACATCATCAACACGAAAACTGTCAGGAAGCGCCTGGAGGATTTTTTGATCGAGGGGTAGAGTCGCTACTGTTTGGGTTTGTTGAATCACCGAGCGAATCTCAGAACTTTGAATGAGCTTACTCTCATTTCCGTAATACTGAGAACTTTCAAAACAATACCAGCTTTGATTTGATTGACCCACTGCGATCCAAGCTGATGTTTCTTTTCGGTCTTGAGATTGGATGGCCTGAATCAGCGCCTGGAGACTTAATACCGCGTCTCCAACACTTTGTACCACACCCCTGACAAAACCCGTAGGAGATTTTACCTTATGACAATGGCCGATCCGTATATCATTTCCGTGGAAAAGCGCTTCTGCAATCCACAATTTGCGTTTCCCTAAGTAGATAACAACCTCTGACTCACCTACCACTGCCTGTCCCATATTTACCCCTTTTTGCGAACCACAACATTGTCGTACTGAAGATCGATATAAGCAATATTTAAACTATCTTTGTCTTCAAATAAATGAAAAGCTTTTTCAAGGAGAGGCATGCGATCAAGCGGGCTGCGCCCCATTCGAATTTCGGGAGCATTAGGAAAATACACATTAATATTCCCCTGAGCATCAATGCTAATCGTCTCGAGGAAGTATGTTTTTGCCCATTCTGACGCCTTGTAGGTCTCAAATAAATCCGCTGCTTTAGAAAAACTCTTAGCCCGGATCCGTGCACCCACGCGAAGATCAGCGGCATTTAGAAAGGGCATTTGAAAAACAGTTAGACCTTTTACAGTCTCACTAAGAACTTGCAAGACAACCCCATCTTTGGAAATAACCCCTGTTTTCCCTTTAGGTTGGATCATTAAAATACCCAATGGCTCACGCTTGGCTACATAGATTTCTAGAATGGAAGGAAATCTTCGGATGACTTCAGCCGATTTGATTTCAGGATCGGAACAAAGCTCATTTGAGATCTTTTGCAAATCAACACGCAAAATATGTTTCCCTAAATATTTTCGGTCCAACTCATGTCTTTTTTCAGGAGATAATGCCGTGGCGGGAATCACGTTAACCGCTTGAATTCTAAGGTGCGGATCTGCATTCAGTGCATCTTGAACGAAGTGAGCACAAAAAACCAGAGCTCCAACCAAAAGCATCCATGGAAGGATTTTTTGCCAAGCAAAGAGTCCAATAGATTTCGCGACTTTTACCAACTTAATCTTTTTTATTTTCTTATGTTTTTTTCCTGCCATATCAATTCTTTCTTCGACTTATTGCAAAAAAAACTAAGGTCTGGCAAAGCGTTTCAAACGAAATTCCTTCACACTTGGCCGCTTTGGGAAGAAGACTAAATTCAGTAAACCCAGGAATAGAATTAGCTTCAAGAACGAAAATCCCACCCGTTTTTCGATCGACTTTAAAATCAATTCGAGACAAATCTCTTAGTTTTAGAGCCCGATGGCTCTTTAACGCCATCCTCTGAAGCCGGTTTGCAAGCGACTTGGAGATGGGAGCAGGTACGAGATATTGCGTCATCCCCTTAGTGTATTTTGAATGATAATCATAGAAGGCCCCCTTGGGTCGCATTTCTACAACAGGCAGCGCTTTATTGCCTAATATCCCTACCGTATACTCAGGTCCCTCGATTGTACGCTCCAGAAGCAGCTGCGAGTACTTTTTAAGGGACTGAGATATTCTTGCCTCTGAAACATCACCATCTGTAATTTCAAAAACCCCGATACTTGACCCTTCACGCAGCGGCTTAACAAAAAAAGGAGGTGTAAAGCATGAAATTATTTTCTTGTAGTTTCTCCGCGTTATCAAGCTGAATACGGGAGTAGGAACCCGATGCTGAATTAAGCGTATTTTGGTCAAAAGTTTATCGAATGCAATACGACTTGACGAGGCATCACTGCCTGTGAAGGGAATTCTCAGTCGAGCTAGTCGATTTTGAATTTCTCCATCCTCACCGCCTTCTCCATGCAAAGCGAGAAACGCAACGTCAAACTGTTTTTTGATTTTTGACCAAGAGGTTACTTTAGATGGATCTACCATCCGAGCTTGCATACCCGATCGTTTCAAAGCTTCATAAACAGCTTTTCCCGAACGCAGCGACACCTTTTTTTCAGAGGAAGTTCCGCCACAAAAAACGCCGATTTGGATTTTATGAAGCGAGGATAACTTCTGTTTCGAGGGCAATACCTGTTGCATTGAATACCGCTTGTTTAACACGCTCAATTAATTCATAAAATTCCGAACTCTTTGCATTTCCCAGATTAACCATATAGTTGGCATGCTCACGAGAAATCATAGCATCTCCGACTCGCATCCCTTTGAGACCTAAGCCATCAATGAGTTTTCCAGCTGATAATTCAGGCGATGGATTTTTAAAAATTGAACCGCTGCTTGGATACCTCACGTTTTGGATTTTGGCTCGATAATCAAAATTAGCTTGGATTTCTTGTTCAACAATCTCTTTGGATCGCTTCAACAGACGAAATGTCGCTTCAAGCACAATTTCGCCGTGAAGACTCGAATGCCGATAACGAAATACTATATTCTTTCGATCAATAACTTTTTTGCGACGCATGGAATCCAAGACCGTGACGGATTGGACCAGATCACCAATTTGATTGATCTGACCCGGGAAACGACTGAAGCCTGCATTCATCATAAGGGCTCCCCCAATGGATCCAGGAATGGTGGATAAAAATTCCGCACCGCCAAGGCTCTGATCTTTGCAATATAGACAGAACCTATAGAGCTGAACTCCACTTGAAACAGAAACAGTCCCAGTATCCAAATCGGCATGCATTTTGTCAGGGAAATAGCGGTTCATGGAAATAATCAGTCCAGGAAAACCTTGGTCCGGGAAAATCACATTAGAACCACGCCCCAAAATCATCCAACGCAGATTTTCTCTAGCCGCAAACTCAAGACACCCCAACAAATCTTCCTCATCACCAGGCTCCGCAAGAAATTTAGCCGCGCCACCCACATGCATCGTGGTGAGCCGGCTTAGTTCAACATCCCGCTTAAGCGTGAGTTCGAAATCTGTCCGTAAACTCATTAGCAGCCTCTCCGATATCCCCTGCACCTAAAAATGCAATCACACCGCTCAGCTCGGGTAACGACAAAACACCATTCACAAGATCTGAACGCGATATATATTTCAATTGTGAATGTCCTAAATCCACTAATTCTTTACAAATGAGATCTGAACTAATTGCGTGATCATTGCGTTCCCCCGAACCATAAATATCCGTAACCACGATCCGGTCCGCTTCACAAAGAGCAACCGCAAACTCCCTAAAAAAACGTGCGGTACGTGTAAACCTGTGAGGCTGAAAAACAACGGTCACGGGTTGATTAAAAACCTTAAGAGCTTTCACCGCGGCGCGCACTTTAGTGGGATTATGGGCATAATCGGTGATAATCGTGGCCTCCTCAGAATGGAATTTGACCTCGAGCCGTCGCTTGGCACCATGAAAATGTTGAAGCTCCTGCGCAATTTCTTCGGGAGAAATGCCTAGATTCACTAAAAGCGCAAAGCATGCCAGCGCATTCATGACATTATGTAATCCGATTAAACACAGTTTGACTTGACAGGCAAATATACCGCATTCATAAAGATCAAATGTAGTGCCTTGGGCTGTCAGCGCAATATTCTGCGCATTAAAATCCGCCCCTGTCGAAAAACCAAAACTGACATGCGGCACTGAGGATTCGTGCACTAACCGCCTCAAAGCTACATCATCATCGGAATAAATCACCATTCCAGGGTCATGACAGTTTTCCAAAAATTTGCGAAAAGAGTCATGA
>CAZOOM010000087.1:6093-11887 GCA_964581425.1 uncultured bacterium | reverse complement strand
GCTTAAGGCATCGAGTTGTTCTTTAAAATACTGTGCGTCTTCAAAACGAAGATCTTCAGCAGCTTGTTTCATTTTTTCAGCAACGTAATCCATGAAGCTTTTCTTACCACTCCCAAGAAAAGTCCTCACTTCTCGGACCACCCGATCATACTCAGCACTGATTTCAGGTTTGATGCAGGGCGCCAGACATTGTCCGATGTGGTAATAAAGACAGGCTTTTTTGGGAAGACGCCGGCATTTTCGTATCGGGAAAAGCGCTTGAATCAGATTCACGGCTTCTCGAAGCAGCTTGGCATCCGTAAACGGTCCGTAATAAGCAGCCTTGCGATCGGATTTATTACGAGTGATGTGAACACGAGGAAAGGCGTCAGATGTGACTTTGAGTAAGGGATAACTTTTATCGTCCTTGAGTTCCTTATTGTACCGTGGTTGATGTTCACGGATCAATCGCGCTTCAAGAAGTAAGGCATCCACTTCAGATGGGGTTTCAATGTAATCAATCGAAGCCACGTGACTCATGAGAATAGGAATTTTAGGGATCTCAGGATTAGGACGCAGATAAGACCGTACTCTTTTTCGAAGAGAAAGCGCTTTACCAATGTAAAGAATTTCTCCTTCTGCAGATTTCATTAAATAAATGCCAGGCGTAAAAGGCAGTGCTTCGACAAGGGGCCTAAGATTAGGTCGGTTATTGATCATGAATTTCTCCGGCGAGTCATCCAGGCCACTGCTTCTTTAAGCTCTCCGACCCTGAAAATAAAACAAAACCCGAAATACGCCAGCACTGAAATTCCCATAGAGCCCATCACACGCAAAAACAGAGGTGTAAAATTAGAACCAGGCAGCCATTGGTTCGCAACTTGATAAATCCAAATACAGAAAAATCCCATGACGAGCGAAGCGAGCAGTATCCTTAAAAAAGATCGAAAAACCGATGGAAACGGAAACCCTGGAACTTTCCGATTAAAGATGAAAACCATCATAACGAGCTGCGCCATGGAAGCAATGGAAGTTGCCAGAGCAAGCCCTGCCTCTTTCATAAAAGGCATGAAAATAAAATTCAAAATCAGATTCAAAACCAAACTCAGGACTCCGGTCACCACAGGAGTTTTGGTATCTTGGATCGCATAAAATCCAGACGTAATGATTTTTTGACTCGAAAAAGCAAAGAGTCCGATGGAGTACGCCATCATGACAGAGGCGGTTCGAGCCGTGGAGACAGCATCAAATTCTCCGCGCTCAAAAAGCATGGCCACAATCGGAGTACGGAGAGCAATCAGCCCGACAGAGCACGGCAAGATAATAAAAAAGATGGAGCGCAGAGCAAACGAAATGCTCTTTTTTGCGGCCTCTAAATCCCCAGCTGCGGCCTGAAGCGAAATCGTGGGAAGAAGCGCGGTTCCCATCGCAATGGCAAAAACTCCGAGTGGAAATTGCATCATGCGCGTTCCATACCAAAGGCTGGAATTAGCGCCTGCATCTAATGTCATGGCTAAAATCTGATCCACAAGCAAATTGAGCTGCACAATTCCAAAACTCATCACCGATGGAAGAAGCAGTGTCCAGGCTTTCTTCAAGCCAGGATGTTTAAAGTCGAAGCTCCAGCGAAACCGATATTGAATTTGGCGGAGTGAAGGGAGTTCAGCTGCAACCTGGACTGCTCCTGAAAATAGAATCACCAAAGAAAGAATCCAAAGCTGAGTTTCAGGCATGGAACCGGCAAGCGGTACTGCCCAAAGCACTCCCGCGATCCAAAAAAGATCAAGAATTACAGGCCCGAGTGCTGCTGCAAAAAATTTCTTGTGACAGTTCAGAATCCCCATTCCTACGGCATAGATTGAAATAAACCAGAGGTAAGGAAAAAAAACTTTGAGCAAACTCAGCAGGAGATAAAGTCTCTCGGTGCAAAATGAACTTTGAAGAAAAAAATGGATCCCAACTTCAAAGAGTAAAAGAAGGGCCATGAGTCCCACCCCGAACAAGGTCATGACAAGATTGGCAAAATGAAAGGCTTTTTCTTTTCCCTCTTTTTGAAGCGTCTCGGTATAAACAGGAATGAAGGCACTTGAAAGCGCCCCTTCTCCGACTAACCTGCGGAGCAAATTTGGAATCATGAAAGCAAAGATAAAAGCATCCCACTGCCAACTGGTTCCAAATCGCTTGGCGCTTAAAATGTCGCGGACCATTCCCAGAATACGGCTGGCAAGTGTCATGAGACCCACCACTCCAGCAGCTTTTACCAAATGGCGATTCACAGATCCAGCTGAAGAGGCTCCACTTACCACGGATCCTGCATCCTTTAAATCCATGCGATCCTGATCTTGCGTGGTTTCCTTCATAATAACCTTCAATCGGCTCCTATTTGACAGGACCGAGCTCCTGTGTTACTTTATCCCCTCATTTTTGAAAAGAAAGAGGGTTTTTCATGCCAAATATTCAATCAGCCGCCAAGCGGATGAGAAGTGATGCCCGCAAACGCGAGCGCAATCTTGCAACTTTGACTGAGCTTAAAACGCTCAGCAAGAAACTGCTCAGCCTTACGGATTTTGCAAAAGCCAAGCCCGTTGCAGCAGAGACTATTGCCAAGTACGACCGCGCCGCTTCCCGAGGAATCATCCCCAAAGGACGAGCCAACCGGAAAAAATCCCGCGTTGCCCTGTTTCTGGCCAAGCTGAACGCTAAAAAGTCTTAAGTCTTATTTGAAAACAACCTGTCATTGCAAAATGGCAGGTTGTTTTTTTATAAGCTTCGCCGCATCAATTTTTTGAAGTTGTCTGGACCAGCCAAGATTCAAATCCCGAAAATTCGTCGATCTGCCCTGTCTTAATTTTCCAATCCAGTTGGAAGAGCTGTTCAAGAGCACTCTCTAAATGAGCACGACTGAACATCCTAAGCTGCTTCATAAAAAAGGGCGCTTGCTTAGGATAAACCTTACACTTTTTCAGGGCCGTATCCTGGGAGTCTCCCCTGTCCATCAGGACCAAGGCTTTCCAAAAACGTTTGATCATCCAATGAAGCATGCCAATCATGGCAGGGACTTCCTGATTTCCTTCTTCAACCATGCGTTTCATGAGAAGAAGAGCACGTGCGGTATTGCGTCCAGCTATGGCGTTGACCAATTCAAAAGAATCCAGATCCTGCCAGCGCTCGGAGAAATGATCCACCACGGATTCTGATATACGATTTTCAGAACCCACATAAGTCACCATTTGGTTTAAAACAGATTCAAGCATGACGGGATGGTCTCCCATCATCGACAGAAGTTTTTCCAAGCCCGACGGGTCTATGGCTTTACCGCTTAATCTCAGCTGTTCTTTTACAAACTTCGCGGAAGATGATTCTCGTTCACTTTCCTCAGGCTGCCAAATTTTTCCATACTGAGAAGCGAGCTTTCGCAAAATATGATCCGAGGCAAGGGTCTCCGCTTCAAAAATGAGCACCGTAGATGGCGAATCCGATTTTAAGTACTCTTCCAGAATCTCTCCGGATTTATTTTTTAAAAGCTCCGCATCTCGAATACGGTAAATTTGAAGAGAAGAAAGAAATGGCAGGGACCGAGCATCCACAAGAATTTGATTGAGGTAGTCTTCAGAAAAATGGCCGCTAAAAACAGAGATTTCTTGAGTTGTCTCCTTGGCACTGCTGGCTCGAAAAGCTTCAAATTTGGATTCGCAAAGAAAGGGATCTCCAACCCAAACCCAAAAACGGCAGGATAAATCAGATTTTGATTGGGTCATGACATTAGAAATGGAATGAGTTTGATACGGGGCGATTCACACAAAGCATCGGATACCCCAGAGATGACTTACCAGTCTTCGACAACGCGGTCCACAAGGCTAACAGCCAGTCGCTTCACAGCTCGTTCCGCAGCTTCTTGACGCGCCAAGGATCGAATATCGCTGACATAATACTCCGCATCGCCTGAGAAATTGGGTTCTTCCCAAATCATATCTTTAGTCTTAGCATTAACAAGTTTTGCGGAAACAACCACGAAAAGCCGGTACTCCTGAACGGATTCAAGCGTCGTAAAGCGCACGCCACCCTGTTCAAAACGCGTCAGATTAGCTGACAAAATCACATCCGCTTTCTCAGGATCGTTGACCACGCGCAGATTGCCGTCTTTATTAAACCGATCCGTCAAAGCGTTATTAATCATGGCTTCCAAACCAGGAACATAAGCATACAGTTCCGAAAGTTCAATTTTGTTTTGCACAGGCTCAACATAAATGGTTTTGACGCCTTCAGGAATGGCCGATTTTTGAGTGTAACCGCACCCGGGAAAAAGAAGGATGAGCGCTAGAAAGAGCTGAGTCCATTTGAAACTAATGATCTTTGTCATAGTAGGCCTTAGGACTTACGATTTCCTGGTTTCTGAAGAGGTTTGAAAACGTTCCATTTCTTTTGATAGAAAATCACGACGGAGCGAAATCTCGGAAAGACGCGACTCAAGATGTTCGCGTTCGCGAAGAAGATCTTGAGAGGCTGATTTCGAACTCATATTCGGAATGACTTTATCAATCGCAGATATACGCTTTTCAAGAATTTGTGTTTCCTCAGATTCAAGCCGCGATTCCTTATGGATCATGTCTTGCAAATTTGACTCGATTTCCTGGAGTTCACTGCGAAGCGCACCGTTCTCTTCTTTTAACCGGTTCTCGGCTTTTTTCTCAAGCTTTTCTTGCTTCTTCATCGCCTTTTTCTTGGCTCCGGAAATCTTGAGCTCACCACGCAAGGCTTTCTTTTTCTGAGCAATCTCTTCAGTCAAAGAATCAATTTCTTTACGCAATGTTTCTATCTCTTCCTTGAGCAGTTTTAGGGAAGCTTGATCCGGAGCACTGCTCTTTTGCTCTTGAACCGCAGGTAGCGCAGTTGCGGCAGGACTCGTAGCAGCCTGGTTTTTATCAGAGATCAATTGATCGATTTTTTTCAAACCAGCTTTTAATTCTTCAAGCCGTTTCGTCTCTTCTTGGATGCGGGATTCTAAAACTTGTCCGCGATCTTTTTTAGGAACGATTTTTCGGGCATTATCAATGGCTTCTCCAATAAACTCGTAGGGGACATCCACAAGCACGGAGCGGAATTTTAATCCGCTCTCAAGTGCTGACTGAGCTTTTAAAATATCAAGCTCCTTCTTGGCTTGAACAATTTCACGGCTCTTGGCTTCAATCACCAGACTCTTGGTCTCAATTTCCTGCTGCAGGTTTTTTGCCTGTTCATAAAGCTCAGCTTCTTTAGAAATTTGATCCGCAGACTGGGTAATTTCCACTTCTTTATTCGGAAGACCCACAATAAAGGCCTTCATCATCCTGGCAGTACCCACAAGAGGGTCTGTAATCGAGTGTCCGGCTTTACTGGCGGGAGTTCTCTGATCATAGCTCTTTTTCAAAAGATCCAGCTTTTTAAGAAGTTCTGCTTTAGCGCGGTCTTCGTCTTCAATATCCTGATAAAGGGCACGAATCTTCTTTTGCAGGGTCTTTGATTCTTTTCTTAAAACCTCAGGATCCTGTTTTGTTTCCGGAGCATCGAGTTTTTTCGCCATTTTCTTCTGCTCATTGATGACGGATTGGCTGTCATAAGCTTGCGTTAATGTATCCACCAAATTCTGCTGTGACACCATTTTTTCCTTGGTATGCATTTGAAGCTCAGCGAGTTCCTGAACAGATTTTGATTCGAGCGACTCTGTGTTTCCAGAAAAAGGATTCATGACATCGAAAGATTTTTGAATCGTCCCAGCCACTTTAGAGGTTGAGGTTCCCACAGCCTGAACAGGCGCTTTATAAAGAGCTTCCCACTT
>CAZOOM010000087.1:0-6083 GCA_964581425.1 uncultured bacterium | reverse complement strand
TTTGATGTTCAAAAGCATCTACTTTTACTTCAAAAAGTTTTTTCTTTTCTTTGAGCACAGATTCTAATTTCTGGATTTCTTCTTTTTTAGAGACCACGGATGCATTTTGCAAATCCAGATCTTTCATCCACTCGTCTGCTTCTCCGTTTGCATCAATGTGAATTTGATCCACACGAGTCATCACTTCACCGCGTTGTTTATAGAGGACTTCTTTCTCTTCAAGAATATTCTTTCTTTCGATTGAAAGTTTGAACAGTTTCTTTGCCTCAATGGAACGAACTTTTTCAAGGTCAGAGACTTCTTCGGGGAAAAACGGGAGATGATCTAAACCAAATTTATTTTCACGAATCCCAAGATCCTCACGCCAACTGGCCAACTGTTCTTTCTCTTTATCCAATTGATCTTGTTCTTCACGGAGGGAACCCTCCCATCGATCCATAGCAGCTTTCAAATCTGCAGACTGATTAGCGGCAAGCCCTTTCTTCTTTTTATTCAAATTCTTCCATTTATCTTTCAATTCTCCTTCACGGCGCTTCAAATCATCGCGAATGCGGGAAACATTTTCTTTTTCTAATTTTTCAAGATTTTTGTATCGCTTGTTTAATAAATCAATTTTCCGCTGAAGCCGATCCCTCTGAACCGCATCGGACTCTGGCACGACTTTGAGCTTGGCTTCCAAAATCTGAATTTCTTCATTGATCTGCTTTTGTTTACTTGTGTGATAAGCCGTGGGCTCTTTAAGCGAACCTATTTTTTCTTTCGCCTTCATTCCCCATTTAGTATCAGGATAACGCTCTGCAGCATCGGAATAATAAATAAGTGCGCTCTGAAGATAATTGGTTTTTTCGTAGTATTGTCCGATTTCAAAATTTTTCTGGGCATTTTTTTCGTCAATAGCTTGCTTAAGTTTATTGGCCTCTTCGGTGGTATTCGCATCAGGATAGTTTGTAATAAACTTCTGCACTTCATCCGAAGCCTGATCGAGTGCTCTTTGATCGCGGTATTCACTTTTAGAACGCAGGTAAGAGGATTCTGCTAGCTGATAACGCGCATCAGGAACCAGCTCGCTTTTAGCGTGCTGATCGATCAACTGCTGAAAACTTTGCATGGCATCGTCATAACGGCCAGCCTTTTTATAAGAAAGCCCTAATTGGAAATTAGCTTTATCTCCGAACTGACTGAATGGGGCCTGCTCAACTAAAAACTTGAAAACTTCTATCGCCTTAGGCAGTGAAGGGAGAATTTCAAGGCCCATCAAACGAGCTTTTTTTCCTGAAAGAAAGGCATTTCCAATTTTGTAAAGACGTTCCACAACCTCATCGTAATTTCGATTTTGAGGATAGGAAGTTAGCAGCTTTTTATAAGCCTGGTAGGCCTTATTCAAATCCCCAAGCTCTTCATAAATCACGCCGATTTTATACTGAGCATCCGGAGCTACACGAGAACTTGGATATTTTTCGATCACACTTTTCAGCTGATCTACAGCCTCTTTTTTATCCCCGTCACGATAAAACTGATTGGCATACTGCAAAATTTCTTCTGCTTGATCCTGAGTCTGTCCTTCTGCATTGACAAACTTACCTTGCTCAGGAGACCAAACCCACCTTGCCCATGAAATCTGAGAGGGGATCAAAAAAGAAATGAGAAGGAGAAAGGTAACAGCCTTATTTTTCATAAATGAATTCAAGACCTCGAGTTACGTAGGAAAAGTTGGCAGAGTGTATCATGCCGTTTTGATTGCTGTCAACCTGAAGAACCCGAGTTTTAATCATTTTGCCAGAGACTGCTCCAACCAATTCAAATACTGCCTGCTCCCTCTCTTTACTGGAAGCGCAAGGATTTCAGGGACATCATAGGGGTGCTTGGTTTGAATCAGTTTTTCCAATCTTGAGTAGCAGGATTCTCGGGTTTTAATGGAGAGTAAAAATTCTTTCGAAACACACATTTTGCCCTTCCAAACATAATGGGATTCGACCTTCGAGGAAATGGAAATACATCCGGCCAGCTTCTTTTGAAGAATTTCTGCGGAAATTTTACGCGCACAACTTAATGAGGGAACACTCGTCAGTACAAGAAGATAAGTCAAAAGGAATCTCGAATTTAGGCCTTATTAACAAGCGAGGCCTTATACCCCATTCCAGCATCACCAACCACAACATGACCCTCTCGAGCGAGCCAGCCCAAGCTCATCAAAATCAGCTCGCGGGGCTTTCCGATGGCACGAATCAAACCATCCAGTGTCGTCGGACCTTTTTCATCAAGCTGATGCCAAATATCCCCTGCCGCGATTCCGATTTCAGTAATCATAGGGCACTTCCTTTCGTCACGAAGATTAGAGCCAACGATTAAAATATAGCAAAGCTTATCAACTCTTTCAATTGATTTCTGGCTTTTTTTTAATTTTTTTTATTTTTTAACCGAAAAATGAAGCGCTTTCCTCAAACATTTTCCGGTAAATGAAGCTGCGCACTCCGCAACTTCTTCTGGCGTACCTTGAGCCACGATAGTCCCCCCGTTTGGGCCACCTTCAGGACCAAGGTCAATGATGTAATCTGCCATTTTAATGACATCCAAATGATGCTCGATAATGACAATGGTATTACCTTGATCTCGAAGCTGAAAAATCGCCTTCATCAAATTTTCCACATCCGCAAAGTGGAGTCCGGTTGTGGGCTCATCTAAAAGATAGAGTGTCTTTCCTGTCGCCTTCTTGCTAAGCTCCGCTGCGATTTTAACCCTCTGGGCTTCTCCGCCAGAAAGTGTTGTTGAAGGCTGGCCTAATTTTAGATACCCAAGTCCAATGGTTTTAAGCAGGAGCAGTTTTTCTTGAAGCATTGAGAATGATTCAAAAAATGGAATGGCCTCTTCAACCGAAAGTTCGAGCACTTCGGAAATGTTTTTCCCTCGATATCGAACCTCCAGCGTCGAATCATTATAACGGCGTCCTCGGCATTCTTCGCAGAGAACGTAAAGATCCGACATAAAACTCATCTGAAGCTTTTCATAACCTTCGCCGCGGCAATTTTCACACCGCCCGCCTTTTAAATTGAAACTGTAACGCGACTGATCATAATTTCGAACTTTGGATTCTGGAAGACTTCCAAAGATTTTTCGGATAAACCCAAAGAGATCCGTGTAAGTAGCTGGCGTGGATCTCGGGGTTCTACCAATGGGAGATTGGTCGATCTCAATTACTTTGTCGATGGCTTCAGCACCTGTGATTTTTTGAAATTTTCCAACCTTGAGTTCCGTTTTCCAAACCCGATTGTGCAGTTCTTTGTAAAGAATGTCATGAACCAGCGTGCTTTTCCCGGAACCGGAAACTCCGGTCACACAAATTAAAGCCCCCATGGGAAAATCCACCCTGATATTTTTTAAATTGTGTTCGGAGCATCCGCTAAGCGTTAGTTTTTTTGCCTTGCGATAATCAAAACGCTTATCCGGAATCGAGATCTTGATTTCTCCTGAAAGATATTTAGCTGTAAGCGATTCTCCTTTTTTGATAAGTTCCCCGGGCTCTCCTTCTGCCACAATTTCTCCGCCGTGGATTCCGGCACCGGGACCCAAATCAATCAGATAATCTGCACGACGCATGGTTTCCTCATCATGCTCAACCACAAGAACCGTATTTTTAAGATCCCGCAAATGCGTCAAAGTGTCCAAAAGCTTATCGTTGTCCCGAGGATGAAGACCAATACTAGGTTCATCCAGAACATACAAAACCCCGGTCAGCCCCACGCCAATTTGAGCCGCCAGCCGGATGCGCTGAAGCTCCCCGCCTGAAAGCGTTGCCACAGACCGGTCCAAACCAAGGTATCCCAGTCCTACATCAAAAATAAATTGAAGGCGCAAGCGGATTTCTTTAAGAACCGGCTCAGTAATTAAAGAATAAGCTGGTGGAAATTTCAGCTTTTTGAAAAATGGAACAGCGTCTTCAATGGAAAGCGCTGTAATTTCAGTGATATTTTTTCCTGCAATCGTGACTCCAAGACTTTCTTTTTTTAAACGCTTTCCATGGCATTCAGGACAAATATCCTCCCGCAAAAACTTGCGAACTTTTCTGCGGATGACTTCGGACTTGGTTTCGTGAAAAAGATGCTCCAACTCCTCAATCAATCCAGAGATCTCGCCTTCGCCCCAGAAGAAAGCTTCTCGCGCTTCTTCCGGCCACTCCTGGAAAGGACAGGAGCGGTCAAAATGATATTTTTTAGCCAAGTCCCAAAGCAAATCCTCAATAATATATTTATTGAAAGAGAAAAAGATCTCTTCATTGATGGCGCCGCGCATGAGAGGTTTTGAAGGATCGCGAATCACTCCCCCTGATACAAGTTGAGAAAGCTTTCCAAGTCCCTTACATTTTGAACAAGCGCCGTAAGGGCTATTAAAAGAAAACATATTAGGTGTCATATCCGGAAGCGCTATGCGGCAAACAGGACAGCTGCGCTTTGAAGAATAAAGAACCGGCTTGGATGACTGTCCTTTTTCAAACGGAAGGATCATGAGAAATCCTTCTCCTAATGTTAGCGCCTGATCGAGAGAAGCGAGAAGCATTTCATCAGCAGGCTGCTTCTTCGGAGATAAGTGATCAATCAAAATTTCAATATCATGCCGAAAGGATTTTCTCAGTTTGAGCGAGGGCTTAAGTTCCGTCAACTTTCCGTCAATGCGCGCTCGGGAATATCCCTTTTTTAAAACATCCTGGAAAATCTTTTGAAACTCTCCTTTGCGTCCGCGAACCACAGGTGCAAATATTTGAATCTCCTGCCCAGCAAATTGAGAGGTGATATTTTCCGCAATCTTTTCACGCGTTAGAGACGTGAGTTCACGACCACAATCAGGGCAATGCGCATCGCCGGCCTTGGCATAAAGCAAGCGAAGATAATCATAAATTTCTGTGACAGTTGCCACAATCGAGCGAGGATTATGAGTGAGTGAACGCTGCTCAATGGCAATGCTCGGAGATAGCCCTGAAATGTAATCCACTTCAGGTTTTCCCATTTTTTCTAGAAATTGGCGGGCATAAGAGGAAAGGCTCTCGAGATACCGGCGCTGTCCTTCGGCATAAATGGTGTCAAACGCTAGTGAGGATTTTCCTGAACCGGAAAGCCCGGTAATCACAACCAGTTGATTTCGGGGAATAGAAAGATTGATACCCTTGAGATTGTGCTCGCGCGCACCGCGGATTTCTATTTTTGATTCAATCATTTAAAGAAACCAGTAACCAGTAACCAAGCAGCCAAAACAAAACGCCCCATAAATTATCGGTATATTTCGATTCTGGTTACTGGCAACTGGTTGCTGGTTACTCCATAGTTAAGTGCCGATTCGAATCAGGGAAAAGATTTTTCGGATCATGGCTTCGGCTGACAAGATCGCCATGCGGCTTGTTTTGGGATTTTCCTTAGCAGGAACATTTTTAGTCACAGTTTGAATCGAACCAAAATCCCCCTCGATCGTGACTTCGTGTTGATTCGCTTGATACTTTCTTGAAGTCCAAATCTCCACTTCGGTTTTTTTCGCGCCAATACCTGCAAAACTTAAAACCGCAGAGACATTGATATTTTGAGGAAAACCTTTGACCGCATCTGTCACATTGCCCTTAAAAACGCAAACCTCTTGATCGCCCTTTAAAACAGGGAACGGTTGTTTCTTAAAAAAAGGAGCTGTACCCAAACCTTCTGGTGGTTTTCGAGTCACTAATTTTACTTTCCAAATTTCTCCGCGTCCGGCAGCCAGAAGAGCATCGACTCCCGCAATGGCTCCCGAAGGAATCCATAACCTTCCGCCTTTGATTTCAAATCCCTTTTGAAAAACCTTGCTTCCGATCAAACCACCCACGCTCATCACGAGAATCTGCTTGCCTAAAATCAGAGCCCGTTCTGCCACCTTTCCTGATATTTCAGATGAGGCAGCTTCAATGATGAAATCCGACTTTTCCAGTAGGTCATGAATCTGCAGAACTTCGGCACGCGATTTGAGCACTTGCTGAAGGGCAAGGGCCTTAGATCGGGTATGGTCACAAAGGTAGGAAACTTCCACCCATTTGGAGAATTCGCGGATCAGGGTTTTGGCAAGACTAGACC
>CAZOOM010000086.1:1469-12083 GCA_964581425.1 uncultured bacterium | reverse complement strand
CTTCAGGGTTGATTCCACGCTGGCGAAAATAAAAAAGCTGATCTTCACTAACCTTCGAAGTCGTAGCTTCGTGCTCAACTCGAGCTTTAGAATTCTGAATATCATGATAGGGAAAAGTATTTGCATTACATTCAGATCCGATCAGCAGCGAGTCGCACTGCGTGAAATTCCTCGCGTGATCAGCACCTTTTTGAATTTGAATCAGTCCGCGATAATTATTGTTCGACTTCCCCACGGAAATCCCTTTGGAGATCACCGTACTCTTTGTATTTTTTCCAATGTGAATCATTTTTGTTCCAGTGTCAGCTTGCTGATAGCCGTTGGTTAAGGCCACAGAGTAAAACTCTCCAACAGAGCCTTCCCCCATTAAAATACAGGACGGGTATTTCCAAGTAATAGCAGAACCTGTTTCGACTTGAGTCCAGGAAATTTTAGATTTCTCGCCAGCGCATTTACCCCGCTTGGTCACAAAATTATAAATACCCCCTCTTCCAGTCTTGGGATCTCCTGCATACCAATTCTGAACAGTTGAATATTTGATCTCGGCTCGATCAAGCGCCACAAGTTCAACGACAGCAGCGTGCAACTGATTTGTATCAAACTTCGGAGCTGTGCATCCCTCCAAATAACTTACGTAAGCATCATCCTCACAAATAATGAGCGTACGCTCAAATTGTCCAGACCCCTCAGTGTTGATTCGAAAATAGCTTGATAGCTCCATCGGACTACGCACGCCTTTGGGAACAAAAACAAAGGAACCGTCGGTAAAAACTGCTGAATTTAAAGCTGCGAAATAGTTGTCTGAAGCTGGCACCACAGACCCAAGATATTTCTTAACAATCTCCGGATGATCTTGAACCGCTTCAGAGAAAGAACAAAAAATAACCCCAGCCTCCAACAATTTTTCCTTAAACGTGGTTCCCACTGAAATGCTGTCAAAAATGGCATCCACAGCCACACCCGCAAGCTTCTTCTGCTCGATCAAAGAAATCCCGAGCTTTTCAAATGTCCGCAAGAGTTCCGGATCCACCTCATCCAGAGATTTAGGACGCTCCTTGACCTGTTTAGGCTCGGCGTAATAAATGATATCTTGATAATCAATGTTCGGGTAATGAACCTCAGGCCACTTAGGCTCCTTCATTTTAAGAAATTGCTGAAAAGACTTGAGCCTGAATTCCAACATAAAATCAGGCTCATTTTTATGTTTTGAAATTAAGCGGATAGTCTCTTCTGAAAGACCGCGAACCGATTTTGCAAGACCGATGTCCGTCTTGAATCCATATCGGTACTCCTGACCCGCAAATTGCTCGATCGCATCCTGACTCATGTTTATTTCACCTTATTCTTAGCATGATCCACAGCCATGGTAAGCCCAGCCGTGAGGCCCTCGCTCGTTCCGGCAATCATTTCCAAAGTCACTGAATCGAAATACTCATCTAAAAGTTCCTTGGTTTTATGCCAAATGGGCTTTAACCCGCACAAACGAAAATGATTACAAATAATATCCGTTCTCAGCTTAGGTTCACAAAACACGTCAAAGCTATGCCCTTCGAGGCATTCCACGATGTCTTTCAAGGAAATTTTATGTGCAGGTCGTGCCAAGACATACCCGCCTTGATTTCCCTGAACCGAAGTGATGATTCCAGCACTGCGCAATTTTTGTAAGATTTTTTCAGTGAAGGTCTTAGAAAAACCTTCACCCTGAACGATTTCTGTGCTGGCAACAGGCGATCCATCCTTCTGCTGTGCCATATAGATCAAGCACACTAGCCCGTATTCTGTCTTGCTCGTGAATCTCATGCGGTGTCTCCTAGTAAGATACTAGCAAACCAGACTAAAAAAGTCCAGTTTGAGATGCGAATGAATTCTATCGTGTGATCGCATTTGACATAGCTTGATTGGAATTCGGGTGATAATAGCTACTCAGCCTTGGAGTCTGACGCGGGCTCTACCTTCTCTAAATCGAGATCTCCAGATTTAACTCTCTTAAGATCCATCTGGTACATGGTAGCAAAATCACTCTGCATTTGTCCCAGCTGAGCACGCTCGCCATCAAGTTTTTTTTGAAGCATGGCAACATGACGCTCCTGACTCTTGAGGTCTCTCCACTTTAGCTGTTTGCCGTGATCATCGACGGAAGGATTGACCTCGTTTATTTTAGGAGTTTTCTTACTCTCATCGTTTGAATTTTCATTTTGTGCCGGGGCTTCAGCCTTTGCAGCAGAAATCTTTTTTTGATCCGCATTTTTCTTTTTGGATATCCAGCCATCTGCTTGAAGCACCGGAGCACCTAATAAGAAAATACAACCCAAACTACAAATTACTTTTTTCATAAGACTACGCCTCCATTTTCTTCTTGTTCATCCTTTTGTTTTCTCTGAAGTTTCAGTTCGTCACGGATTTCTTCAAGAAGCCCAATAATTTGGGTATTTTGATAATAAAGAGCTTTATCAGTTTCTGAACTGTAAATCGTATCACTCTCTGCAAGATCAAACTTTGCTTTTGCTTTAGAGGCTGCCTCAGACTGAGTTTCGAACGAAGCATACCCTGAAACCGAAATACTCAAAAGGAGAAAAATCATAAATACGAATCGTTTACAAATCATTTGAGTTTTCATACATTCCTTAGGCCGTTGGTGTCACTGGCCTGACTGATTCCCATGCCAAATCTTCAATTAAAGTCACTAATGTGATTACGGGCTTTTCTGGTTCGCTTTCGCGCATCACTGAAACTCTAATTTCGAGCGGATCCGAAGTTTCAATAATATCACGCAATACCCGCCACCTCGTTTTATTCATAACAAAAGCGGGCTCTTCTTTAGGAGGATAAAGCTCATCACCTAAAGCCCTCATTTGGCTCTTGGTCATATGAAGATTGAGAGCCCTCTCCATATAAGACTTAGCCAGATTGGTTGCCGTAATCGTATCCATAGATTCTTGCGTCTGTGTGATTCCATGGATAAAAAGCTGCATCAAGGGAATAAAAAGTATCCCAATCAGGCTGAGCGCAATCAGGATCTCGATAAATGTAAACCCACGTTCACTGAGATGCAATCTTTTTTTAAAAAACATTGTACTGAAGCTCCAGTTTTTTAGAAATGCCATGAACTTCTCCTACTGAAATAATCAAGGATTCTGAAAATGCAAATTCTACCGTAAACTCGCCTTCTCCCAGAGGAATCGGTCCAATTTTCTCATCCTTGAGATTCTCTGCTCCTGCTCGCGCACGAAGAGAATTAATGGCATAAGAGATACCGGCTTCGGCAAGATAAAGCGCCTTGGTTTGATCCATGACCGTTGTCGAGGAGAGATTCACATACGAAGCAAATTCGATCAGCGTTGCACCGATTAAGGATAGCGTAATCATCATAATAACCACGGTGATCAATGCTAAGCCGCGATCATTGCATTTTATTTTCTGCAACTGAAACCAGCTCATGACACCGTCAACATAAAAGAGGGTTCCGGTGCTAAACTTTCTTCTGAATCAAGATAAGCACCTTTGACCCGAATCGTTCCAGGGCCTTTGAGTTTAATCGTTCCTCCGCGGCGATTCATAATCGCATGATCGGTCACGTTATCCGGTGAAATATCGCCGGAAACAAACGAATCGAATGAAATCGAAGCTTCATTTTTTCCTCCCACCGAAAGAGAACGGCCTTCAAGAGATTGATTCACCGTGACCGCAGCATTTTTTTTCTGAATGACTGCATCGTCACTCGCAGAGGGAGTGCCTTCAGGATTCCAATTGGTATCGTCTTCCCAAGCAGTTGCATCCCCATCTCCCGTCCAGACTTTGTCATCAGCACTTAGAATCGAAAAATAACTTAGATTTATCAACATGACAGAAATCAGAATCACGACCTTGAAAACATTAGATTTTTCTGCATTCATGTTCATTTCCTGACACATCCTTTCTAAGGGCGCACAAACAATCCCGCACCATCAATGGTCATCTTTTTGATTTCAAGATTGACCTTCCCGCTCAACTCCACTGAATCCTCTATTCCATCATCATCGTCATAATCGTAGAGCCCTTGTTCTCCCACTGAAAGCAAATTGAGATTCAGTTCTCCGCCCCCTGGAGGAAACTGGACTGCAATTGGCGTTCCGACCGGAGACTCAATCGTAATACTTTTAATTCGCGGAGAATTGGATCCAATTTTTTCAAACAGGATTTTAATACCCCACGAAGTTCCTTTTTCATCGCGTGCCTGCACCGACATCTCATCCCCATCTTTAACCCCTGAGAAGTTTGTGAGCTGAAGCGTGTGAATGTTCTTGCTATCCGGAATAGGAATCGTCATCCCTTCCTGGAGCGTTAAATATCCCGTCCTGAGCGGGGCATTGCGCAAGGAAATAAAGTTAATCAAAGTCTGCTTTTGATCTGCAAGCTCCGCCTCTAAGGCTACCTCAACACCCGTGATCAATGGAAGTTGATTGGAAGTAACAACACCGTCCTCTCCTATAGGAACATTACCATTCGTGTAATAAAAAAACTGGACTCGCGTAAATTTCACCCCAAAAGGATTATGAGAAATATCTTCAGCCTCACCGGCCTGGGTCAAATAGACAGAACCATCTTCTTTGTCCCATCGCAAAATATGAATCACGTCAGATACTTTTTCAGCATCTGGAAGATAAATGAATTTAAGTTGGCCCTCTTCGGGCGGAGTAACGCCAAGTTTAACCTGAGAACTTTTTTCTCGTTCTAACTCCACTCGCTCCACGGGGACCACGCGCCACTCATCGTCATCTTTTAATTTAATTTGACCAATTGGAATTGCCGCACCCGGCTTCAAGGGTTTATCCAAGGTATAGATGATATCTTCAGTAACGGCACTGTGAGTCCTATCCACCCACGGCGGCACAAAAGCAACTTCCTCCGAGGACGCGCCCCGGATTTCCATGCTGTCTTTAAGACCGTAATTTTCGTAACTTCCTTGAATCATCATATTCATGGTCTCCGATAAAACCTTCTGCAAACTCAGCTGGTCCTTTGTATAAGACCAACTTGTAATCGCTGCCTGAATCGACATGGTGACTGCTGATGCCAAAAAAGCCAGAAGCGCAACCACAATCAGCAGCTCCAACATCGTAAAACCTTTATCGCGATTCAAAACACTTTCACTCACAAAGACCCTCAGCTCGTTATCTCATCCATATCCCATTTAGAATTTTTTGGTTTTCCGCCAAGCAACGTGATTTTCTCTTCTTCTGCTGCGGCTTCGCTTAGTTCTTTCTTCTTTTCCTTTTCATCTTTCACTTCCCACCACATTAAGGAACCAATACCTGATTTTCCAATGCGCCCGAAAATTATAGTGCCTGATCTAATTTTAAAACCCATCAAAGACTTCGGGATTACCGTAACGGTCTCTGCCTCTAAATCCATGACATCAATTTTGGCAATTCCATGGTTGAACACCACTTCGCGCTCAGTAGCTGATGAAATCGCGCTGTTATTCGGGTTTTCTTCCTGCAAGATCACGGTCAATGTCACACGGCTGTCTTTAATCCGCTGGCCTTTTTCATCGACCAATTCAATTTCAATTTCCGTGGATCCGACAGGCGCGGTTGTGGAATTCACCTGAACTGTCGCATCTCTTACTTGGATTGCCGGGCTTACCGCCTCAAGATTTGGCGAAGAACTTTTGATCGTAATCAAATAATTTCCAGCCGCTGGCGCTGACATCATCAACGATTTTTTTCCTTGATCTGCAGAAGTCAATTGAAGATCCAAAGGCAATGCCAAATCAGGCTGAGAACTGATGGCGACCTTAGATTCAAAATTAGAAATGGGTTTATCGAGATAATCCACAGCTTCAAGAAAAACCTGAATGGCTTCGCCGACATAGAAGTAATCTCGGTGTTCAGGAGGATCCTGGACTTCGATCTTTAATGCTTTTGGAACAAATGACACAACATCGCTCAATCCTCGTTGCGATCCAGCAAGCGCATCGGAGGCTTGAATTTGAATTTTTCCAACACGATCAAATACCAAATCGGCTGAGGCTGATCCTGAATTGAACAGATTTCCCGCAACTTCGCTGACGCTTAATTTCCCGCCATCAAGATCTTGAGAATCCACACTTAGAGCTTCAAGACGAACTCCGCGGTTATAATTAGGTGTTGGCAGCCCTGCCGAATTAAGAGCCTCCAAAGTTACACGAAAAGGTTTATTAACAATCTGGGCTGAATCTGCAGTCACGCGAAAGCTTTTAGGCAAGAAAATCATAGGTCCCGAGGTTCCTGATTTTTCCGCATCATCCTTATCTTGTACCAGGATTTCTACAGATCCGCTATCAGCATATTGAGTCGTAAATTCAATAATTCCATTTTGAAATCCTGAAACCTCAGACGGTTCAAAAACCCTTGATCCACTAAGTGGGTCCAAAAATCCAGGTGTCAACACAAGGGTGCCTGCGTAGGTCGTATCCACTTCTCCCTGATCATCTTTAGCTGTCACGGTGACAGTAAAAGGCTCACCTGCAATCTGAGGCGAAATCGAAGATACTGAAAACGTATTTCCCGCAGTCAAAACATTTTCTGATTGCGTTGCCTCAATCCAGCCCCGTTCCGGATATTCATTCACGGTAATCACAGGTTTCCCCTGCGTCTCATCCTTATAATAGAATTTAACACTTTGCGATCCCTCGGGAATCACGACCTGCGTAATCACTTCCCAGGGTTCCTGGGTTAAAGAAAAACTTCCCTTTGCTGAGCTAGATAAAAGCTCAAAAGACAAATCTCGAAATGCAGTCTGCGGTTCTGCATTAGAATTCTGAAGTTGAATCCAAATCGCCTCGGAGGCTCGTCCTCGTACAATTTCCTGTGAGGGTGATACGATTTGCACCCTTTCAATAAAATGAACCACAAGATCATCCAGATAACTTGCTTCCGGATTATTCTTTTTAAAAACGCCATGCATCGAAATTTGATTGATAGAAGAAATACTGGAATCGATAAATCTTAAGTTATCTTTGTCCGGGATAAAGGGAGACTTTACGCGATCGGCCGTGGATAAATAAACCGCATAAGTTTTGGTATCAAAATCAATTTTCATGATCACTCGATACCAAGTTTCAGGATCAAAAGTCTGGCCGAGTGAAACCCATGAAGACCCATCTGCCGCATTCACAGCTCCATTGTAATTAAAAGTCACTGAGCCAATCCCTGTTGAAGGCACATCATTTTCCTGCCCGCCAATGCCGGGCCTGACAATATATTCCACCCATGCAGGCCGAATATTTCCATATTGGGAAATCCGAGAAAGGGTCACTGCTTCTTCAGCGGGTTTGATCGCAAGTGATTTTCCATTACCTGATGTAACATCGCTTTGAGTAATCGCATTATCAGGACTGCCCTTAGTTAGCAACCAACCATCAATATTGTTGAGAGTGGCATTTTCCTGACGCGAATCGAAATCCTCGTGAAAAATATCATTAGCCGCAAATGCGCCCCCGGACGCGAGCATAAAATTCATGATACAAAAAACAAGGAAGCTCATGCGGCAAATAGCATTTATCGAAGGCAAACTCGATCGTTTCATGAAATCAACTCACCCCAATATTGAATTTTTATTCTTACTACCCTCTTTTAAGTCTTTGCGTTCAATAAACTTACCGGACTTTTCATCATAGGCGTAAAGACCTTTTCTGAATTTCTCTAAATCCAGTTTGTAAATATCACAAAAAAAAGACTGTTTCTGACGCAACCCTGAAAGCTCCTGATTGTAGAGATCCGCCAAAACCAAGACTTTTCGTTCCTGATTCTGAATATCTTTGACTAAACCCAGAAGCTTGGTTTTGTTGCGTTCCGCTAAAGCGGTTTCGGTTTGCGCGGATTGATCTTTATTCAAAATTTGCTGCGCCGGTAGACTTTGCTTTTCTGAATCCGCAAACACACCCCCATTCAACGACATCACAAATAGCAAACAAATCCCTAGCCTAAAATATGCTTTTGTTTTTTTCATTCCTTCACTCCTCCATATTAACTGAACTAATTATCGGCGATCGCAAAGCATTACCTGAAAAATTCAAGATCCTACTGCTTTAAAAAAACTGGAAGAACATTCCCGTATCCGAGCAAAAATTCCAATTCACATTGCTCCCGCCATCATTATTCGTTCCTCCACAAGCGCTTACCTGCGTTCCAGAACTTGCATCTGAGTAAGACACATCAACATAAGTGATGTTTTGTGTGACCCCGGTCGCATTCACATTCAGATTCCACGCCGTCGACGGAGTTAAAGGAGCCAGTGTCAACAGCTGCCCCGATGCACCACTTAATGTCAAAGCTCCATTTGCTGCGATGGTCTGAGTTTTTGCGGATTCAAAACTCACGGTTCGGGCCGAAGATCCCGTAACCGCTAAACCGTACCAAGTATTATCGCTGTTAATGGTTTGAGCACCAGTTCCGTTAAATGTCACCGTTCCATTTCGAGGCGTAAATGTGCCCGCATTGGTCCAATTTCCTTTTACGTTAAGAGCATAATTACTTGCGGTCGCATCTAACGTACCAGCTTGGATGTACAAATATCCATTTGTGGTTGTTGTTCCGGCGAGCACATATGTTTCAGATCCGTTGTTTAGCGTCAGGTTGTTATATGTGACACTGGGTATGGTCGTATTTCCGCTTGCGTAGTTTCCTGAAAAAATTACGGTACTTGAACTTGGAGTGAAAGTTCCTGTATTAAGAAAAGGTGTTCCCGTCGTGCCAGAGAGGGTTATTGTTTGAGAGCCGGCATCCATCTCACCCGCTCCAATGTTTAATTGCCTCGTCACCGTCATGGCATCTTGAAGAGTATAAGTTCCTGTATCGACCAGACTGAGGTTATAAAAACTGGAACCTCCCGACGTGATCGCATATCCTGGAGTAGTCGCAGCAAGAGATACCGTGCCGGTGCCTGAAGTAAACGTACCCGCATTGCTCCAGTCGCCCCCAACTCCGAAAAGAACAGTCGAGCTCGCTTGCATCACACCTTTCGAAGTAATAGTTAAATTACCGCCAACGCTTAACACCCGATCTCGAGTTTCATTATCTAAAGTAGTCGTGGCAGAGTCGGTCGCTTTTCCTACAGTCAGATTTCCCGTCGTAAAAAAATATCCTGTTCCACCATTGCCAGTCGTAATGGTAAATCCAGATGCTCCCCCATTTTCAAATTTCAGATCATTAAATGTCCAATGAGCTGCCCCGGAGGTCGTTCCAAAATTCTTTGCGTTGAGAACTCGCTGGATAAATGTCGATCCAGTTCCTAGATTCACTGTCCCACCCGTTCCATTCACGTTTCCAACAACCGTAATTGTGTTATTGTTACCCGATAACGTTCCACCCGAGTTCACCGTAAGGTCGTACGCCATCGATCCCGGCGTCAGAATGGAGAGCGTCGAAAGATTCGTTCCCGCCGATTGGCCATTTAACTGCATCGTTTGACCCGATCCAATCGTAATTGAATCATTATTCAGTTGAGCCGTTACCGTTTTCTGAGCATTCGTATCATTCGAGGCATCCCACACCGCAAAGGTGTAAGTGTCGCCGGCAACATAAGCGCTCGCACCGGAATCAATTTTGAATTTAACATTTACAGAAGCATTGGAATCAGTAAAAAGAGAGTTTGTCGTTGCAGGACCAACACTCGCAGAAGTGCCATCCGACTTGTATCGGGTCACATCCCAATTGGTACCATTGTAGGACGCGCGGTAGACATAGGGTCCAGCGGATAAATCTGCAGCTGACAAATCATAATTGAGGCTCGTATCTTCAGTACCCGTTCCGTAATACCCGTGAGCGCTCGCACTTTTCTCCCACAGATTATCGGTGTAGTTATATTTATCCGTTGTTTCATCCTGAGGCGTCTCTGTTGAATTTGCCGGAAACGAATAGTCACCCCAAATTTTTGTTACCCCATTTGATCCGTCATGTTTTCGGGAGATGACAGCTGCGCCGGCTGGCATCGTAGAGTTAACCTCTGTACCGGAAACTAGACTTGCGTTGAATAGATATAATTTATGGGCATAGCCGTCGTTCCAAAGTTGAAGATCTTGTGTATTTGCTCCACCAACGCCGAGCTGATCCCCTATAGACACACCATAACCAGCAGCGCCAGCAGACCGATACATTAGGACACCGCTAGTATTTGAACGCAAATTGTTAGCTATAAATATAAAATTGTATGCGTCGGTTGCTGCTATACCGTACGTATTTGAATAGATTGTATTAAAAATTAAAATGTTTTTTGAACTTTCGCACCCAATTCCATAATTTGTTGTCGTTCCACGTCCAAGATAAGCTGTATTTCCAATCGCAATATTATTATTGCCTTCCACCCAAATCGATTGGGCGGAAGCATAAGCAGTATTCGACTCGAGCAGATTATTATTTCCGTAGTTATCAAGGCCCACTCCTAATTCATCCACTCCGACGGATCCAAAAACCGTATTGGACGTGAATGTAGAACTATTAGAGTGGTTTGAAATGCCAGCATCCTCATGACGATAAACAATATTTGAGCTGACCGCGGAAAAATGCGCGGCTGCAAGATAAAAGCCAATGAGGCCATTTCCGTAAATCAAATTTGAAGTGATGGTGTTGCTATTGGCATCTAGGTAAAGACCAT
>CAZOOM010000086.1:0-1459 GCA_964581425.1 uncultured bacterium | reverse complement strand
GTATTACTCACCGCACTCGAAACCACTCGAATCCCGTCCTGATTCATTCCTGATATCGAACTATTCAAAATACCTTTTCCGCTGTTGTTGCTCGGTGATCCTGAAAGGTAAACGCCATGATAGCCGCTGCGGATCCGGGATTTATCGATTGTAACTCCTTCATTTGAATCTGTACCAGTAACCCCGATCACCGAAATGCCGTACAGGTTCGCAGAATTCCTTCCAAGATTGCAGATATCAGCATACCGAAGCAACATTTCAGAATTCGTCTTTCCATAGATATATGATTCGCCGGCTTCATTGATCGCCGCATTACATGCCGTCCCCGCCTCCGCCGTCACCTGGGCATAATCCAGAACTTCATACCCATCTGTCTGCCGCACCCCGTCGCTAATATCAAAAGTGTTGGTACTCGCCAGGATCGTAAGGGCATCCGGCTCTGCGATCACCAAAAATGAGTCTGTTGATCCCCCGCAGGTCGCATCATTATTCGTAGAATCCACAATTTTGACATAACCCTGGGAGCCCGTCTTATCGTGAATATACCGCCCGATCTCTTGGTCATTCGCCGTAATCAATGTGTTCACACTCGCGCAAATTTTTCGGGACGGATTGGAACCCGACACCGTCATCGTGGCATCCGCAGAAGAGGTATCCGCTCTTGTTAACGTTGTTGCTGCAGTTCCTGTGATTGAAAAAACTTTGCCCAAAGCAAGCCCAGAAGTCATGCGCACGACCTTGTTATTATTTTCGCTCCCGGACCAGGTCTTCGTAGAGTCAGTGATCGTCGTCTCATCAGTCGCACCATCGCTCGTTCCCGTGTAGTCTTGACTTCCGAGAACTTCAAGATATCCAGTCGATTCAACCTCTACTCCTGTATCTGAGGCTGTTGCCGTGGATCGCGGATTCAAACGAAGAATCGTATTTTTTCGTATCTTCAGATTTCCTTGACCGGATCCCGAAGATGCCCCAACAGTGATGATGCAGTTAACACAAGTTGGAGTTGAAGAGTTTGCGTTCATATCCACCGTGATCGATGAACCTTCTGCGTTTGCGTACGTTTGAAATGTTCCAGTTTGATTCGCGGTATTCGCGATCGTCATTTGGCCATCGACTTCAAGATTGTCGCCGTTGCCATTACCGAGCGTAACCGTTCCATTCCCAATCACAAAAGTATCCGTGGCATTGGCAGCCGAAACTCTCATTGCATCTTGAATCGTCCAGTCACCACCTACACCGTCGAAATTTACTTTGTAAAAATTATTCGTCGATGCGGCGCCGTTCAAAGTTCCTGTCAGAATATTTCCAGAGGCCGTAGAATCAAAAGTCACGGTGGAAGAAGCGGGAGTAAAAGTTCCTGAGTTATTGAAACTCCCGGCGTCGTTGATGGTCTCCGTTGACGTGGCAGTCCAAGTTCCCTTGATATCGATACCTCCTGTTCCAACATCCACATTTCCAC
>CAZOOM010000085.1:922-12349 GCA_964581425.1 uncultured bacterium | reverse complement strand
GTGACCAATCGCTGTAAAAAAAGTGGCGTGATTATCTCGGGAAATTTCAAGTGCTGGATTTTCAACTGTTCCATTGAACACCATGAACTCGGCGTCCGAAGAACCTGTGACACCGATGTGGTAAACACCGGCTCTGATTCTGATTCCTAGACCTGCCGGTATTCGGATCAGCTTAATCGGATCTCCAGGCTTAAGCGCCACAGGAAAATACATCACTCCGTGAGTCACCCGAAAAGTCTGAGTGGTCGAAGGATGCTGCTCTAAAAATGCCGTTTGCCCGGGATTTTTCCCCACTTTGTTGATCGAAGTTTCAGGTAACACGTTTTCACGCACGATCTCGACTCCCTCAATTCCAAGATCCGTAGTATCCGGGTTGACCTCAACCATAGAAGTACTAGCGAATTCATGAAAACTAGGTGGGTTTTCTTGCAATCTGTCCCTCATGTTTCGAACGGCCAAAGCTTTTGCCCAAATATCAGGATTAATTTTGGCTGACTGAAGCAAACGCTCAAGATTTTCAGCAGCAATCGATTGCTGAACTTCCGGTAAAGCAAGCCGCTCGATCAAAAACGAACTCACATCTTTCGGAGATCCAGGCCCTAACAAAGCAAGCGCAACATCCGGTTCTGCATTCTGAAGATAAAGATCTCCCGCCTGATTAAAATCAATTTGAGAGGCAAAAAGGCCCTTTGGACTTGTTAAACTCATAATGGCTCCACGCAATACCTTCACCGCATCTAAAACTTTACGATCATTTTTAAAAATCCAGCCAAGTCTTCTCGCTGCTGCCGAATCCTTCATCGAAAGCGCAGCACCCGCTTTTAATTTGTCTAAAAGACCCGTCTCAATTGCTTCCGGCGTTACTCCGCCCGTGATCACAATCGGAAATTTTTTACCTGCCGCTTTTCGAATCTCAGCAACCAGTATTTCACCCAAATGTGGATACGAAAATTTTTGTTTCTTTGTAGGTTTTGATTTTGCAAATTCCAAAAGATTCGTGAAAGTGGCCGGCGGATATTTGGGATCATCCGTGAGCTCCACTTGATCGAGCTCGCCTTGCAGCTCCTTAGGCATCGGGCCTTTAGCAGAAGCAATCGGATCTCCCTCAAAAGGAAACGCTTTCAGTTGACTCACACCGCGCTTACGAGCTTCTCGCGCCTCGTCAGGGCTCCCCACTCCCATAATCACGTCAACGCCCAGTGATCGAATAACGCCCACGTCTTGCTTACTCAAAGTGAGACCCGGAGTGATGATGGTTTCCGCACCGGCACCGATCGCATCCATCGCATCGTCATAATTTAAAACTGTTCCGGCTTGAACTATCGCAGGACTGCTGGTTGATTTTTTCTTCGCTGTGGCGTAGTGAATGAGTTCCAGCGTTCGCTCACGATTCCCGCCGCGAAAAGCAATTTCAATTCCGAGCGGCAATCCAGCGGCAAGATTTTCATCAATAATCTCTTCAGAGAGTGCCGCCGGAGAAATGAGTCCGCTCACACCGTGTTCGCGCAAAAAAGCCTCTGCCCAAGTTTCATCAACTAACGGAAGTATTTTAGGATTGATTTTACTCGGGCCAGCAAGCGGCGCTTCCAAAGACGTGCGCAGCCCCAAACTCTTGGCAATTCGAATCATGGCCCTGATTTTCAAGACCCCTTCGCCTGAACCCACAAGCTCTCGCTCAAGCTCCGAACGACTCTCAGGATCGCTTTTTAAAAATGCCTTCAGGAATTTCCGGAGCCCTGAATCCGTAACTTCTTCGAGAAGCGATCGAATGTAGGCCGCATCGACCGACAAAACTCGCGGATTCAGCGAAAAAAGAAACCGCGTAAAACGCGATTCTTCCAAAGAAATAATATTCGGAACTTCCCCGGATTTTTTCTCCTCCGATCTCACTTCGGAACGACGAATTCCAATTTCGTCGGTGAAATCGTGGGGAATGCGCTGACTGGGAGAAACCACACCCATCTTGTAAGCAATCGCATTCCACGGAAGCGTGATTTTGACACGGTAACTTCCGTTTTTATAATCATTCACCACTTCGATATCATCCTGAGAAAGAGGAATCGGGTCCCAACCATTACTGGTTTTGATTAAAACATAGGGTCGAAAATCAGAACTAGAGACAAGTCGCCTTGAAAAATCAAGAGAGGCATAAACATAAAACGCCGCCGGAGGACCATATTGCACCTGACGCTGAATGCCCCCATTTAATTTCGGAAAGAAATTTCCAAATCGAAAAAATTTGACCGGCTCTTGATATTCGAGTTCATCAATGCGCTGATGCACCCAAGAATTCCCCACACTTTGCGGACGAAACTGTTCAACCACGTGTCTCTGCAACGCTAAAATGCTTTGTTCTGTCTTGCTTTCATCTAATGATGGCACGCTCAAAACATCGGCCCAATAATTAAACATTTCTCTGATTCTGTATCCATGTAATGATGGGATCACTTGTGCACCGTGATCCAAAACATTAGCGAGAAAACGCAATTCACCAAGCTTGTCACTTCCGATCCCAGAAAAAGGATTCAGATCCCTTAATTCTGAGCGAATGGCGTCTTGAACCAGCTCTGCAAAATCCCTAAAATGAGCTTCATAGGCCTGATGATGAAGAGGCTGCGTCGGCTCGTCTTCAAACTCCACAAGACCTTTCGTGGCTTCCGGCCAAGTCATGGGTCGTTTATTTAATTTTACATTTTGGTCATCTTTGAAAGCTTTCCAAGCATTGATCGCCATGCCGTAGGAAACTGAATCCACATCTTCGCCAGACTTTTTCTTTAACACGAAAACCTTAGCGTTAAAAATGTCCGCCACAATTTGACGGATGACAGGATTTTTTGCGGCTCCTCCCGTCAAATTAATTTCGCTCACTTTCACGCCTCCAAGTTCTGCCACGTGACGGAGAAAATAGATTTGACCTTCCACCGCAGCTCGGAGAATTTGAGCTCGGTTTTCAGGTTTTAACTGCAAATTTTTCACGTGCGGATTTCCCGGTCGATGCTTGATAGGAAGCGCTCCCTCATCCGTATTTTGGGTAATCATCATCGCGCCGTTATTACCAGCTGGCGTTGACGCCACAAGAGCATTAAAAATTTCCCATTTCGCAGCGCTGATTAATTTTGTACGCTGATCAGTTGGCAGCTCTTGAAGTTCTGTAGATGTGTAACTTTTCCCGGCAACTGAGTTTGACTCAAGATGCGTTTTCGCCTCGTCATCAGAAATATATTCATCACGAATATTTTGAAGCGCCAAGGCCCCGTTTTGAAAACAGAAAAGTTTCATGAGCCGGTTTTGGAAGGCCGTTCCCATGATGTTACCAAGCACGCTTTTTTCAACGGCTTGTTCGAGGGCCGCACGATTTTCGAGGCCGAGTGATAGCACAAACGAGGTCCCAAGACTAATCGCGGTTCTTCCGGGCCGAAACATGCCAAGTCCGATCAAGTTGGCGGGATTATCGCCGGTGCCGTTGGCAATTTGAGTTTGCGCCGAAAAACCGTACTGTTTCCAAAAGGGAGATATTTTCCCCACTATTTGAGTAGTCGGTAAAATTTCCGGAAGTTTTGCGCTGAGTCCGGGAATCAGTATATTGATTCCTTCCATCCATTGTGTGGGACGACGAGGATCGACCAAATTACTCGGAACCGCATCTCCTGGATCCCAGGGAAAGCGGGCATTTCCAGTGAGGAGATATCCGATAAATGCCGTCATGTTTAAAATGGAAGCCGTATTTTGATATTCAGCTGAATCCTCATCCGACACCTGAAGAATTCCGGCCGCAGGAAATCTTTGCTCTACCACCGATCCCGTTTTTTTGACAGCGCCGCTTGGGCCCCTCAAGATTTCTGTTAAATCCTCAACTTGCCGGCCCGTTGATTTATTTCTCCAAATAGGGCTATAAAGATGAGCTAATCGTGAATTCATTTGCTCACTCAAAGGTTCGCCGAGTTTAAAAACTTTTCCGGCGTTCTTACCCAGAAAAACTGTCGCGTGCTGCTGAGCGCCAGGTGCAATCGCCCGAATATTGGACATCTGAAGCTCGTGATCAGCCATAAATTTCTGCAGCTGAAGCATTCCCGTTTCAAGTGCCGCTGCGACCATGGCTGGACTCGTCACAAACCTCTGTGGATCTCTTTGGTTAATCACTTCCATATGCCCTTGGGGCGCACCAAATTTTTGATATTTATCCGAACTAAATAATTCCTGATGCTTCCAAATTACACCCCTTGTGTCAGGATCATGACTCACAAGAGTAAAAGTGATGGACTGCGTGCTTGCGTTAATTCCAAGCGTCCAATTTTTTCCATAACCGCTCAAACGTGAAGTCCCCTCTTTGCCTCTATTTTCTGAGCGTTTTTGGAGATGATGAAGCGCACCATTTCCAGCTCCAGCAAAACCCGAACTCACCATAATTCGCCACTCCGAACGGACAAATCGAGCAATATCTTCAAATGTGTGCGATGCTCGCGGCGCAGTCGACGAAAATTGAAAACGCTGCACCAAACCACGCAAAAATTCTTCGCCTCCGCTTACCAGCCTAGGTTCTCTCGCAGAAATGGCATGTCCCTCAAGATCGTGAAGTGTCAATGTTGAATCGCCATGATCAAACCTTCCTCCCAAACCAGAAGAGAATGATCCATAGCGAGCTTTTCTTTGATGGAGAAAATCACTTTCCGTGTAAAGACGATAAGCCACCGTCAAAGCCCGAGCCAAAGCATCCATCGACTGAATGTGGGCGTGAAACAAATCTTCCAAATCGGTAGATCCGCGGCGCAGCTTGGCATCAAAATTAAAACCGCCCTTCCCTAATCCTCCTTGTTTGAGGACTACAAGCATCGCTTCAAGCGCCGTTGGGAAATTCGCAAAATGATCCGTATCCCACCAGGTGTTCGGGTCCCCTTCATTGATATCAATGCTGCCAAGCATGCCAGCGTCCTGAGCCATTTGAAGTTCATGCTCAAAAGAATGTTTGGCGAGCGTTGCGTGATTGGCTTCAATGTTGAGTTTGAAATGCTTATCAAGTCCGTGTTCTCTTAAAAAATTAAGCA
Organism: uncultured bacterium; assembly: GCA_964581425.1. GTDB lineage: Bacteria > Omnitrophota > Omnitrophia > Omnitrophales > Aquincolibacteriaceae > CAZOOM01. Next base: position 7,307 of record CAZOOM010000085.1, on the reverse strand, counting down.
CGTTACCGGTATCAAAATCATACTGCTGCTGAGTCGGCTCATGCGGTTTGGGTTCAATCAGAAGCTGGAGATCTTCTCCGCCGTACTTCGTCGTCAACTCCTGATTGTATTTGACTGCCATTTTCATCAGGATCGCGATGTGCTGTTTTTCAAGTCTCATTTCAGTATTGTGGAGGGTCGCATAGCCTTCGCGCCCGCCCCAGAAAACATAATTTTCACCGCCCAAAATTTTTGTCGCTTCCATGGCAGCGCGAATTTGAGCTCCGGCGTGGGCTACTACGTCAAAATTCGGATTCGATCCGGCTCCTCTCATGAAACGCGGATTTGAAAAAACATTGGCGGTTCCCCACAAAAGTTTAATCCCTGTTTCGTCCTGTTTTTGCTTGGCGTAACGCACCATTTCTTCAAAGTTAGCCAAAGTTTGAACCGCGTCAATCGTTCCATCCTCAAAATAAGCTTCGGGGGCAATATCCCGATCATGAAAAGTCCAGTGGGTCGCTCCGATTTTAACGAAAAACTCGAAGGCGGCGTCCATGGTCTGCTTGGCAATTTTCATTCTGCCTTCGTTCGTGGTGTCATCGCCTTCATCCCAAGGACGTTTTTGAGTTCCGGGCCCAAATGGATCACTGCCCCGCCCCTTCAAGGTATGCCAGTAAGCCACGGTCATTCGGAAAAAATCTTTCATTTTTTTACCGCCAATGACGCGCTCCGGATCATATTGAGTAAACGCCAAAGGATTTGCAGACTCCGGCCCTTCATAAGCCACCTTCGGCACATCCGGAAAATAATCGCGCACTTCGTGAGTCACATTTGCTCTTTGATCGGCAACGGCTTTATCCGTACGTATTGCAACGGGTCGTGCATCTGCTTCAGCATCCGGTTGAGGAGGCTCATTGGCTAATCTGACAATCTCTTCTAATGAAGTTGTTTTAAGCGGCATATCATCAGCAACCAAGCTCATATAATGCTCAACGAGGGCTGTTAACGCCTCTTCTCTTCCGCTTCTTTTCTGTGGTTCACCCACGGTGAACGCGTGATCTTCCAGATCTTGAAGCGTTAACTCCCCATCCTCGAATCTCTTTCCATTGCCCGAGGCAAACGAGGCGTACTGCTGCTTCTTGCGCTTTAGATAATCGGTTTCCGTGTAAATTTTGTAGGCAACAATCAGGGCTTTTGCCAAGGCATCAATGCCTCCGATGTGGGCATGAAAAAGATCCACAAGATCGGTCGATTCACGACGCGCTTTGGCATCATAATTGAACCCTCCGCGTCCCAGCCCACCTTGCTTAAGCACCACGAGCATGGCCTCGACGGCAGTGACGAATCCTGCAAAATGATCTGTGTCCCAACCCGTTAGAAGATCTCCTTGATTGATATCGATGCTGCCAAGTGCGCCAGCATCCTGAGCCACTTGAAGCTCGTGTTGAAAGGAATGTTTAGCGAGCGTTGCGTGATTGGCTTCGATATTCAGTTTGAATTCTTTTTCCAAACCGTGCTGCCGCAAAAAACCCAGCGTGGTTCCAGCATCAAAATCATATTGAGATTGCGTCGGTTCGTGAGGCTTGGGTTCAATCAGAAGCTGCAATTTGGGTCGCTTAAACTCGCGGGACAGCTCTTCATTATATTTCACTGCCAGCTGCATCAAAGTTGCCATGTGCTGTTTCTCGAGGCGAGTATCGGTGTTTAAAAGAGTGGCGTAGCCTTCACGGCCTCCCCAAAAAACATAATTCTCGCCGCCAAGTTCCATGGTTGCTCGCATGGCTGCGCGAATCTGAGCGGCTGCATGAGCCACCACATCAAAATTCGGATTCGATCCGGCGCCGTCCTTAAATCTGGGATTTGAAAAAACGTTCGCAGTTCCCCACAAAAGCTTAACGCCTGTTTCATCTTGCTTCACTTTGGCATAACGAACCATCTCTTCTAAATTTTCACGTGTTGTGACCACATCAATTTCGCCTTTTCGAGGTCCGTCCTCAAATACGGCCTCAGGGGAAATATCCCGGTCATGAAAAGTCCAATGAGTCGCGCCGATTTTGACAAAGAACTCGAAAGCGGCATCCATGGTCTGCTTGGCAATCACCATTTTTTCTTCGTTGGTTTTACTTGGGCCTTCATCCCAGGGACGAACCATAGTGCCAGGCCCAAAAATGTCGCCGCCTCGCCCCTTCAGAGTATGCCAGTACGCCACGGTCACCTTTAAAATGTCCTTCATTTTTGCTCCGCCGATGACTCGCTCGGGGTCATACCACTTAAAGGAAAGTGGCTTTATGGAGTGGCGGCCTTCGAAGTCTACTTTATTGATTCCTGGAAAATACTCCCGCCTTAATTCTGCACGGCCGCCGATATCATCCCTAGCCACAGCTTGATCAGTTTTAGGAAGTGAAGACTCAAGATCGAGCAAAGCCGCAGCCAAATTCCAAATTTGAAGATTGACAGCCGCGGGCATCATGCTCGCATCTAAAATTCCCACACCCACACTTGGTAAGGCTACAGGATAGCCCTGCTTACCAAATGAAGGGTGATGATAAACAACCGTCCATTGAAAATAACCACGGCCAGGCTCCCCCTCACTCACCTCATGGGGCCCGCTAACGCTTACCGGCAAAAATTGTCCTTCTTTAAAACGATTCGCTAAAGCTTCGGGCAAAAGCATTTTGAAAGCGTGCTCTTGAAGCTTAGCTGCTGCTTGAAATCCCCAGCTTGTTTGAGGATGAGCAACATCCAATGTCAGGGCATTAAGTTGGCCAATATCTCGGATCGTTTCTCGATCTAGTTGCAAAGACAAAAGAGCCAATTGAGCCGCAATTTCAAGATGATCAGCAGCAAATAGTGAAAAGTTTGCCGCATATTTTTGCATGAGGACCATTGGATCTACAAATCTCAGCTCAGCGCGATTGGCTGGTGTTAATTTGAAAGCAGTGGGTGAAACCGGCAATAGCTGCTGACCACTTAATCGAGCGGCGGGTGAAGCGTTAAATGCCGGAACAAGTCCAGGAAGTCCGGACACCACCGCCATTCCATTCACGGCATTGACTATAAAACTTGGCGTGGCTCCTGTCATGGCGCGGAGTGTGGCTAATGATTGTGCTGGTTCTGTCTGAGCTAAATAGGAAACCTTAAATGCATGCGTTTGCGAACCCAGCATGACGTCACGGTAAAGCTTATCGCCTGTGATTTCCGAGAGATGAGGCGTCAGCACAGCAAAGCTGGTCTTGTTTTTTCGCAAAATATTTCCAAGCCCTTCGCTGTGAAAACCTCCGGTCACCACCGCGGCCTTGGTAATTCCCCGCTCTTTCATCTGGCGGTCGATCATGGTGTAAAACATCTGATCGCGCTGCATAGCCAAGGAATAAAACTCGAGGGCTTTTTGATAAAGTTCCTGGCTGAAAAAAGGGACAGGCAATACTCCCCTGCCTGTCCCCTTTTTTGTTTCGATTCTTTTCATGAAACGAGCCATTACAAGCTCTTGCTTTCGCTCTTGAAATTTTATCCACTCCTCGCGTGAAAGCTCCAGATGCATGAGTTTTTTGAAAAGCGAGAAATCCCGAATAAAGGAAACCAATTCTTTTTCTTCCTGAGTTTGTGCAAGCTTATCCATCATTCTCGAAAACAGTTTTTCAATTTCCAAATTGAGCGCCTGCGCATCCAGTTCCTGTTTGAGAGTTAAAAAGGTCATGAGATCACAAAAGGCAGGCCAATCCTTCAAACGAAATCCAAGCGGACGTGCTTCGGTGATTAAATTTTCAAGAAGGTTTCGATAAGACACGGAAGCGGGAAACTCCGTGCGTGAATCTAGCAAAGAAATTTGAGTAATCAGCTTCTCGGAAACTTTTTTAGATTTGAGAAACGAAACCAGGCGACTTTTTTCTTCGAGGAGTTTTTTGGAATCAATTTTCTTTTCCGTATTTTGAAGAGCGAGCACTCGGACAAGCTGCGGCCAATCAGCCTGACTGAAGACATTGCGCAAATCAAGCTGAAGGACTTGATGCGCCTCGTGAGCCAACTGATTCAGATAAGGTAGAAACTCGCGCTGGCCTTTTTGAAATCTCTCCCACTCTGCGATTGCTTTTTGAAGATTTGGCGAAAATATCTTTGATGCATCTTTAGAAATTCGAGTCTCTAATTTAGAAAGCGCACTATCAATTTCAGCTTGATGGGAAAATACTGCTTTTAACGCCTCAAAATTCTTCCGGTAAAGCGTTACATCCTCAAGAGGAAGTCCTTCAACACCAGAAACTTCATCCGCAATAAAGAGCCCAGCACCATCCAAAATTCCTTGCTTGGTCAACCACTCCGCCAGTTGAGCGTTGCGCTTTGAATCAGGAAAGAATTTCAGGAAATCAGGGTTGAGTTTTTCCGCGGCGCCTTCAATAAAAACCGTACGAATGCCGTAAGCGGTACGCAGGTATTTTAAAAGCTCACGGATTTTGATCTGCGCATCGTAATTGGAGTGAGCATTCCGGATTTGAAGAATCATACGAGAACTCTCTGGTGCTTGAGAAAGGCTCTCAAGTGTCGCAAGCTCCGCAGGCACGTGAAATGAAAGCGCAACGGGAGTTTCACGATCAGACTGGATTTGAAGCGCAGGCGCCGCAAATCCGCTCTGCGTTACGAGAAAGCAAAACACAGTAATCAGAGAAGTCAGTTTCAAAACACGGTTATTCATAGGAGATCTCCGTTTGAAGTTAAGCAAATCGAAAGCTGATTGGGAAAAAGAAACGAATCAAAAAGGGCAGAAATGAACGAATGGAAAATCTTGGGTAATTTCAAAAAAAACTTCCCGTTTAAAAAATTTGGAAACAAAAAATCGAAATTTCCATGGCAAGATTAGCATAATATTTTCTGAAGTCAATCTAGGAATCAAATTTTTTTTAAGTAGAGTTTTTTGACTTCAAAATTTGGGATTTGAAAATGTTAGAAGTTGACAACGCGAGCGCCATAAGAGTTTATTTTTGAGGAAAGGTGTAGCAAAACAAGAATTGTTTTAAAATTAATTTATAAAGTTTTTTGCGTAATTTTTTGCTGGGTTTTCAGAGGCTGATCGAAATTTCAGATAAAGTCCTAAACAATTGCAAATAGAAAAGCCGAGCAATTAATCAGAAAATGACATGCGATCGAAGGTGCGAGACTTTTACTTTTTTCCCTCATCCGGGCCAGGATAATGCCATGCACAAAATATAGGATCAGAAGATCAAAACGAAAATGCCAAAAAGCAAATGAGGCTGCGCTCATCATGATGGCAAAACCCGGACTGGTCACTCGCCGGATGATGGTCTGTAAGAATCCACGAAAATATAGCTCCTCAAGAACAGGCACAATGCCCGCGACCAATCCAAACTCAAGCAAAATCTGTGCGAAATTTTTTGTTTTGGTTGCCAAAACCAGCATGGAATGAGTCTCCATGGAACCACCCATCAAATGCCGCCAGAATGCATGATAGATGGTTGTACACCCCACCATCAGAATGAACCCGCGAATGGCTATTTTCCATGTTTCCCGATTTCCCAATCGATAAAAATTTTTGATGCAGCGAAACCACGTTCCCCATCGACTTAAAAAGAGAATCATTGATCCTAAGCCAATGACAAATAATAGATTAAACAACAATTCAGGCAGCGCATTCACATGCTCAACATAAGGAAGCTTCATTAAATACGACTGAAGCCCGACAAGAGAAAGTTTCCCTCCAACCAAAACGGGTATCGTAAATAAGATAATCGAAATCAAACCCAGAAACATCCATGAAAAAGAGACGACGCCTAAATCCTGGGCTGGATTTTTTTCAAAAAGATCGGGATGAGGTTTGGTTTTTGATTTCCAAATGAAATAAGCGATCCAAAGAAGCAGCACATTCATAAAAAAGTAAAGTGCGATGTAAATATAATATCCGATTGTTTTTTTTATCCGAGACAAAACGCTATCTGTCTTTTCCAGTGTTTTGATCGCCAAATCCACTTTCCCTAAGGCAAAATAAGTGGTTGCTAAATTAGGATACAGCCATTCATTTTTAGGATTATTTTTTTCATTCAAAGCCAGTTTGAAATATTGAAGCGCTTGGTAAAAATCTCCCTCTTGAAGATAGTTCCATCCCAAAATCCCAAATTCACGCCAGGTTGCGCCCTTTCTCAAAGCGTTCTGAGAAACTCCAATCTCATGAGGCACTTCATAAAGTTTCATTCTTCGATAATAGTAAGGCCCTAACCCAGCCTCTTCCTGAGTCTCAGTCCAGTTGCGGCCGTCGACCATCGTTCTCCACGCTCCGAAAAAGTTTCTCTCTCGGAGGTAAGTCCTAAATAACTCATTGATAGCCCATGCCGTTGGCCTAACGCTTAAACTTTGTTCCAGATAAGCAATAGCGCTCTTTCGATTTCCTGACTCCTGAGCT
>CAZOOM010000085.1:0-912 GCA_964581425.1 uncultured bacterium | reverse complement strand
GTTGTAGCAACTTGAAAGAGCTTCCCGCACTTCGGGATTACCGGGAGAAAGCCAGTAGGTCATTTTTAAGATGGGAAGTGCACTCTCATAGTCCTCCTGATTCATATAAAGCTGGCCCAAACGCAGATAGAGGCCTGTTCCAATAATCTGTTGAGAAACCGCGTTAGATAAAATTTGTATGGCTGCATCTCTTTTGCCACTGCGTTCAAGAATCATTCCTAAAACATCGTAGGCACGAATGAGTTTTGGATCTTCCTTGATCATATTCATTAAAGCCTCAATGGATGCCTTGTCATCGCCATTCTCGATCAATTCATAAATTTTATTTTCCTTTTCGTATAACTTGACGGCGCTTTCATCCACGTCCCCGAAAACCACGCGAACCAGCGTTCCCTCTTTGAATTCCCATTCACCTGTCAGTTTGCCTGATTCATCGTATTCTTTACTCCGCCCATTTTGTTTTCCATCCAGATATTCCCATTCCCCTTTCAAATTTCCATTGGGATAGTACTTCTTCACAAGCCCGTGTCTTTTCCCATTTCGCATATTCCAAATTCCATCGATCTTGCCGTTTTCAAAATAGTCTGTTTCAACGCCATCCTTTTGCCCATTTTTCCATGAGGTTTCATATTGAAGATTTCCCGAAGGATAATACTGACGACTCACTCCCTCTAATTTTCCATTCTTATATATAGAGTCTGACTTTAAAACACCGCTTTCATAAAATTCTTTACAAGACCCGTCTAATGCGCGCTTGAGATAATGACAATCCCAATGTATTTTTCCAGAAGGAAAATAACTTTTTCTTACGCCTTCCCCTGTTTGACGATTCATACTCTCTTCCCACTCAGGCTGTCCATTCGGATAGACCGTTTTTCGAACCGTCAACTCAGATCCAATTTTTCCTTCAGC
>CAZOOM010000084.1:0-12613 GCA_964581425.1 uncultured bacterium | reverse complement strand
CAGGAACAGGTTCAGGAACTGGTAGCGGAACAGGATCTGGCACAGGTTCAGGAACTGGTAGCGGAACAGGATCTGGCACAGGTTCAGGAACAGGTAGTGGAACCGGAAGCGGGACAGGATCAGGAACAGGCTCAGGAACTGGTAGCGGAACAGGATCTGGCACAGGTTCAGGAACGGGTAGTGGCACAGGATCAGGAACAGGCTCTGGAACTGGCAGTGGTACTGGAAGTGGCACGGGCTCAGGAACTGGCAGTGGAACAGGATCAGGAACAGGCTCAGGAACGGGTAGTGGCACAGGATCAGGAACTGGCAGTGGAACGGGTTCTGGGACAACAGTGCCGCCAACGGTTGGTTGCCATGCGGTTAATCTTGCCCTTCAGCCCATAGCATTTGTAGATAAATCTGCAGCTGGATTTTATTGGGAGAGCGAATATTCGAATTTAGGCGCAGGACAAACTTACTCTATGCTATTTCAGGGAGGTGGCAGCCTGTACTACTCTCCATTCAGTCCGCGTCCTAGAAAAGCTGTCTGGGGCCCCCTTTCTACGGGGACCAAGTCAATGACTGTCACGATGTATGGTCAGGGACCTGATGATTCTGGGGTGTATACTGGCTCATGTACTATAGAAGTAAAGTAAACATGATATGACACTTCACGAGCATTTCAATGTGCTTCTAATCAAATCTCTCATCAAATCTCGGTTGTAATATGCTGCCATCATCAAAGCGAAAACGAACGAAAAACTCGCAGCGATGCGCCATCAATATTTCTTGGAATTTACCGATAAAACTGCTGTGCCAAAGACCAGAGTGGTTGTTTCCAATTCGCTATAAGACTACTTACACAGATTGAACCATCATTGATAAAGAGAATCAGTGGTTGCTAGGCGAAATTTATATTTTCCTGAGGAATATAAGACATGTTGCATCCGAAACTTTCGATTGTAATTCCCGCACTCAACGAGGAACACACGATCAAACTATGTATCGATAAAGCCATGAAAGCTTTTCATGATCTGAAGCTCGATGGAGAGGTGATTGTTGCAGATAATGGCTCAACGGACGGCACTACAAAAATCGCCGCTTCTTTAGGCGCTTCGGTTATTCATGTTTCTAGCAAGGGTTATGGCAGTGCTTGTATGGGCGGGTTTTTAGCTGCCAAAGGCGATTACATTTTAATGGCTGATGCTGATGACTCCTATTCATTTGATGAGATTGAGCCTTTCATTAAAAAACTGGATGAAGGATATGATTTTGTCATTGGAAATCGCTTCAAAGGAGGCATCGAAAAAGGTGCGATGCCGTTTCTCCATAGATATCTAGGGACACCCGTTTTGACTGCAATTATGAATTTGTTTTTTAATGTCCATATTGGTGATACGAATTGTGGTATGAGGGCATTTCGCCGGGATGCTTTGCCTAAAATGGGATTGACTTGTACCGGGATGGAGTTTGCATCGGAAATGGTAATACGCTCGGCTCGCGCCAAACTTAAAATAGCCGATGTTCCATGCAAATTATACCGCGATAAGCGTAATCGAAAGCCACACCTCCGAACATGGCACGATGGATGGCGTCACTTGCGTTTTATTATCATGTCGTCACCGACATGGACTTTTTTAATTCCTGGCATCTTTTTATGTTTATTGGGTATGGGGATTATGGCTGTTTTCTTGTTTCAAGATCTTTCAAAAATCTACTTCCTGGCGCAGATTGGAAGACTGCATTCTCTAACCGGAATGCTCATTCTCACGACCGGAACTCAAATTTGCTGGTTAGGTATTATTGCCAAAATTTATAGATCTGCGAATTATTCCTCCTACGAAGAGACGTCCGTTCATTTTTTTAAGTCGTTTTTTACTGTTGAACGAGCCCTTTCTGCTGCGCTAAGTCTCATCTTGGTGGGGATTTGCATATTTGGTTATTTGCAATGGTCATTTTATTGGGGTAGTGTTCCGAAATTTGACAGCCCTATCCGGTTTCATCTTGCAGTAGTTGCGATAGCTGCTTTTTTTCAGGGAATTCAAGTAGGTTACTTTTCATTAATTATAAGTTTATTGCTTAGCGATTCCGTTATATTTCAGCGTTTACAGCCGAAAAACTAACTTTCTTTCCTTGGTGAAGAGATGAGAATTGGTTTCATCTATGATTTTCTATATCCATTTACGATCGGCGGCGGGGAATACCGATACTGGTCGCTAGCCACTCAGTTGGTTAAAAAGCATCAGGTGACTTTTTATAGTTTTAAGTATTGGAAGTCTAATGATGAGTTGTGTCTAACTGGTTGTGAATACCGGAGTGTTGGGAAACCGGTTGCTGCATACTCATTAAATGGTCGCCGAAAACTTTGGGAAGTGATTTGTTTTACCGTGGGAATTATCAAACCATTATGGAAAAGCAGAGATGATATTTGGGACATTGCAAATTTCCCTTATCTCTCAGTGATAGTTGCAAAAGTGCTCAGTCTGATACGAAAAAAAAGACTGGTCGTTACATGGCTGGAGTACCACGGCTCAGCATTTTATCAATTAATGGGCTGGAGTGCTTGGTGTTACTTGCTCATTGAAAAATTTGCTGCCTTTTGTTCACCACATATTATTACTAATAGCCCTCTTACAAAAAGAAAACTTTTGTCTGCAGGTATATCACCTAAGAAAATCGATATCATTCCCTGTGGCATAGATACTAGATTGATTGAATCAGCTCCTTGCGATGCCTCGGTCTTTGATCTTATTTACACAGGAAGACTCGAGCCTCATAAACGCGTGACTTTACTAGTAAACGCCTTAAAATTATTGCACGATCGAGGGAAAAAAATGTCTGCTTGTATTATTGGAGAGGGCAGCCAAGAACAGCTTTTAAAGCAGTTAGTTCGTAACTTGGGTCTACATGAATACGTAATTTTTTTTCCTTTTTTCGTATCTCCGGTGGCCATGTATTCAAAATTAAAGTCGGCAAAGATTTTAGTGCAACCATCTGAGCGAGAAGGTTTTGGAATTACGGTTGTGGAAGGCTGGGTCTGTGGATTGCCTGCGGTGGTATGCCAAGAGGAGAATAGCGCACTTCCTGATTTAATTGATAATGAATATAAGGGGAGAGTTGTTCGGTCAGATGCGGCTGCAATAGCGCAAGCTTGCCTTGAGCTTCTTCAAAATGAAAAGGATTTTTATAGGGATCGTCTCAAAGAGTTTGCTTCAAAATTTGACCTCCTGCCGGTTTCAAAGCAATTAATGGAGTATTATGATCAGCATACTAAATAAGATTAAACAAACGCTTCGCTCTAATTTCCTTGCAACGGAAGAGGCTAATCGAAAAAAAATTGAGGAATTAGTGACCGTGCAGCCGAATGCAAGACTTCTTGATCTCGGTTGCGGCGCGGGTTTGTTTACTCAAAAAATTGCAAATAAAATCAAGACAAACAATGTTACAGGGGTAGATTTTTTTCCGGAGGTAATGAGCAAGTTTTCAGCATTGGGCTATCAAGCGGTTCGAGCTGATTTAAATAAGCCAATTCCTTTACCCAGTCAATCATTTGATGTGATTATTACAAATCAAGTGATTGAGCATTTGTATGATACGGATTTATTTTTGATGGAAATTAGCCGGCTGCTGTCTCCTAATGGCTATTGTATTTTATCAACCAATAATCTTTCAAGTTGGCATAATATCGTTTCACTGCTGCTGGGTTTGCAGCCTCCTCCAATACACATAAGTAATAAAGTCATTGATGGAAATTTTCTTGATCCGTTTAGCGGTGACTCTCATGAAAATGTGGGGCGAGCTCATTTGAGGGTTTTTAGCTACTTTGGCTTACGGAGAGTCCTCTCAATTTATAAATATAGGATTGCTGATTATAAGGTTGTTGGTTTTTATCCTTTTTTTTATCCGGTTGCTAATTGGCTGGCTTTTATTTTACCGATTTATGGTGTTTACTTAACATGCAAGTTGAGAGTTGATTAAAGAAAGCTTTTATGATTCATCCAATTGATAGAAAAAAAATCATTACCATTAGTTCAGTGTTTGTGATGTCCATTTTGGGGCTGGTTTATCCTCTGCTGAACAAAGTTCGTTTGAGTTACTTTTATTCAAATTGCAGTTTTTATATCCTATGTTTGATGGCTGGATATTGGGTATACCTTTTCCTGGTAGATCGGCTTCCTAAATTGTCGAAAATGTTTAAGGATCAAGCGGATTTGAAGTTTGGCTTGTTGATCTGTTTGCTTTTCACCCTCATGATTATTTTATCCTCGGGATGGCACTTTAGATGCTTGGCTGATGAAACAAATTTCTTGAGCATATCGAAAAATATGCTGGAACATCACAAGGTGGACAATATTGTGATGGGTAGATGGTATTTTTATGATTATCATCCCACGAGCACCCAGATTGATTGGCGGCCGTTATTCTATTCGTATCTGGTTTTTATATTTCACACTTTTTTAGGTTACCGCACAGTTAATGCATTTCTAGTTAACGCAGTAGTGTGTTTTTTATCCACATTTATCCTCTATACACGACTAAGTCGGTACAAAGGCAGACTCTGGGCTTTATCTGCAATATTTTTAATATTTTCGAATCCATCAATAACTCAAATTGTTACTTCAGCTGGGTTTGATTTTATATCCTGCGCTCTGACTCTTTATTGTTTTGTGATTTTTGCGGATTATCTTAAAGATCCTAACGAAAAGGATTTTAAATGGTTGTGGATCAACTTAGTTGTTCTGTCTAATACGCGATATGAATCAATTTTAGTTTTTTTAATTACTGCTTTTTTTATTCTTATCTGGAGGATGGTTGATTTCAAGTGGTTATTTAGCAGATTTGTCTTTGGTATCACCCCTTTGCTACTGGCACCCCGCATTTGGCTTTTTTTCTTATTTTACAATGAAATATTTCAATCCTCTGAAGGCGCTTACGAGGTGCCAACAGGGGAAAAAACTTGGCAATGGCGCTATTTCTGGGAGCATACGAAATTGTTTTATTCAAAAATATTTGATTTTAATTATGATGCCTTGAGATTCGCCAATGTCGTGATTTTATTAGGGGTAGTCGGGTGTTTTTATGGGATCTTATTTATTTTACCAACAAAAGAATTCTGGAAAACTGAAAAAAAGAAGACTGCGATTTATTTAGCCAGTGTTTTTGCTTCTTTATGGGTAATCACTACTTCCTACTACGCAGCAGCAGTCGATGGTGTTACGACCGGAAGGTACTATGCGATATTTTTTGCGGTGCTTACATTGTTGGGATTGTGGTTTTTATCACGTTTTTTATGGATAGATAACAGGCGTCATTTTTTGGTAGTTTTTTCGATTTTGATGTTTATTATTTATCATCCTCTAACCGTAACAAGTCGTAGTAGTTATTCCGTTTACTTAACACGCGAATTTCGCTTTTCACTGGATTATTTTTTACAAAAGCGAAAGCTGGATACTTCCTGGAATCCAATTATTATTTCGCCACGAGCTAATTTGTATGTGCCTTTTAATTTAGGCGCTGCTACGCCAGCTGTTGCCATTCGTGAAAAATGGGATATTAAGCGGTACCTTGATCAAAGTTTAGCGACGGATGCATATGTGGTACAAGAAATTGAATTTAAGACGATGAAACCTACTGCGGAGTCAATGTTGGATTCGGACTATCATCTCGCACCTGTTCGTGAAGTGTATGTGAGTCCTGAATTTTTTATGAGAATATCACATGTCGAGAAGATTGATTTACCTGTGACCTCCTAACAGGAGCAGCCGCGTAGTGCGGGCTTAATTTTAAATTATGGGTGATTTGTAATGATGCAACAACTTATCAAACGGCGAAGTGTTCCTAATTTTCTTCTGTTTTCGGCGTCGTTATTCCTCCTGATTTATCCCATTCTGAATCGAACTCGTCTAAGTTTATTTTATTCAAATGGCTGTTTTTATATTCTGTGTTTGATGGCTGGATATTGGGCATACCTTTTCATGCTAGATCGACTTCCTAAATTGTCGCAGATGTTTAGGGAACAGGCAGATTTGAAGCTTGGATTGCTGATTGGCTTGCTGTTTACATTAATGATTGTTGTATCCGCTGGTTGGCATTTCAGAGTATTAGCTGATGAAACCAATATTTTAAATATTTCCAGGAATATGCTTGAGCACCATAGGGTAGAAAATATTATAGCCGGTTCATGGCACTTTTATGATTACCATGTGATCGCTGATGAAATTGATAAGCGCCCTTTATTGTTTCCTTTTTTAATATTTATTGTGCACGTGCTTCGAGGATACAACCCCTCCAATGCTTTTATCCTGAACACGGCCTTGTGTTTTATTTTTATTTCTTGGATTTACTACAGATTGGCACGATACCGCAGTCGATTGTTCGCTTTAACCGGGATTTTTTTTGTGTTTTCTCAGCCTATGATGACGGAAGTAGTCACGTGTGCAGGATTTGATTTTTTAGCCTGCTTTCTAATGGCATACTGTTGTTTTCTCTTTTATGATTTTATTCGATCAGAACATGAAGCGGACTTTAAATGGCTGTGGATAAATCTATTGGTCTTAGCGAATGCGCGTTATGAGTCAATAGCGGTACTTGGGATCGCTTTGATATGCTTTCTCGGTTGGCGGAATGTTTCGAGGCGATGGTTTACCCAAAATGCTATATTTGCTTTCACTCCAATCCTTTTGGCACCTAGAATTTGGCTTCTCATGCTTAATCCCAGTACCTTTGAAAGTCCTGATGGAAAGCTTTGGAAGATCAGTTATTTTCTGGAACATAATAAGATGTTTTTTTTGAAGCTGTTCGACTTTGGTTTGGACGTTTCTTTTGCGAACGCAGTTACGTTGCTTGGTTTATTAGCTTGTATCTTATCGGTACAAATAATTTTCAAGAAAACGTGTCCGGAGAATAAAGCCTTCAAAAGGTGGGCTGTTTTTTTGCTGATTCTTTCAAGTGTGCTTTGGATTGAGACTACGAGCTATCATGCGGGATTACCATTTCATCCGGTTTATCATCGCTATTTTGTTTTTTTTGCATTATTTTTCTCACTCGCAGCTCTTTGGGGCATTGCTTGTATTTTCAACTCAATTCGTGCATGGAGCGTGATTTTAGTCGTTTCTTTTTTCATCTTCATAAATTATCACTCCATAACTGTGCGAAATCATTTGACAAACTATATCTATGTGGAGAGAGAGTTCCGGTTCAGCTTAGATTACTTGTTGCCAATTAAAAAGAACAACCCTAGCCTAAATGTTATTGTGGTGTCACCACGAGCATGCATGTACGTACCATTTAATTTTGGCGCTTATACTCCCAGTCTAATATTACGAGATAAAAACTCGATTCGTCAAAATCTGCTCACTAATCTTTATCAGGGGATTTATGTGATTCAACAGATCCAATCTAATACCAAGCAACCTATGGGGGAATACCAAATTGATTCATCCTATCAATTACAAACAGAGCGAGAAATTTATATGTGTCCTGAGTACTTTGTAAGAATTTCTCGAGTTGTAGGCATTGATCTTAATTAATCTAAATAAGTGTAACGAATGCGGTAGTTTAAACTAAATATCATAAGTTGCTGATCGTTGAAGAGTACTTGATAGGGGTTTTTTAATGATGCGTGTAGGAATTATTGGAGCAGGTCCGGCAGGTATTACTGCAGCTTACCAGCTCTCGAAGATGGGTGTTGAGGTTGAGGTTTTTGAAGCTGATGTCACGGTAGGCGGGATGGCAAAGACGATTGAGTTATGGAATCAGAAAGTTGATTTAGGGCCGCATCGTTTTTTCAGTAAGGACCGCCGGGTGAATCAGATGTGGCTAGAAGTAGTTGGTAAAGATTACGAAATGGTCAAACGTCTGACGCGTATCTATTACAAAGGGAAATTCTATTATTACCCGCTTAAACCCTTTGATGCTCTTGCCAAGCTTGGTTTAATGCCATCAGTGCAGTGCCTTTTGAGTTTCGTAGGGGAACAACTAAAGAAAACCCAACAGGATGGCTCTTTTGAGAATTGGGTTGTTTCGCGTTTTGGAAGAAAACTCTTTGAAATTTTCTTTAAATCCTACAGTGAAAAGCTTTGGGGAATAAGCTGCAAAGAATTGGATGCGGATTTTGCAGCGCAGCGCATCAAGAAATTATCGTTGTTTGAAGCCATTGCCAAGGCCCTTTTCCCAAGTAAGGTCCAGAAACATAAAACGCTTGTTGAAGAATTTGCTTATCCCCATGGAGGAACGGGATCGGTCTATCAAGCGATGGCGAGAAAAACTCTTTCAACAGGGGGAAAGGTTCTTTGCCAGACGCGCATAAAAAAAATCCTTGTGAATCAAAAAACTGCTTTTGGGATTGAACTTGAATCCGGTGAGCAGCGTTTGTTTGATCATGTGATATCCACGATGCCGATTACCTTAATGGTTCAAGGTCTTCCGGACGTGCCGCCTGAGGTGTTGAACGCAAGTCGATCTCTTACATTCCGAAACACGATCTTGGTTTATTTAAATATTTGCTCAGAGAGTTTATTCCCGGACCAATGGATTTATGTTCAATCTCCTGAATTTCAAACTGGGAGAATCACAAATTTTAGAAATTGGACTCCTCATCTTTTCGGTCAAGAAAAAAACACAATTTTAGCGATGGAATATTGGTGCAACGATCATGATCATCTATGGACAGCTCCGGATAAAGAAATCATTGATTTGGCCAAGAAAGAAATCATTCAGATTGGTTTAAAAGCGCACAGTTTTGTTAAGAGAAACAGAGACGATTTGTTGCGTGCTCGTTATGTAGAGCCGCATTTTGAAGAGAAATTAAGGCATGAAATCAAGATGTCGCAAATTACAGATGGACGAGTTCATCGCATCCATCGCTGCTATCCTGTCTATAAACGAGGGTACAAGCAGAGCTTAAAAATCGTGGAGGCGTATTTAAATACTCTTCAAAATTTATCAGTGATCGGACGTTATGGGGCCTACAAATATAATAATCAAGATCATGGGATTTTAATGGGTATCCTGGCAGCTGAAAATATAGCGTTAGGTAAGAAGCACGACTTATGGGCAGTAAATACAGATTATGATGACTATCAAGAAACAAGCACGATAACGAAAACCGGATTATCTAAGGAGTAAGTAACGTTGTGAGTAGTGGTGTTTTTGCTATTGATGATTGAGTGACTTTTGGGGCGAATATTTATTTTGTAAGTAATTGATGCAGACACGCAAACATCCGAATCCATATCGGATGCTCGAAAAAAGTCTGATGCTCGAAGCTTCTCTGAAATACTTTGTGGGACAAGAGACTTCTCCAATCGAAAAACGATGGGCCGTGATCTGGGCCAAGATTTCCGCATCAAAAACAAAGTTATTGGAGTTCTCGCGAAATGGGATTTGTTCTAGCACTTTTCGATCAAAAGCGCGATAACCTGTGTGATATTCGGATAACTTATTTCTCAACACCAAATTTTGAATGAAAGTCAATGCCCGGTTGGCAATGTATTTATAAACAGGCATTCCACCCTTAAGGGCTTGGCCTCCAATAATGCGGGATCCAAGCATCACATCATAAACGCCGTAACAAATGGGCGCTGCCATCGCAAGTAGTAACCGGGGATCATATTGATAGTCGGGGTGAAGCATGATAATGACATCCGCGCCTCTTTTGAGAGCTTCTTGATAGCATGTTTTTTGATTTCCGCCATAGCCTAGATTTTTTTCGTGTTGGAACGTTGTAAGTCCAAGCTCTTTGGCAAACTCAATGGTATGATCTTGGCTTCGGTCATCGACTAAAAGAATTTCGTCAATAAATTCATGGGGAATGTCTTTGACCGTCTGCTTGAGTGTTTTTTCCGCATTGTACGCGGGTAATACTACAATAATTTTTTTATGATTAATCATGGCTTATTTAACTGCATCATGTTGATCTTGCTTTTTGTATTCTTCTTTGAAGCTTATTATCGACTCGGGCAATATAATCTATAGTTCGTAGAGATTCTACAAACTTATAATGCAGGGACAGTTTTTTAAGGCTATATTATTGATGGGACTTCTAGCAGAAATAATCCGACTTAAGGGAGTAATGCTTTTATGGGTCTTTTAATCAATCCTCGTGTTGCTTTCGCCCTCGCGTTTACTAAGGAAGCGATGGCGCTAGCCAAACTGATTCAATCCGAAGTCGTAAGTGATTCGATATCAAAATCAGATGATTCTCCGGTGACGATTGCGGATTTCTCCATCCAGGCATTGTTCGGTACCCGCTTAGCAGCCTCATTTCCGGGAGACGACGTTTTTTCTGAGGAGGATTCTGCAATGCTCCAGAACCATCCTCAAATTTCAGACAAGGTTCTGCATTTTCTTCATACGCAAGTGCCCAAAGCAAAATTTTCTGAAGTTTTGACGTGGATCGATTGGGGTAAAACAAATCCAAGTCCAGATTCTTTTTGGACGCTGGATCCCATCGATGGAACCAAAGGTTATTTACGCGGCGAACAATATTGCGTGGCTTTGAGTTTTGTGTCAGCAGGGGAAGTTCAATTTGCAGTTTTAGGATGCCCTGAGCTGAATGAAAAATGCCTGCCCGAAAATGAGGGGCCTGGGACTTTGATTCTTGCTGTCAAAAATCAAGGGTGCTGGTCAGGTCGCGATTTGAATATCGAGAATTTTCATCCACTCAAAGTTTCCGCAACAAGCTGCCTTGATCAATCACTTCCCATGGGATCGATTGAAAAAAGTCATTCTAATGGCAGTCGTTTTGATTTGCTCCTTGAAAGAATGCAGAATAAAAGGACACCGCTTTTAATGGATAGTATGGCAAAGTATGCTTCGCTTGCTGCGGGACACGGCGATTTTTTTATCTATTTCCCTCCAAAAATAAATCCAGATCACCGGATGAAAATTTGGGATGTGGCGCCCGGGGCTTTAGTGGTGGAAGAAGCCGGAGGGAAAATCACAGATATTCATGGATCACGGATTGATTTTACGCAAGGTGCTTCAGTTAAAAACAATCCCGGTATCGTTGTTTCCAACGGTAAAATTCATGATGATCTTTTGAATGCCATTCGTGCAATCCACTGAATTTTCAAAGAAAAATCTCCAAATTACAAATCCTAATATCCAAACAATTTCCAAATTTAAAATCCAAAATTCTAAACCATCAAAAAACTTATTTGAAAAATTAAGATTGGGTGATTGTGATTTGAAGTTTGTCCTTTGACTTCGCTCAGGATGTGGTTCGACAAAAGTCGCTTGCCATCCCGAGCATGGGTCGAGGGAGTGAGCCTGTCGAAACATTTGGGAATTGGTGCTTGGAGCTTGGGATTTTTTTCGGATTTAGTGCTTCGAATTTGTGATTTTGGGTTCTATTTTTTGTTCATTTTGCTTATAGCAAAATATAGCATGATTTTCACCCTCTTCCTCTATAGATAGGCTTCAAGCTAGTGGCAATACAGATTGCCCCTTGACTCGGGATAGGGGCGTTCCTATAATTCATTAAAATCATTTTAAGTTGTAAGTGCCCTTGAAGTTAGCAATTGCGTCATGTATCTTTTACTTGTGGCAAATAAGAATGACTTTTTATGGACTTAAAGTAAGTGGGTCCTCGAATTACTTATCAATACAAACGAGGACACATCCCGAGCGAAGTCGAGGGATCTGATTGATAAAATCCTTCGACTCGGCTTTAGAAAAAAAGCCTCGCTCAGGATGAGTGGGGCGGAAAAATTCTCCGCCTCCTCAAAGTAAGTCTGTTTGAAGGGAGAAATCAGCAGATGATTTCGGATCAAAGCGACAAAATGATAATGACGGCATATCATCAGGAGAAGAAACCTTTTTTTCTTCGCCTGATTGCGCTCACGGTTTTGATCTGCTTTTTGACTACGCAAACTGATTTGCGTTTAGCTTCTGCTCAGATGGCACCTGCGCCAGCTGCTCCTGTTGCGATGCAGGATAATCTTCCTCACGCAGAAAAAGATGACATTCATTATCTCCAAGATTTTTCAGATCCAGATAATCCGCTGTCCAAAGCAACGCCAACGGAAACCTCAGATAGCGCTACTAAAAAACAAAGCGCAGCACAAGCAAGTTTAAATGTTCCGTCTTCCACAATTTATGCAGATATCAGTCCTCTGACGCATCCCGAAGGTGAGCTGCTTGAAAAAGATCTCACCATTAATGGGCATGACTGCATTCAGTATTACTATCAAAACAAGACTTCGTTCACGGTTGGAAAAGAGGATCAGAAAATTTATCAGATTATTGACTTCACTGGAAAAAATGGAGACCTTGAAACCCGTAATTTTGAATATCTTGATTCTGAAAAAACAGGCGGATCGCCGCAAGTTAAAATCCAAACGCTGAATGCCAAAGGAGAATCTTCGACTTATCTTTATTCCAGTGATGCTTCAGGTCGATTAGGGCAGCTTTTAGAAGTGGGCTATCAACTGAATGGCCGTTTTTTCACACAAAAGATTTATGATTACGAAAAGCAAACGGTTACGGTGTTTGATCCGGCTGACGAAACTGCGAAGATGGTGTTTAGTTTGAATTCCTCGTCAGAGGCTTATCGTATTATTTCTTATCAGTCTGGCAAGGGAGAAAATCTTCTGACGCTAGCTTTGCGTTACGATGATGAAGCTGCTGA
>CAZOOM010000083.1:1620-12659 GCA_964581425.1 uncultured bacterium | reverse complement strand
AGGAGGAACATGCTGACAGCCACAGCGAAAGCATCTTTCCAATCCTTTGGAATCCTGTAACCCAAAAGATGAGCAAGTAAGATTTTGCGAGCTTCCTCCCAGGTACGCTCAAATAAATCTTTTACCGAACGATGCTGGTAAGTTATGGGAATGCCTTCAGAGCGGCCTTTTTCCAAAACAAATTTCAGATACCCGTCAATTCGCTCCTTCTCCGAAGAGAGGTTCTGCCAGCGCGGAGCACTGTTTTGAATTTCCTCTTCCACTTCACGACGAAAAGAAGTCATCAATTTTGCAATTGCTTGATCTCCTGCTTTAGTTCGCGATTCGGATCGCCAGCGGAGGGACTGGTACAATTCTCGGTAATTCTGAACGAGAGATGGATTCACGCGTCCAAGCGGAGCAAGGACTTCGGTCGAAATTTCATTTTCCAACGCAAAAGCATTGAGGTACGCGATAGTGTCATTCGTCGGCGAATACACCGAACCCGGCGCCGAGGCTTCGATTTTTTTTCTCACGATCACTTGATTTTGAAGAAACTTTCCAATTTCAGGTCGCGAAAGTACATGAGCCGCCGCCCAGTTCGCGATAATCTCCTCATCTTCCTCAAGATCTTTTCGAATTTTAGAACGATCTAAAAATCGATGAGCCCAACCATGGCCAGCTTCATGCGCCACAGTTTCGATTCCGTAAATATCATTTTCTTCATTTAAAAGTACGTTCGTATTGAGAGCAATGACATTACGTTCAGGTCCGTGTGGGGAGACAGCAAACCGCATGGGATTTTGCTGATCCGAATCGTCAACAAAAAGCAGATGGGAAATCTTGGCAGAAGACGGAAGACCGCGCTCATCAATCCTTCGATTCATTTCAAGAACAAGTTCCGAATATTTCTGATAAAGCCTGGCCAAGCCTCTTACCTTCGCAATGATTTCGGGAACGGATTGCTCTTTGAACCCGTTAAGAAAATTTCGCGTCGCCCCGCCATGATCAAGATCAACAGGATTCATCAAGACAAGCGGCATGTTCTCTTGAATCAGTTTCTCGACTGATTTTTCTTTTACCACTTTTTGAACTGCTTCTGGCACTGATCCAAGCCGCGCAAGCTGCTCCTCTAGTTTTTTTATCGCATCCTCGACAGTACTTCGAACTTCTTGTCGGCCGGGCTGTTCACCCAAATCTAGCTTTTTAGGTTGAAGAACTATCGAATTTTGAGTCCCCGGTTGATTGCGAATCAGCTTGCGGTTGATGAGATCAAACTCAGCTTCACCACCGTCGCCTGTCAGAGAAATAAGTTTCAAATGCTCGAGATTACGCTCAGCACGCCATGACTTACCTTGCTGGCTCAAATCCATTTCATAATGAGAAAAAAACCAGGCAAGGCCTTTGAGCGCCTGGATATCTTCACGCGTCCAAGTCACATAAGGAGGTTTTTTGATGCCAAAAACACGGAAGGCTGGATTGCGAATCATGCGCGGCAGCTTCATAGCTCCGGGGTAAAGATACTTTTCTGAAAGTCTGTCTTTTTTGTGCTGAGCGAAAAATTGATCAATGGATTTTTCTAGAACAGAAAGAGGATATTTTTCAGACCATTCCTGGAGAAAATTAATATCTCTCATAAAAATTTCGTCCTCAGCCAAGAAAGTTTGTCCAGCTGCGATCATAAGCGACATCCCACGCACCATTTCACTTACCCTATCATCGCTAGAGGGTTGTTCGTGCCAAGTCAGCCAAAATCCTCCCGCCAAACAGAAACTGAGAAGTAATGCAGACAACCATAAAAATGTTTGCCTTAATTTTGATCGAGGCGCGTTCTCATTCCGAACATCGGAACGTTGTGTGGTTTGGGGACGTTCTGAATGTTTGCGGATAAAAGCCGTGAGATAAGCCTGCTCTCTCTGATCCTTAGTCCCCACATTGATCGGCCCCTTCACTTGCTCAATGGGCTGGACCAAATCAAATCCTGCAGCGCTCAAAATCGCTTTGAAATAAGAGGGCGTCACGGTAAAAACCCAACCTTTGATTTTTGTGCCGTCAGAAAGACTCTTGGTTTTATCACTTACTTTGTTATTTCCCGGAGCCCATCTTATAAAAAGAGGTGACTCTGAATCTTGCAAAAGATCACGGATTTTTAAAAGCGCATCGATTTGTTCCTCTGGAGAAAAATACAGCAGCACATCACTCAATAAAACTCCGTCAAACTTTTCCTGTTTAAAATCCATACTGCGGAAATCCCCGGATCGAAAATGAGCTTCCGGCGATTCCAGCCCATTGCTAAGATCACGGTCGCTTAAAGCTTCCCTTACCAGGACGGGAGAAAGTTCAACACCGTAAAGATGAGTAAATCCCTTTGCCTTGAATTCCTTGAGAGCCCTTCCTGCACCCATTCCAATATCAAGAAGGCGCGCATCTTTGCTGCTGACAAAGGATAAAAAACGATCCAGGCTCTCCTTGTGTGGAGAGGCGCTCCAGTCTTGTTTCTTATCCTGTTCAAACTGTAAAGCAAATTCGTCAGCCCCCCAATATTGGGCATTCATATCTTGCGGAGGATTTTGTTGAAAGGCGTGCATGGCTTCACGAAATTCTGGAGAAGCACGCATTAGTTTTTCAATCACGACCTCTGTTTCAGGATGTTTCCTGACTTCACTGCGAGCAGAACCAGCATCGTCTGGCTTTTGCTGAGATCCAATATAAATCCGGTGTTCTAGATTCACATAACTTGTCTTCCCTTTCCCGACACGGACAGGCAGAATTTCCTGATAAGGCCCAAGTTTTTTCCCAAGATTTCCCACAGACCGGATCTCTCCCAGCTCCTCAGAAGTCAAACGAATCCCGGCGTCGTATAAAATTCTGATCTGCTCGCACATCGTATCCATATCGCGCTTGCCGAGAAATGCTTTGCCCGAACGAAGCGGATCCAAAGCCGCCTCTGCATGCTTATCCTGCAAAAGCTTCATGGCATCAAATAAAGTTTTACGAGTATCATCTGAAGCAATTTTTTGCGCCAAGGCTTTGTGGATCCCATAAACCGTGAGATTGTTCGTGATGACAGAAGAAAAAAGTGTGCCCGGAGCAACATGCTCGCGCAGATACTCATTTAAAGCTGATTTCAGTCCCTGCCGCTGATGATGGACAGAATCAATCCTCGTGCCGCCGCTCAAAATAAACGGATGCGCGGTATGGAGATCCCGTAAATACATTTTGCTCGATCCAACAAAACGCTGGGTTTCCCCTTTTTGATAAATATAGTGCACCGTTACCACGTGGGTATGTTTGTTCTGCCCATCGCTGATACTTAGCCGAGCAACATACTTCGCTCCATTTGCTTTTGTAACAATCGCAGGCTCTTGTGTTTTCATGGTTTGAAAGACAGCCGCGAGCGCTTGCCCTTGCTCAGAATAATTTTCTCGCACTTCCGAACGCGTTGGAGGTATCACCGTGATGTTCTGACCCGTTTTAAGCGTCTGATTTTGCCAGTCAGAATCCATGTCTCCAAAACGAGATCCTGGAGCTTCGTGATCGATCTGGACGATTAAGTCATCCAGCTCTTCTTCGCCAAATAAATGATGAAGCAAAGAATCTCTAAGAGAAATGCCATCATCTTGGGGCTCAATTTGGTACGTGGTAGGTTCTTGAAGCGCCTGTCTCATTTCTGACAATTGCCTCATCAGATTGGGATGCAAATCCTGACTCGAACCATCAATAAATTGCTCAAAAGAAATTCCGTAGATTTGAACAACGGCATCATGCAACAAATCTCCAACACTGGTAATTTCCGGTGTCTCACCCAGTGCGTCTTGCAAATCACCCAGCACCGAAGTCGCCGTATAAAAAGTATTTTGCCGAGCGATCGGATCCATGTTTTCGGTATCCCGCGCGTGTTCGATAATTCTTCGAAGCACATCCGTAATTCCTGTTTTTTTCAAATGACGATAATTTTCAAGTATCTTTTCTTGATCGAAAGCGTTCAGTGTGTCAAGGCCGCGCTTCACCAAAATATCCGAAATGCCTCGATGCTCCTCCAATTTTGCTTTTTGGCTCTCCTCCCCGCCTCCTTGAAGATCCGATTCAAGATCGAGTAACATCATGATTAAAAAAATCTCCGATTCATCCTCAAGACTGCGATGTCTATAGGTTGGGATGAGATCCCAAGTACCGGATGTATTTTTGCTTGCTTTCAAAATAACACTGTGATTAAAAGAAGAATACGGATCGGCAATAAATTGGTTTGCCATATCGTCGGCAGAGCCGTGCACATAGACGATGATTCGCTTTTTCGACGCCTCCAAAAGCTCTTTTTCAAAGAGATCTTCATAATACATGTTTCTTAAAATCAACCTTATTTGCTCACGAATCGGAACATCAGACGCATCGTAAGCTAAAGGTGATGTTGAAAACAAACTGTCTAATCGATCTAAAAGCACCTGCCCTGCTGCTGTTTTAAAATAATCATCCGCTTTATCTGGGTCACCCATCAAGCTGCGAAAATCATCGGGAAGAAAATCATTATGCCGAATCGAATTCCACCACTCGTTTAAAAGCCGGCTATAAACATGCTGGACGTTTGAAAAAAGATCAGTTGGAGCAGTCAGTTCGATTCTTTCGGGTACCAACTCATCCCGATCATCCTCGGACTTCCCCAAAATGCCGATAAACCATCGGCCGTTGCCTTCACGAATCACTTTTTCTAAACCCTGCACCGTTCGCTGCGCATTTTCTGACCACTTAATTTTTTTGGAATCGTTAATCGCAAGCGTTCGCATTTCAGCGCGTCTCCGAGTGCTGTCCCCTTGATTGATTTCGGGTGGGACAGAGCGCTTGTCCGCCATCTTTGTGGCGGAAGCCTTAAGCGAGTCCTGAAAAATACTTGGCTTAACCGGAGACAAGCGCGTTTCTGCTCTTGGTACAAGTTCACTGCGCGTAGGGTGCTGGCTACCTGCCTGACCGGCAGGCAGGCTGGTTGCTGGTAACTGGTTTCTAGCATCCCCCAGCGATTGGCGGCTCACTGCTATATCCACGAGCGCATTGGCCGGAGCCATGGGAATGGTCTTGGAAGTGCGGAGAAGTTCCAAGATCGAAGACTCGGAAAGTTTTTTCTCAACCTGAAGTTTTTCGAGCCCGAACCCGAACCGGTCAATCGCCTTCCACCAGTGATCTAAAATTGACATTTTAGATTTTGAATTTTGGGATTTGGGATTTGGGATTTTTCCAGCAATGACTTCATCCAAATATTTTGTGTATTTCCCGGCCTCTTGAATGCGCCCCTGTTTGGAAAGATCGCGAATGATTTGATCACGCCAGAGCTTCAAATCCGCAGCATAGGGCATAGCGCCAAGCGCATAGCGCATAGCGTTCGGACTCGTTTGAACTTCTTGGCTGTTTCCGCTTTGCGCTTTGCGCTCTGCGCTTTGCAACAATTGGTCTCTCGCATGCCTCACAAATGCATCGTGCAGATTAATTTTTCCGTTTTCCTCTACAAAATATTTTTCCCAGGAAACATGGCCAAGCATTTGCTCTCGGTAATGCGTTTGATTTGGAATACTTTCGATTTTTGGCATGACTAAGACATAGGACATTCCTTTTTCTTTGAGGCGCCGCGTCATCCCGCTTGTATGAAAACCACCGGCTACAAAAATTGCCGCTGGACCCTGGTCGCTGGTCGCTGTCAGAGACTGGCGGCGCACCGCTAGTGACTCGATAATTTTTCGAATAAAAACGTCATCGCGCTTTTCGGAAATCTGATAAAACTCAAACCAAGGTCCCATTTTAGAAATAAGATTTTTCAACTCCTGCTGCTTCAGAACTCCATTTTCCGGAATGAGATTGACCTTCTGAGATTCAAGCTTACTGATAAGGGCTTTAATTTTGCGCCACTCATCTTCACGAAGCTCTAAGCGCCCCAGTTTTTGGATCAAGCACAAACCTTGGAGCTCACGGTCAAGCGCACGCTCTTCCTCGTTTTTAAACAAGGACTCTTTGACCGTACTTGCATAAGCTTCAAACTCTCTGGAAAGGCGGGAACCTTGAATAAGAATTAGTTTTTCTTGATTGCTGGCAAGTTCTTGGAATTGATGCGAAGTCTTGATCTTAAAACCATGCCTGCGCGCCATTTTCCTGAGCAACCAGGCAAATTCTTGGCTGGAAATCCCACCTGTTTTCCACGCCTGAGATTTTTGCTGGAGCAATTCCTCAGATTTTTTTCGCTGTCCTTGTCTCGTCTTTTGAAGACGTGCTTTCACCAAAGCAGAAAGATGACGTAATTCCTTTTGAAGACTCGGATTTTCCTTCTCTCCTTCTAAATAAGTTTTTAAAATCGAGTCCAAATCCGATTTTGCCAGCGGTGCCTGATAGCGCGATAGGTTTTTTAGAATTCGGACAAGATCTTCAGGATGCGCTTCAAAATCTTGGATCGCATTTTCCACTTCGTACAGCTCCTGAGAACTTTTTGTCTGAAAGGCCTGATCAAGATTGGTTTTCCATGATTCCAGATCTTTTAGAATTTCGGGCTGAAGCTGGAGCGCTTGTTGATAAGCGTGAACCCCGGATTCATAAAGATCCCAATCTTCAATGCCCACAAAGTGCGTATGGAGCATGGGGCCCGGAGCGCGGGGTTTCTTTTCTCCATGCTCTATGCTCCATGCTCTATGCTTTAACCTGTTTTCGTAAATTGCGGCTGCGGTTCCTCCTGTCAGCTCTCCCCGCTCGGCATACTGTCTCATCACAACATGAAGTCTTTCAGCATCCGGGAAGCTTTGGAAAATTTGTGCATCCAAAGTCTTTGAAGCACCTTCAAGCATCACGGTTGAAATTCCGTAGTGGGTTTCAAAAAAATCGATGGACTTTTGAATGTGGGCTTGCGCATCGGCAATAGCGTGTGCGTCCTGAATTAAAACCACGATTGGGCTTTGATTTCCTGCGCGGTAAATTTCTTGAATATTTCCCAACGCTTCAGGCAAAGGAATGGAGGTCAGATCTTGAGACAAAACGCGCACAGAAGGTGGATTCAAGAATTCCGCCTGAGGCGTCTGGGCATAAGACGTGCTGGGTCCAAATGAAAAAAGTGTGCACGCAGTCAAGACTGCTACAGATCGGGTAAGCAGCCGATGGGTTTTCACAAAAAGCATCTTTTTTTAGCCCTTAATGAAGTGATATGGTTGATTTTTCTTCCTTAATAAAGAGTACCTGCTCATGCTCAGAAGGGCAAATCTGTGAAATCATACTCATAACTTGTTATATATCAACAGGTTAAGGATTTAAAAATGCGGGTTTTTGCAGAGTAGCTGCAGATAGCCTTGGAATACGTACCTATTTAGCAGATTGAAGCAAGCCCAAGACTCTGAACTTCGAAAACACTCAAACCACAGGGATGGACCCCGGTTTGTGTGGTTTTCGCTCGCCTCCGCACGCATTTTTTTCATTCCATCAAAAAAAGCGGCTCCGGACGTTTCTCCGTTCAGAGTCTTGGGTATTGAGAGCGAGATCAAGGTAAAACTTTTTGATCTCTGACGAAACGTCTCGAGCCGTCCCGACAATGGAATGGGCGGGACGAGCGAGAGCCGAATGAGGCCAGCTCAAACCGGAGTTGATCCACGCGGGCAGAATGATTTCGGAAGAGAACAAAAAGTTTTATATTTGCACTTCAGAGGGCTAAACAGTTTCGAGAACACAAGGATTGAGGGATTAAAAACGAAAGGAAAAAAATTAGGAAATCGTAGGAATATTGGCAGTGATCCGGCCTGTCCTTGAATCGAAAACAAAGGTTTTTAGCTTTTGCTCCCGATTGACCGGCTCAGCCACCAACATGTAAGCATTTTCAATGCGGGATAAATGATATCGGTATTCTTTGGCTAAAGGCTCGCCATTTTGGGAGATTGCTGGATCAAGCGCTGGTAATCCCTCCAAAGTATCCGGCATCGCACCATGCTCCATTTCATAAATCGCAAGCTCTGTGCCCAAACGGTGCAATTTACTTTTAGCCAAAATCTCGCTCACGATATTAAACGCCCAAGCGAATAAAGGGTTATTTCTGTTTTGATCTACAAAAGGTTTGAAATTTTCATTTATTTTTTTCATTTTTTCCTGAAACTCAACCGCTCGCCCCTGCATCTTCATCGTTTCTCCGACCTGAGCTAAATCTTCAACTGCGCGCTTTTGCATGCCTTCGCTATACATCTGCCCCAGTTGTTCCACGCTGGGGAAATGGGAGGAGGAACCAGAATCTTTCTTTGCCGCATGATTGAGTTTTTGGGCTGGGCGGTCAAGAGATACATCTTGAGCAGCTAGAAAAGGCTCTGAATCAATCCGGGAAGCCACTTCTTTTTTTGCCAATTGGAGCACTTGTCCATTTTCACTCAAAAAAAACGAGTCAGCATCTTCTCCGAGCAAACTTCCTTCGTGAACATTACCATCTTTCATCACAATTTTTTCAGCAAAAGCGGGAGAAGCTAAAAAAAGAAACGAAGGAAATGCAGCTAACATCAAGAAAATAAAAAGCGGTCGGGGAAAACGCATGAAGATTAGACTCCTTTTACTGATCACCGCTGGCTTTGACAAAAAATATATCGGATCAAACCCGCGCAAAGTAAAGAACTCCATCTGGAGTTATTTCGCTTGAAGCAATCAATCCCATATTCGCACTCAGGCCGGACGGAGAGGATACGCCCGGCCTTTTTGATCACGATTCCTTATCTAAAATACTTCCACTTATCTTGAAATACATCTGTCAGACAACCGAGCACTCCCAGCTTGAGCCGTTGATGGAAAAATTACAGAGCTTACCATCACCACCAGAGCCAAAGCCATCAAGCCTGTCCCTATTCTCCTTATCGTTTGTGGCAGCCACATAAATGCCACCCCCTTACAAAACCAACATTACTAACACTTCTAATTAAACACTACCTGAGTGCACATGGTCTTTCAATGGTCCGCAGCAAGAAATTTTCAACTTACGCAGTGTCTTTTGAAAGGATTGAAAATATTGCATCTGCTATCAGTTTTGATGACACCGAATGTGCCATCGCAGCGTCTAAATCACTGAAGGGAAAAATCAAACGTCATCAACTTATTCCCATAAGAAAGAAGAGGAAGTTTATGAAGAAAATCAATGTCATCGCCATCGCCACGTTCGCCTTGCTGCTTCAGGCGCTTCCGGCATTTGCGGATGAAGGAAGAAACCATGGATATCGCAATCGCCACGAGGCATTTCAACCTTCTCATTTGCAAAATGCAAGAACGCATGAGTTTCATGAGTCTCGCTGGCATCATCCTCGGAAACATTTTTTTCGTCGAGGTTGCTTCAGTCATCGCAATGTGATTTGTACTCGAGGAAGTCATCGCATCTTTGCTTAAGTCCGCCTAAGATTCAGGGACGGTTCTAAAAAAAAGAGCCGTCCCTTTTTCTTTCTGTTCCGGTCTTAATTCTCTCTACAAATCCGCATGTGACACAAAGAAATGATCGGGATCGTCTAAATAAGCAAAAGGAAAGAAGACAGCTTCTTCTCTTTTTTGGGTGTGAGACTGAAAAAAATCCAACTCCAAAACTTGATTCAAACGAGGAGATTTTCATGTTGAAAAAGGCGATTGCTATGATCACCACTGCTTCATTCTTATTTTCATCCATCCCAGCCTATGCTGACAGCTGGGAAAGACGCGACTCTCACGCAGGCGGTTTTAAGAATTTTTCGCGCCATGATATTCCCCGTGATTTTCATCGTGATCGATATCACGGAGGATATGTGGCGCACCGCCTGCCTGCCGGGTATGTTTCTTTAATTGTCGGAGGACTTTCACTGCTTTATTGCGCGGGAATTTTTTATCGGCATTCTCCCAGCGGTTATGTGATCACGCAGCCTCCTGTGGGCGCAATCGTTCCCGCGCTCCCTCCGGGATACACGACTGTGATTGTGAATGGACTGCCCTACTATGTTTCCGGATACACCTATTACTCATCGGTTCCTAACGGATACATGGTGGTCACGGCTCCAACCTATACCGTTCCTGGAAGTCCTGTGGTTATGGCACAAACCGCGCCCGTAGTTGTGCCTCCAGTGACACCCATATCCTCTGTGGCGCCAACATCAAGCTCACCTGTTTCAACTACCCTTGCGTCATCAACACCATCGAAAAAAACAGAGGATGATAAGTTTGAAATTTATATTCCAAATAACGATGGAACCTTCACTCTCGTAGTTCTCAAAGAAACTGAAAAAGGATTCTTAGGACCTCAAGGTGAGTTTTATGCAGACCATCCGACCGTCGATGAACTTAAAGCACGGTATATTAAAAAGAAGGTATAGCCGCTCGAGCCACATCGCAAACCTCTGTAATTAATTGGAATGCGATATAGAATAATAAAGTAAGATGGTTCGTCTTAAGCGGGATATCATTAAGAAGGCAAAAAACCATGACGGGCGAAGATTCTGAAATCATTCAACAAGTAAAAAACGGAAATCGAAACGCGTACGCAGAGCTCATACGAAAGTATGAAGCCCGCGTGCGCGGATATGCCGGCATGATGCTCGCAGACGCCACTCAAGCCGAAGATGCCGCACAGGAAATATTTATCAAGGCCTACGAATCTCTGGATAAATTTCGAGGGGAAGCCTCCTTCTCCACCTGGATTTACCGCATTGCTACCAACCATTGCCTTGACCTTTTGAAAAAAAGAAAAAGAACCCGGACAGAATCCTGGGAAGCCCTGATTGAAAAAAATGGCGACACCATTGAAGCGGCCATGATCGCACCCAACACGGCTAAGCCTTCGGTAGATATGACCGAACTCATCACTCAACTCCTTTCTCATATGCCCGAGATTTCAAGAAATATGCTGATTTTAAGAGAGGTCCAGGGCCTAAGTTATGAAGAGCTTGCCCAGACCCTGGGTTGCACGCTAGACTCTGTCAAATCCAGACTTAAAAGGGCACGGCAAGAGCTTGAATTAAAAATGCGACACTTTTTGAAGGAAGAAGCCGTCTAAGAATACAGAGGACCCTATGAAACACGATGACATTCGCGATCAATTGCTAGCGCTCCGAGACCGGGAG
>CAZOOM010000083.1:0-1610 GCA_964581425.1 uncultured bacterium | reverse complement strand
CTCCTGAAGAGAGGAATCAAGTGATCATGCATCTCTCGGTTTGTGAAGATTGCAGAATCACGGCAGCCAGGTGGGACAAACTAAGAACCCTTTTAGCGCAGGCTGCTGCTCCGGCTCCTTCTGAAGCTTTTATTTTTAAAGTTATGGAAAAAATCGCAGAAAGGAACCCTGAACCCGCAGCCAAAGAAGGATTTTTCCAGCGCTTATTTTTTCCAGCCATAGGATATGCTTTTGCAATTGCTTTGCTGGTCATCACTTTGATGCCGCGCGAGTCTTACGCAGTGAATGTGGAATCTGTGCTCATGGAAAATTTACCCCAGGAAACCCAGTGGGCAGTAGCTCAGGATAATCCTGATGTCAATTCGCTTTGGAATCTTAAGGAGGAGTTATGAAACTACCAAGCCGCGTTCAATGGAACCAAGTGATCCTTTGTTTGCTGATTGGCTTTGCTATAGGCACCGCTTTTGGCCAATGGAATGCCAAAGAATGTGCTTCAAAACACTGGAAAAAAGGCGGCATGAAACAGCACCTGCTCAATAAATTCACCAAAGAACTCCAGTTAAATGATGAGCAGAAAACAAAAGTGGCTGCCATTTTTGAAACCACGCATTCTCAAATGGCTGCGTTGCACGCCCAGGTCAAACCGCAATTCGAGGCTTTACGCACAACAACCCAGGATGAGATCCGAAAAATTTTAACAGAGGATCAGCAAAAGAAATTCGATGTAATGAACAAGAAGATGGAAGAACGCTGGAAAAAACGGAATAAATTTTTCGATTCCTGAAATTTAAACCAAATGCGTGCCGGAAGCAGTTGGGACTTCTCAACTGCTCCTTTTTTATCAGATTAACGACCGTTGCTTTCCGCCTCTGCCTGCCGCTGAGCTTTGGCCAGTCGTGATTGCTCAGCAATCACATGATCTAACCTCTCAGAAGCAGAAGGGCCCCATCGTTTTTTTAGTTTCTCAGTAACCCGGTCTGAGTCTTTAGTAATATCTCCTACCGGGTCCCACATTTTAAAATGAGTAAAAATATTTTTCTTTTCATCAAAATAGATCCATGTCTTTCCTTTGCGTTTCAGGCCATGGGCAACCATCTCTTCTTGACTCCAGCGGCTGATATCGGTCTTTTGATTGGATGCAATTTCGGATCTTTTAAAAACCATGGAGGCCCCATCCAAATTAATTGTAATCGCATCCGGCGTTTCCGCTGTAACCTCTCCTACCAGCGTATTGCCATTTTTCAATCGAAGGGTTTGAATCTCTGAAGTCTGCGGCTTAGCCCGAAAAGTTTGCAAAACCGCATCAAAATCAACGCGAAGTCCTGTAGCGATCAAAAGGATGGGGATGAGCACAAACGCGACTAGCCATTTCATAGCGTCCTCCTGATAAGATTTGTCAATGAGAGCTATACAAATAATCGGCCGCAAAAAAAAATCTTAGAGTTTAAAAAATCAGACTTCGGAGTTCGAGTTTTCCTGAAGAAGGGGCGGCATGACATACACTCGGGGATGTTTCCAGCGGCCAACATACTGATAAATTTGGTAGGAGGATCGGTCGACGACAAACTCATAACCTGATTTTTGGTTAATAAGTTTGCACTGCGTGTGCC